>CP073692.1:2868342-3222640 GCA_018228665.1 Faecalicatena sp. Marseille-Q4148
CTAACGGAGTATATGAATGAACATATTTACATGTATTCCAGTTCCAACTCTTATGTAAAGCTTCGAATTGTAAAACCAATGATATCCGATGTGATCGATTTGTTTGGAAAAAATGTGCAGTTTTACGATGAATCAGAAACACATATTTCAGTGCGTGTAAGAGTCAATGAGCGTTCTATCTTACAGTTTGCAAAAAACTTTGCACCGGATGTTGTTATTTTATCGCCAGAAAGATTGAGGAATCAGATGCGGTTAGAGCTAAAGAATGCCCTCAAAGCATATCAGGAATAAAAAGGGAGGAGTACCAATGGAAGCATTTTCAAAGTCAAAGTATTGTTCGTATTGGCAGTGCCCGAAATTAGCATGGCTCAATCAGCATCGGCCGGAAGAATGTGTAACAGATGGAAATGCAGATGCACATATGGAAGCAGGACGGGAAGTAGGGAAATTAGCCAAATCTTTATTTGGCCCATTTGTTGCTGTGACAAGCTATGTGGATCAACAGTTGGATCTTTTCACTATGTTGGAGAAAACAAAGAGTGAAATGGAAAAAGATACCCCTGTTATTTGTGAGGCCGCATTTTCCTATGAAGGTTGCTATTGTGCAGTAGATATCTTAAAGAAAACAGATGATGGTTGGGCTATCTATGAAGTGAAAAGTTCGACTGCAATCGTAGATAGGGAAGATGTGGAACCAGTGTATGCGGCGGATATTGCATATCAAAAATATGTATTGGAGCATTGCGGTGTATCCGTTACAGGTACATATCTTGTAAATATTAATAGCAACTATGTACGAGAAGGAGAACTTAATCTACAAAAATTATTCTGTATTCGAGATGTCTCTGATGCTATAAAGGAAGAATTAAAAGACGTAAAAAAACATTTAAAAGAAGCACGGGAGATATTAACAAATCCAGAAGAACCCGCCTGTGATTTGGAAGTAGGGTGTTATTCTCCTTATCCATGCACCTACTGGAACTATTGTACAAAGCATGTGCCAAAAGAATCGGTCTTTGATTTGTATCGACTTCCGTTTAAGAAAAAACTGGAATATTACCATCAAGGTTTGATTTCCTATCAGGATTTAAACAAAAGTGGAGTGATCAAAAATCCAAAACAGCAAAGACAAATAAGCTTTGTCTTAGAGGAAAAGGGAACCTATGTTGAACGAGAGAACATCAGAGCATTCTTAGAACAACTAACTTATCCGTTGTATTTCTTGGATTTTGAAACCATGCAGCCAGTGATTCCTCTTTTTGATGGAACAAAGCCTTACCAACAGATTCCATTTCAATATTCGCTTCATTACATCGAATCAAAGGGTGGATTATTGAAGCATAAAGAATTTTTGGCAGAGTCGGGGATAAATCCTTTACGTGAGATCGCAGAAGCATTATGCAGGGACATCCCAATGAATGTATGTGTGACCGCATATAATAAAGCTTTTGAATGCACAAGATTAAAAGAACTAGCTAGAATGTTCCCTGACTTGGAAGCGCATTTATTAAATATAGAAGCTCATATTGTGGATCTTCTAGTCCCATTTCAGTCAGGTTATTATTACAATCGAGCAATGGGAGGCTCCTTTTCTATTAAAAGTGTACTTCCTGCAATCTTTCCAAATGATCCTGAATTGGATTATCATAGCTTGGAAGGTGTACATAATGGGTCTGAAGCAATGACAATTTTTCCGAAGATTAAGGATATGTCAAAAAAGGAGCAGGAAAAGGCAAAAAGAAATTTATTGAAGTACTGTGAACTGGATACGTATGCAATGGTAAAGGTTTGGGAGGAGTTGTGTGAAGTGAGTTTTGATTTAGAAAAGAGAATTCCGAAGGAAGTTGAAAGTTTCATAAAAACCATTAGAGGAGATTTCAAAGCATGCTTTGTAGAAGATAAAGACAAAGTAGATGTCATAGTAGATGCGCTTTATTCCGGATATTTAGATGCTTGTAGAACTTTTAAGGGACAAGAAAAAATCAGTAAGATTAAGGTTGAAAATGAGAAAGCTGACGGAACAGAAAATAATAAATTACGGAGTATTGCAGAGGATATTTATAAGTATCTTTGTGATGGAAATAAAGACAAATTCAATGAGCAACATGATAAATGGTGTCAGTGGTTTGTGGACTATTGGGGGATGAAATATGGTCAAGCACAAAAGATAGTAAATATGGCTTTTAAATATATGTATTGTGTTTGGTACGGGAAAAAAGAATATAAAGAATATTTGGAGAAGTGTGAAGCGTGCCATATGCCACTTGATAGTTTCAGTTTGGAATGGATTAACAGATGTTATATTAAAGGCAAAAATTTAGAAAAATATACAAAGTATTTTGATAATTTAGTGTGGAAACAAAATCCTCTTAAAAAAAGTAAACCAGAATATTTTATGAAACAAGATAAAGAGAAGGGACCTATTGGATCCTGGAGCACATTGGAACATGGAAGTGCTGAAGAGAAAAGCCTAAAATGTACCTATCAGTTTTACGTAGATTTACTTCATGATGAATTAGGAGATGTATCTCCTTTATTGGTAGACTTTTATGTATGGCCGAGAATGCAAATGATTCTTTCAGCGGAAGCTTTTATAAAAACATTTAAAGATGAAGAGGATCATACAGAAGATTCTGATAATTTAAATAATGGATATATAAATAAATATGCACTAGGAAACTTAAATGATACATTGCTTGAGAAACTTCAGCAAGTAAAACAAATCACAGAATCCGCAATGGTAAGGATAGGTGTATTAAATGAATAATTTTTAGTAGAAAAGTCTGTCGAAAACGGCAGGCTTTTTTCTGTCCTATAACAGATTAGATACACCATTTTTGTCTCATGTTATCAGATACGCTGTTATTGAAAGAATAAAGTAAGTGAAGCAAAAAGATAGGGAATTACATAATGAAAAAGATAATCGAATCTAAGGAAGATATTTTTTCTATGTCAAAGTTAGTTGCACGAAAAGCGGATATATCCCGGACAGGAGTGATACATGATTACATCTATTTTTCCGAGTGTAATGATTCATGTGACCCTAGAATTAAATTTTATGGGGGGACAATTCAAACGAAAGGTATACGAAATGCTCCGTCAATGTCTTTTGGAGTAAATACAGAGCCAAAAGTTATGTTGCAACATTGGATGAATCCGGAAAATTGTCCACGTGCATTTGATGATAAAGTGATAGAAGAATTGAAACAATTTATCAGAAAGAATAAACCGATTCTGTTGCTTGTATGGTTTGGAAAGTTAGATGAAGCAGATGCATTAGATTATTTTCAGGGATACACGGAATGGAAAGAGTTAATTTCATGTATTTTATGGAATAACGAAATCTTGGAGTATAGTTGTAGTACAACAGAAGAGCTTCACTATATTTGTTTAAAAGAAAACATGTATATTTTAGAGAATTAGATGCACCTATTTTATCCCATCTATTGATGTAAGATATATATAGAAAAAACAAGAGGTAAAACTAATGTATCACTTAATAGGAAAAGATGGGAAGGAATATTTGTCATCAGAAAAAGGAACAATCGGTGGGCATCGAAAGCTAAAAATTTATGGCAGACTAGACTGTCCGTCTGCACTTCGTCATATTCAGAATGGAAATTACGTAAATCACAGGGTGTTTTTTACAGATGAACTCACAGCTATCCAAGCAGGATATCGTCCGTGTGCTGTATGTATGAAGGAGCATTATAAACAGTGGAAAGAGGGAAAGTTTATGTTATATGCACTGGAAGCCAAGTTATTATTAAATGAAACCAGTATTTGTCAAGTCACTCTTGGCAATGGTACGACCAAAGAGTTGTTGAAAAAACAGATTCAAACATTAGAAATCAAAGAAAAAATACAAGATGGTTTAGAAGATTGGAAGATTTCTATTGATGGACAATTTTGTTTCATTCATTTACTTGCTGAGAAAAGCCAGTGGGGCTATACCATCATTTGGGATTATGAAAATGATGAGGTAATCAATGAATTGCAAACACCATACGTTATTGCATCTAAAATTGTAAATGGGCAGTTGATACAACTTTATTTGTTGCAGTATTGGGGACATGATCATGATTTAGAATATAGTATCATGCCAGTAAGAGAACAATCTACCAATCTACAGGTAAGAAGAGTATTGGATACAGATAAGATTATTGAAATGAAAGACATAGACGATTGTGATATTCAGGTGAAAAATGGAAAAATTATGTTTCGGGTAGGAAATCAGACATGGAAAAAAAGATAAAAAATTCATTTCCACATCAAGAGGTGCATTGGATTGATGTATATGTGTGTATGAAAGATGGTACAAAATGGATTACAAAATATGAAAATGAGTTTTCGCATTATTCTTCCTTCTACATTACAGGAAATACTTCAAAGGAAGTGGTTGAGAAATACATTTTGCATTTTCAGCTAGTACAAAATCCAAAGGAAATGTTAGGTGAGATTCAAGAGAGTGATATATGTAGTCGTAGAAAGTATAGTAAAAGTCTTGTTTTAATTGATGAGTGTGGAGAGAAAAAAATACTAGATGGTACATGGGATGCAACTAAGTATTTTATAGAGTATATCAAAAAGTTAGGAGAAGGAAAATGAAAGTCGAAATTTATTCAAGAAGTGCAATAGAAATGTTGCTAAAAACAGGATTCCCTAAGAATATAGCGGTGATTAGTTTTTATGATCCGCCTGGAAAATTTCATGATGAAAATTATTGTGCTGTGGACTATAAGGGAAAACCGGCACGTTTGTTTCAAGTGGCAGTTCATGATATAGATTTATCTGTATTACCAGAATATGGTCTGAATTATAATACATATTTTACGGAAGCATGTGATCTGGCAGAGTTTATTTTTGAAGCATATCAAGACGGATTAGATATTATTTGCCAATGTGAATATGGCGAAAGCCGTAGTTCCGGATGTGCGGCTGCAATTTTAGAATATTTTTATCAAGATGGTCTTTCGATTTTTACAGACTATCGATATTATCCGAATCAAGTCATTTATCATAAAGTATTTGATGCATTAAATGAGATGAAAAGGAAAAAACAGAATAAGGGAAAAGAGTCTGTTAGCAATGAAAATAAATTTTTGATTCTTAGTTACTATGATATTCAAGAAAATTTTTCAAGTGAGAAGATGATTTTTAAGGCGGCTAGGAGAAGTTATCGTGATTTTTGGAGGCGAATCAATTTTCCTGAAAAGGCAACATTTAACCAAAAGACAGAATATGAGAGAAGAGCAGAATATTTTCTTTCTGAACATTTGCCGTTGCTTCAAGAGGTGGATACGCAGGAAATGTTTGATGAAAGGCATCATGAATTATGTGAGTTACTTATTAGTTTGTATGATGATATTGGCGGGATTCCATACGGAGTCGCACAACGACTCGTCAATCAAACAATGCTTCATCTAATTGTGATTGAAACCAATTTACAAACCGGATATTGGAATATTGCGGATACAAGAAAGTTTTTTCATGTTCCTGTGGAATTGCATACGCTGCAAATGGCAACAACAAAAGGACGGAATGATTATCAACATATCCTTCATTTAAAATGTGCTCCTTTCAAAAAAGATGAAAACGATTATATTATGGATTGGTTTAGTCCAGATCAGGGAAAGGTAATTCATTCTGAACAATGGAATTATCCAGAATATATCGAGTATCAAACGACATTACGAGAAGCAATAGAAAATTCTTCTTACAGGGATTCAGTGGATTGGTGGCTTCAGGCATTTGTAGAGATTAATAATGCGATATTTGTAGGTGGAAAAAATTGAAAATATGGTCCGATTAATAAAACGTTATTGGTAGTAAATAGAGGAAATAGGAAAAATGGAAATAAGGATTATCGTTGCCGGAGGAAGAATGTTTACTGATTATGAATTGCTTGAACAAAAAGTAGATGAAATTCTCAAAGACATTGACGAACCTGTGATTATATCCGGTGGGGCTAGAGGTGCAGATACATTAGGTGAGAAATATGCGTTAGAACACAAAATACAACTAGTAAGGTTTCCGGCAGACTGGAAAAAATATGGGAAAAGGGCAGGTTATCTACGGAATCAGGAAATGGCAGAATATGCGATGAAAGGAGTGAATTCTATTCTCATTGCATTTTGGAATGGAGTATCCAGAGGAACAAATGACATGATACAGCGGGCAGAAAGCTATGGAATGGAAGTTTATATCATTCATTATGAAGAAAATATTCATCAAGAAATAAAACATCCACGAAAAGGTGTTTTTTGGTTAGTGGAAGATGAAATATGGGCATTCCCTTTCAGAGAAGAGCAATTCACTTTTAGTATATCAAAATCAGGAGATTCCTATGTACACAAGAAAATCTGGAGAAAAATTAAGCCTAAAAGCTGTAATCATCCATATAATTACTATCCCAGAGGACGTGTTGAAATTACTCCCAAAGGAAAATATATTGTGTATATGAATCCAAATATTTCATCAGATTATATACCGCAGATTATGGAAAAGTTTGGCTTGGATGAGCAGCCTAGAGTTATATATGATAACAGCAGACATTACAGATCACATTTTGACCAAGGATGGAAACCAGATAAAAGTACATTATAAAAGAAAAATCAATTTAATTAGGAGGAATATGCTTATGAAAATCACACCAGATGGAGCGCAGAAGTTAATACGTTCATTGGAAGAAGACAGACATCAGTTAGTGGAGAAAATCAATAAATTGTCAACATTTGTTGTTGCTGTATCTGAAGGGAATCCGGAAGATTTGCGACCAGAGTTTGATTGTATGGGTACGATCAAAGAAATTGAGATGATAGATCAGAAGATACGAGCAATTAAACATGCCAGAAATGTGTTTAATACGCTTACATATCTTCCAGATGAAAAGATTACGGTGGATGAAGCTCTTGTCTTAATGGCGATGTTGAATAAGAATTATGAGTATTATACAAAGTTGGGAAATAAAGAAAGAAAAGAGCGCAATCGTACAGGGTATGGGAATGAAATTGAATATACATATACAAATTATGATATTCAAGAGGTGAAAACATATGGAAAATCCATGTATGAGAGGATGTTAGAAGTTCAGTCGAAATTAAATGTAGTAAATAGTACGTATACGTTCGAGGTGAATTTGTAATAATATTTTCCGAGAATTGATCATATTTGCAAACACAAAAGTGGAAATCAAGGCTTACAGTTTAAAAGATAGTTTATAGTTTCTGTTATAGTGCCTTTGTATTTATTTCTTATCTGTTAAGGTTTTATAGTTGTAAAAATAAAAATGAGAAGGAGTTCAAATCTCTTATAAAAAATGCAGATATTTTCATTTCTAAAAACTTTTTAATGCTAAGTTCGGTTAGAGGCATTATACTGTGCAGACTTTGCACTAAAGGAGACAGGAGAAAATATGATGGAGATATGCCAATGTATAATAAATACAAAAGAAGAAAAAGAAGAATGTATAACAGAAAGTATAAGCGAAAATTGAAAAAATTAAGTAAATATAGTATTTCTGTACATGAAGTTGATGAATGTCAAAATTGTACATTGGCACCGGCATACTACGTGCGAATTTACAGAGGAAAGGTTTCTCCATACTGTAAGAAGTATACAAATAGAATTATAAGAAAATTTAAGGGAGAAATAAAAAAAGGGAACAGTTACCGCAAATTGTTTGATATGTGGTGGACAATACATTAAAAAGAGGTAAAAATATGATTAATGTAATAGGAGTTCAAATCAAGGGAAAGAAAGCAACTGCGTTATGTTTTACCAACGTAATAGAAGAAGATGCAATTGCTCAAATTCGTGAAATGTGTGATCAGGATTTTGCAGAAGGATGTAAAGTACGTATTATGCCTGATGTCCATGTGGGAATAGGATGTACCATTGGCACCACAATGACAGTAAAGGATAAAGTTGTTCCGAATCTGGTAGGTGTCGATATCGGATGTGGAATGTATACGGTTAAACTACCGAATCAAACATTGGATTTTGAGAAAGTTGATGAGGTCTGCCATGCCATTCCCTCTGGTCGAGATATCTGGGAGAGCAGACAAGAAAAATTTGATTTGACAAAGCTATGTTGTTATCGTCATTTGAAGCAAACCAAAAGAATTGAAAAAAGTTTGGGTTCTTTGGGTGGAGGAAATCATTTCATAGAAATTGATAAAGCTGCGGATGGTTCTTTATATCTTATTGTACATACCGGAAGCAGAAATCTTGGAAAACAGGTAGCAGAATTCTATCAGCAGCTTGCAATAGATTTACATAAGGGAAAGGAAACGTATTTTGAGAAAAAGGAAGCCTTGATTAAAGAATATAAGGCATCCGGACGAAGAAATGAGATTCAGGAAGCGTTAAAAGGATTACAGTGGAGTCCAAAACCAATTACAATGCCGATGGAATTGTGTTTTTTATATGGCAAATATATGGAAGCTTATTTACATGACATCGATATTTGTCAGAAATTTGCAGTAAGAAATCGAGAGATACTTGCCAATATTATATTAAGTCAGATAGGAATTACTGGAGAGGAAGGATTTCATACGGTTCATAATTATATTGATGTAGAGGAACAGATTTTAAGAAAGGGAGCCATTGCAGCTCATGTGGGAAAGAAAGTTTTAATACCAATCAATATGAGAGATGGCAGTATTCTTGCGGTGGGAAAAGGGAATCCGGATTGGAACTTTTCTGCTCCTCATGGGGCGGGGAGAGTCATGTCTAGAAAACGGGCAAGTGAAACTTTGAAGATGGAAGAATACAAAGTATCTATGGAAGGAATTTACTCCACATCCGTTAATGAAAAAACACTAGATGAGTCCCCTATGGCTTATAAATCACTGCACGATATAGTAGGTGTGATTGAGGACACAGTTGAGGTGATTGATGTTATGAAGCCGATTTATAATTTTAAAGCCTCGTATTAAAGGAAGTGAACGTAAAGATGAATCTTTATAAATTTATAAATTCCAAAGATGTGAGAAAATATATGGAAGAATTGCATTATCAGTTCTCGATTTTGGAAGCTGCTTTTGTAATATACCATAGCAAACAAGTAACATTGCAAGAAAAGATGGATGCATGGTTAGAATTAACGGATACAATGTCAGATTGTTCTATAACAAGGCAAAGAGGAAGATTTTGTATTGAAAGCCTTCATGAATATTTGAAGTGTTACATAGAATTTCAAAAACAAAGTTTGGAAGCTTTTTATAATCATAAAAGCTGTGTATATTGTTATGAGATACATGAAATTTCTCAGAAAGAGGCTTCTTATTTTGGGTGGAGTGGATTGCAGGAACCCTTTTTTGGGGATTATAAATCGTGTCTTCAACATTGTATACAGAATGAATTTACAAAGAATAAAGAGGACGATGTAGTCATTGATAAAATTCGTATATTAAAATGTCCAATTAATAAATACTCTGAACAGATACAAAAAAGAAGTGGAAGCATAATCTTGAATCGTAATTTAGATGTTTTAGAAGTTGACACGAATGAATGTAGCATGGATTATGAACTTTTTTAGAAGGATTATGTTTTAATTTTCCGACGCCTTTTCAACGAGGCGATATTCTTACAACATATGAAGGGACGAACAATCGACCATTTGTACTATCTTATATTGCAACCTGGGACTCTAAAGAAATGATGGAAAAAGGATTTCAAGAACATGAATGTCCGGTGCGAAATACGTGGAATGACTATGACAAATCCGTGAAAGGAAAAATATGTTGTGGAGATTATACGAATATGCAAGCATTTGGAACAGTGCTTACTAATGAAATGGATTTATATTGGGACTCCTTTTTGGGAATGTCAATCGATCTTGAGTATTTTCAGAAACCGCTAGAAAACTATGAAAGGCAGTTGCAACTAGTCTCTCTATATGAAAAAAGAGAGTTGGATGGAATTACATTGACAAATTGTTGTTCTGCCATTCGCATGGAAGAAGTTGTAAAAAAGGTTTCTGAACAATGTGTTTCCATTTATCTTCCTGAATATATGGAGAAAGCAGGTATGTTACCTGATTCAAAAAATTGAAAATATGTATATGAAAGTTCACTGGTTATGAGAGAATTGAAAAAGAGGAAGGCAAAAAAATGGATATTTTTCGTTTTATTCGCTCCAATGCTATCAAGGCATATCTCAAAAAAATAAATTATTCCTTTTCGACACCGGAGGCTGCCTATTTGATATGGCAATCCCAAGAGATTCCCTTAAAAGAGAAATTTAAGGCATGGGAGGAAGTAATAGCTCATTTACCGAATGATTCTATGCCGGAGCGAATGAATATGATGGAAATAAAAAGTGTACATGATTTTTTGAAGGAGTATATGTATATTCAAAACAAGTGGATGGAAAAATTCAATTGTCCCGTTCATGAAGTTTATTCTTATCAATATCATGTTAGAGCGTATTCAAATGGAAAGTGGGAATATTTAAAAAAGGAAAACTACGAGCCTATTTATTCAAGTTTAGCTGAATGCAAAAGGTATCTCATTGATGAAATCAATGAATATTTAAATGCAAATGAAATATATGACATCTATGGAATTACAGTTAGGCGACATTCTCTGAAGAATTCAAATCACATCATTGTGGCGCACATGAACGTAAAATTAGAGATTCTATCTATAGAAATCAATGACGCCATTCCTGATAATGAACAAAAGATATTATCTGCATTTGAAGGAATGTGGTTTGATATTCCAACACCGTTTGAATCAGGAGATATTTTATGTAAAGGACATTTCTACTCTGAGACTGAAGAAGCAAAAAGAGAAGAGATGGAGCCTTTTATATTATGTCGACTCAATACTTGGAACACGGATAAAAAAAGAAATTTTTTATTACAAGATGGTGATATAACAGACATGGGATTTAGTGCGTTTTACTTAGAAAAAGATGGAGACAAGCCTCAGTTTTGTTGGAATCACGGAGAATATTATCTTAATCTTGAGTACTACGAAATTGATTTTGGGCGATAAGAAAAAACACAATTTTGTAATTTTAAATAGATTTTTGCTCTAGTGAAAAATAAATATAGTATAATCCAAAGAGAGTTGAAGTAACTGTACTCCTATGATTTTAATTTTGAAGTCATAGGGGTATTTTTTTGTGCAGAAAAATAAAAAATTTCCTTTTCCACCCTGTATTTTCCCCTCTGAACCTTTCGTTATATGAGGGCAAATAAATAAAATTCCTTTTTTATTTGTAAAAAGCCCTCTCTACGTTCTGATATATGAGGAACAAATTACATTTACCTTAAAGGAATCGGGCCTGATTCAAGAACAAAGAAAAAACGAAAAGAGAAAGGAGAAACTACATGAACAAAACAATCTTAATGGGAAGATTGACAAAAGATCTGGAGGTGAAATATCTCCAGGATGAAAACAGTACTGCAATGGCAAGATACACGCTGGCAGTAGAAAGACGATATCGAAAGGATGGAAAGGCAGAAACAGATTTTATTTCCTGTGTTACCTTTGGGAAGAATGCTGAGTTTGCAGAAAAATATCTGAAAAAAGGCTTGAAGATTTTAGTAAGCGGACGGATCCAGACAGGAAGCTATGTGAATCAGGAGGGAAATAAAGTTTATGCCACCAATGTGATCGTAGAAGAACATTATTTCGCAGAAGGGAAGAAACTGTCAGGATCAGAAAAGAAAGAAGATACCGATCCAGATGGATTTATGAATCTTCCAGACGGAGAAGAACTTCCGTTTGAGTAAGAATAACTCGGATGCTGAAAGCAGAAGAGCGCACTTATATACCTTACAAGGTATGTGCGTTCTACGGAGTTTGCATCTTTCTGAAGGGAAATTCTAAAAGTGTTTGCGGATGATCCATCCGAAGAAGGGTTCCCCTTCCGGCAGAAATGCCTATCCCGTAACAGAGAAAATTGAAGAGTTGAAAAAGGAGAAAAAGAACGATATGGCGAAGAAGAAAACATTTCAGGAATATACTCAGGAAGCACTTCTTGAGATTGAAAAAACAGAAGCTGCATTGAAACAGGCAAAGCTTGAGAAGGAACAGGCAGAGCATAGGATCCAGAGATCCTTGAACTATCTGGATACACAGAAAAAGAAAAAGCGAAAGGCACGAACCCATCTGTTGATCCAGAAGGGAGCAGCCATAGAAGCAATCTGTAAAGATACCAAATATCTGACAGAGGCGGAATTTTATCGGCTGATGGATGAACTTCTTCATGATCCCGCTTGTAAGTTTTGTGATGTCGTTCATGAAATGGTTCGTGGACGGGCGGAAACTGCAGAAGTAAAAGAACGAGAATTAGCAGAAGAGGAAGCACTATTAAAGGCGATGCAACGAGGTGAACTGCCACAGGGAGATGCGTAAGATGGGATGTTATCACTTTCATCTGAATCAATTATCCAGAGGAAAAGGACAGTCTGCCATTGCCAGTGCTGCTTATCGAGCCGGTGCAAAACTGGAATGTACGTATTATGGAGAAGTAAGTGATTATACGAGAAAAGGCGGTGTGGTATTAGCGGAGATCCATCTTCCTAAACAGGCTCCGGAGAGACTCAAAGACAGGGAGACCCTTTGGAATGAGGTGGAATGGATCGAAGGAAATAAGAAAGCACAGCTGGCACACAGCTTTGATATTGCCTTGATGAATGAGTTTTCCATGGAAGAAAATATTGAGCTTGCAAGAAGATTTGTGGAAGAACAATTGGTGGCAAGAGGAATGATCGCTAATCTGGCAATCCATGATCCGAAGAAGGGAAAGGATAAAATTCCCAATCCCCATATGCACATCATGGTTCCCATCCGCCCTTTACAGGAAGATGGTACCTGGGGACAAAAACAAAAAAAGGTTCCAGTACTGACACCGGATGGACAGCCAGTTTTGAATCAGAAAGGACAGCCGGTGTTTCGGGCAGTGCATACAACGGATTGGAGCAGGAAAGAAACCTTGGAAGAACTGAGAAGTGCCTGGGCGAGGATGTGCAATGAACTGTATGAAGAAAAAGGACTTACAGAAAGAGTCGATGCCAGATCTTATGAGGAACGGGGGATTGATAAGATCCCGATGGTGCATGAAGGACCGAACGTACAGGCAATGGAAGCAAGAGGAATTTCAACTGCATTGGGAAGTTTAAACCGACTCATCCGAGCCTTAAATGATATGAAAGAACGGGCAAAGAATCTTCTTCAATGGTCTTTGCTTCGACAAAGCCAGTTGATGGAACGGATGCTGTTCTTACATCAGCCAACTTTAGCAGATTATCTAAGAAACTATTATGACAAGAGAAATGCAGTTGCAGAATCTTACGCTTATGGAACACAAAAGGCGAAGAATACGAATCTGAAACAATTTGCAGAGACGATCCGCTTTTTGGAAGAGCAGGATGTGAGAACCCCAGAACAGCTGACAGAGAAAATCCAGGAATTAGATACTCAGCTAAAAGAGGTAAGTCAGCGATTGAATCAACAATTGTCTGCTTTACGAAGTGTCAACAGCAACCTTTATGCGATGAAAGAGTATTTTGAAACGAGACCTGTTTATCTGGAATTAAAGAAGAAATATTTTGGCAGGGAAAAATTCAAAGAGGAACATAAGAAGGAACTTAGCGGATATTATCGTTCGGAAAGAATCTTAAAAGAAAATCTAGACCCAAGTGGGAAGATTCCAGAAGGACAATGGAAACGAGAAGCCGCTAGTTTATCAGAAGAGATAGCTGCTTTACGAAAAGAAGATAAACGGATCCATGCGATGTTACGAAAGTATGAGGGAATCAAAAATCATGTGGAAGCTTTGATGGCAGAGGAGGACGAAGGGGTTTCTCTTCCAGAAACAAACAAGAGGGAGCACGCCACAGAAACAAAAGAGGCAGTGAGAACCATGAAACGAAAGAAGAAACATCATGGAATGGAATTATAGGAGGAATTTTAGAAAATGGAAGAATATACAAGAGAACAGATTCAAAGAGCAGATGATACAGATTTATATGTTTTTCTTTCTGGGAGAGGGGAACAGTTCAAACGATGCGGGAAGGAATACCGATGGTTGCGACATGACAGTGTGATGATCAACAAGAACGAATGGTATCGTTTTAGTCAGAATAAAGGCGGTCATGCCATTGATTTTATGAAAGAATTCTACGGTCTTTCTTTTGCAGAGGCAGTCAAAGAATTATTAGGCGAAGAGGGAGACAGCAATAATAGAACGGCGAAGGAAGATGCAGGCAGACAGAAGGTCTGCCCCATCCCCTTGCCTGGATTGGAACTGCCAAAAAGAAATGAAAACTGTGAGATTGCAAGGAAGTACCTGATTGAGCAGAGAAAACTATCCAAACAGCTTGTAGATCAGATGATCGAAAAAGGGGATATTTATGAAAGTAAAAACTATCACAATGTGGTATTCGTTGGAAGAGACAAAGAACAGAATCCCAGATATGCAGCTATGCGGGGAACCGATGAGAAACGATATCGTGGGGAAGCAAGAGGTTCAGAAAAAATCTATGGATTTGGCCATATAGGAACGGATGAAAAACTGTTTGTGTTTGAATCCCCCATTGATCTTTTGTCTTATATCACTGCAGTTCCAGAAGAATGGGAAAAGCATAGTTATATTTCCCTGGGAGGATTGAGTGAAAAAGCAATGAAACGGATGTATACAGAATATCCTCATATCCATTCCATCTACTTGTGTCTGGATAATGATGAGCCTGGAAATGAGAGATGCAGGCAGTTTGTTTCTCTTATTCCAGAGAAATTGAGCGTGTACCGATTAGAACCGGTGAAGAAAGACTGGAATGAATGTCTGGTAGCAGAAGTTTCGGTAGAAAATATGGCAAAGCAGATGTGTTGGAGAGATGCCAGGGAAAAACCAGTTCCGGTCATGAAGATGTCGGAGGTTGAGGAAACGGTGGTCCAGTGGCTATGGTATCCGTTCATTCCCTTTGGAAAGGTTACTTTGATCCAGGGAAATCCGGGAAAAGGAAAAACATGGCTTGCAATGGCGATTGCTGCATACTGTACCAACGGAAAGGAACTTCCCAATGCACTTCCCATAGAACCCTTTAATGTGTTGTATCAAACAGCAGAGGATGGAATAGCAGATACCATTAAGCCTAGATTAGCAAAATGTGGTGCAGATATGACAAGGGTGCGATTCATCAATGAAGATGAAAAACAGCTTTCTATGACGGACGATCGGATTGAAAAAGCCATCCGCCAGAACAATGTACGCCTCATGATCATGGATCCCATACAGGCCTATCTGGGAGCCAATGTGGATATGAACCGGGCCAATGAGATACGGCCATTATTCCGACATCTCAGTACGATTGCAGAGAGAACTGGATGCGCCATTGTTCTCATTGGACATTTGAATAAGTCGTCGGGAAGTCAGAGTGATTACCGTTCCCTGGGATCCATTGATATCGCAGCGGCAGTACGAAGCATCTTATTTGTAGAAAAGGTGGAAAAAGAGAAGGAACAGGATATCCGAGTGGTATATCAGCAAAAGGATTCTCTTGCTAAGAAGGAAAATCCGGTAGCGTTTTCTTTAGGAGAAGAAGGCTTAAAATGGTTAGGAGAATACGATATATCCATTGAAGATCTGCTGATGGGGAAAGCAGGAACGAAAAAGGAAACGAAACTGGAAAAGGCACAGAAGTTGATCCTGGAGTTATTAACCAAACGAAAAGTGATGTGTTTAGAAGAATTAGAGGCAGAACTACTTGCCTATGGGATTTCTTCCAGAACAGGAAGAGATGCAAGAAAGCAATTGGAAAGTAGATTAAGCTATGACTGGTGTCAGGGAAGAAAAACAGTTGCGTTAATCACAGAATAAAAGATGACATTGGCAAAAAATTACTTTGGCATTGGCAGTCTTTATAGATGCTTTTGCCAGCCGCCAATGTCAGAGTAATTACGAATAGATGATAGTTAAGGTCTATTTTAATAGGTATTTTCATAGTAATGGACAAAGAGAAAAGGGAGGTGGGAGCACCGCTATGAAGAAACAAAAACTGAATTATCGTTTTCATAATCCGAATACTGCGGAAGTGACCGCCGATTACATATTAAAAGTATTTGTTGAGGTGAATGCGAAGAAAGTTGAACGAGTTATGCAGGAGGTAGCTGAGAAGAGTGCGGAAGAGGACAAGCAAGGCGAAAAATAAAAGATTTTGAATTTAAATTACATCAATGGACAAAAGTGTGTACTCAAAGTATAATGAAAATATCCTTTATTACATAAAATAAAATTTGAATTGTGAAGAACTATATGATTGGTTAAAGGAGTTGTTAGAAATGAATCAAATAAAAGAGTTTTGTATTATTGGCTTATGGGGAGAAAGAAATTACCATTTGAAAATCAACGATGGTAAATTAGTTATGGTAGGCGAAAATGGAAGTGGAAAGAGTACTGTTTTAAGAATTATATATTATACGCTAGCCGAAAAGTGGGGACGGTTAATCAAAGAGGATTTTGAGCGAATTCGAATTACCATTGGAACAGAGCAGAAAGAGTTTACGAAGGAACAATTGGGAAAGCCAGAAGAATATTTGATAGATGCGGATTCTGAGATATTATCTCGTTTGCCTATATCATTTAGGCGTAGATATTTAGATGGTCTCAGAGATAAGGTTATGGCAGAGAAAGTGCTAGAACATTTAGAACGAATGCGATATCCAGAAGGAATGTTTGATGTAGAAATAGAACGGCTTGAAGAAATTGCATCTAGAGTTCCGGAGTCAATAAAGGAAATCTCTGAGTGGTTGAAAAGATGTTTGAACCAGCCCGTGTTATATATGCCTACATATCGAAGAATTGAAAAGAATCCAGAGCTGCAGGAAAGAGAATTGGAACGAAGAAGATACAAGAGTTATCCTATACATAATTTGAAAAATCTGAAGATGGAAGTTTCGCATATTGGTATGAGCGACGTTAATGATGCAATACATGAACTGATTTCGGAAATTAAATCAAAGTATGCAAGAACTTCCGCTCAATTAAACTTAGATTGCTTTAAAGGAATACTGACTCAAGACTTTCAGCAGATAGATTCTATTCCCGAAGAATATATGGAGGCTGAAAGCATAAAAATGATATTCGAAAGTTTAAATGAAGATGAACTTTTGGATGTAGATAAAACCCCGATAAAAGAAAAGTTGCTTGCTATTATAGAGAAAACGGAAGTATACGATGAATATGATAAAATTGTAATTTATTACTATAATATGTTGATTAAGAGATATGAAAGTCTCAAAGAAATCGAAAGCAAACTGGAACATTTTTTTTATGTATGTAATCAATATTTATCAGGGAAAGAATTTGTGTATAAACCTAAAAGTTTTGAATACGCAATAACTGTTCAGAGTCGTGACGGAAGCCAAAAAGAAATGAATATAGAACAGTTATCTTCTGGAGAGAAGCAAATAGTAGCTCTTTTTAGTTACATTTACTTGTTCATTAAACAACAGAGTATAATCATTATTGATGAGCCTGAATTGTCGCTCTCTGTTACTTGGCAAGAAACTATCTTGGAAGACGTCTTAAAGAGTGGCATGTGTGACCACCTTATCGTGGCCACACAATCCCCATTTGTTTATGATAATTCATTATTATCATATGCATGTGCAATGGAAGAATTTTTAACAGTGGAGTGATAAAATAATGAATATGTTGGAAAGACACAGTCTTGCTCGGAAAAAAGTCAATGTGTTTGTACATAATATAAAGACTGAATACAAAAGGGATGAGAAGAAAATCTATATTGTTTGTGAGGGGAGAGAAGACCTGGGGTATTACGGACAAATAATAAAAAGAAAATATGCTGATATTCAAATGAGAAAACAGTATGTAGGCGGAAAAGAGTCTGTACTAGAAGTATATAGTGCTTTTGACTGGAGTATTTATGAAAAAAATAAAATTTTGTTTTTTGTGGATCGTGATTTCTCTTATTGGATGGGAGAAAAACAATTTATAGATACAAATGTATATATAACTGATCAATATTCGTTTGAGAATGATGCAGTGAATGCAGAAATGTTTATGGAAGTATTAGAAGATTTTTACGGATTTGCTAATGCTAAAGATGAAGAATTAGAAAAGATTAGAGAAATATATCTTGAACGATGGAAAACATTTTGTGATAATTCGACCTACGGTATGGCAGCCGTGTTGGTTAGTAATATTGTTAATAAAGTGCGTTTGGCGAAATATGCTAAAATCAAAAAGATGATAAAAATAGATAGTGAAAATGTTTGGGTGGAATTGGTCAAGGGAAAACCTATTAAAGAATATTTATATGAAAATTTGAAACTATCAAGCAAGCATGAAGAAAAAATTTTGCAGATGCAAAGTAGATTTGAAAAAGATAAGAAAAATTATTCAGTAAGAGGCAAATGGGCATTAGGATTTATGGTGGAAGTACTAGAATACATTATGGATAATGCTCAGAAGTATGTTCCCTCGTTATATAGTGAAGAAACTAATGCCCCTAAACGGATATGTCAATTAACCGAGGGTGGAACAATGGTTATGTTAGCACCTAGGATTAAACCAGTAAGTAGCTTAGAAACTTTTTTGGAATCTAATATAAATTGTGCATAAAGTAGGAAAGGAATGTTTATAAATGAAAAGTATTTTATTTTCAGGAGTACATGGCGTTGGAAAAGGTTTCTTTTTAGAGAAGATTAAGAAAGAAATCGAAGAATATAATATCTATTCAGCGAGTACTTTGATTGAAAAGTATCAACCTTCAACAGATGCGGGATATAAGAAAGTCCGTAATGTGAAGAATAATCAAGATATTCTGATTAAAGCGATAAAAGAAGCAAAATTGAAAGATGAAAATAGTTTTATATTAGATGGACATTTATGTATTTTTGATACAGAAGGAAATGTGGTTCGTATTCCAGAAAATTTTTTTTATGAAACTCAGATAGAAGGAATAGTACTTTTGCAAGATTGTCCTGATCTGATTTTAGGCAGAATTAATGCAAGAGATGGGAAAGAAATCAGAATAGAGTCGATAGAAAAGATGCAACATGAAGAACAAAAGTTTGCGGAGGAATTATGGGAAAAATATAAAATACCGTATGTGATAATTACACATGAGTGTACGGGAGTGGAATTTATGAAAAGAATACAAGAAATTGGAGGTGACAATATTGAATAATATCTCACATAAAACATTTGCTGAAATAAATTTGCAGGATTCTTTTTTTCAATCTTTGAGAGCGGATTATCCAGGCTTTGATGAATGGTTTAAGAGAAAAAGCAATCAGGATGCATTTGTTCAATATGTCGATGAGAAGTTAGTAGGTTTTTTATATTTGAAGGTAGAAAAATTGTGCGTTGAAGATGTTACCCCTCCTATTTATGCAGATAGAATATTAAAGGTAGGGACTTTTAAAATTGATGCACATGGAACCAAAATGGGTGAACAATTTATTAAGATAATTATGGATTATGCTTCGAACGAAAAAGTGGATGTTTGCTATGTTACGATTTATGAAAAACATAAAACACTTATAGATTTGGTGCAACAATTTGGCTTCGAATTATATGGTACAAAGGGAGAAGGCGAATATATAGAAAATGTGTATTTGAAACGAATGAATATAATAACTGGTGATATTAAGAAGGATTTTCCATTGGTTGATTGTGGAACAGTAAAGAAATATTTGTTAAGTATTTATCCTAAATACCATTCGGTTATGTTTCCAGATTCTATTTTGACAACAGAAAACAAAAATATTATTACAGATGTTTCTTATACGAATTCGATTCAAAAGGTATATGTATGTTCGATGGGGCAAGTTGAATCGTTGAAATACGGAGATATAGTAATTATTTATAGGACCGCTGAATATGGAAGAAGTGCAGAGTATTCTGCAGTAGCTACGTCTGTTTGTGTAGTAGAAGAAGTAAAAAAGCAAGATGAATTTCTTTCATTTGAAGAATTTTATAATTATGTAAGTAAATATAGTGTGTTTGACAAGAATGATTTGCGTTACTGGTTTAATCGAGGAGAATGTAAAGCTATAAAAATGACTTATAATGCTGCTATGAAAAAGAGAATTGTACGTCATGACTTGATAGAAGAAATAGGGTTAGAACGAAATCAGTATTGGGGTTTTTTTGAATTGACAAATGAACAATTTCAAAAAATAGTTCATAGAGGAGAAGTCAATAAGATTTTTGTTGACAAGAACTAATGTTCGAAAAGGTGTTGAAATCGTAAATTGATTGTCGTATAATATATTATATAAAATTTTGAAGTGGAGTGAAAATAATGTGTGCAATCTTATTATCAATTAATCCTAATCATGTAGAAAATATATTGAATGGAACTAAGAGATACGAATTTAGAAAAAAAGCATGTAAAAGACAAGTAGATAAAATTCTAATTTATTCTACAACTCCAATTATGAAAGTAGTAGGAGAAGCTGAGGTTGAAGATGTTCTTGTTGATAATCCAGAAGTTATTTGGAAAAAAACAAAAACAAAATCAGGAATTGATAAAAAATTTTTTGATCAATATTATAAAAATAGAAATCAAGCTGTTGCTTATAAATTAAAAAATGTTATCAAATATGGAAAGCCAAAAGAGTTGAAAGATTACGGAGTGAATAGTGCGCCACAGTCTTTTCAATACGTAGAAGAAGCGTAAAAAATGTATGCAGGGGATTATTAAGATTACAACTTACTTAATAATCCTCTATTTTTCTGTTTACATCTCCCATTTTTACGATATAATAAAAAGTAGTAACAGAATGATATATACCTAACAGAAAGGATAATCCTATGAAGATAGCAGCCTATTGCCGTGTTTCCACAGATAAAGCCGACCAGCTCAACAGTTTAGAAGCGCAAAAGGAATTTTTCTCCGAATACACCCAGCGTACCGGAGATGTTTTAGTAAAATTATATGCAGATGAAGGTATTTCCGGAACGAAAATCAAAAATCGCAAGGAATTTCTTCGCATGATGTCCGATGCGGAAAAAGGAATGTTTGATATGGTTGTTGTAAAGGATATTTCTCGCTTTGCCAGAAATACCGTAGATCTTTTACAGAATGTTCGCAAGTTGAAAGCGTTAGGTATTGAAACACAGTTCCTTACAGCGAATATGACAAGTATGGGAAATAGTGAGTTTGTTCTCACCATCTTTGGAGCATTGGCTCAGGAAGAAAGTGCCAATACATCTAAGCGAGTGAAATTTGGTAAAAAACTGAATGCAGAAAAAGGACGAGTTCCTAACATTGTGTACGGATATGATAAAACAATTGGAGACTATTTCAATCTTGAGATTAACAAAGAAGAATCAAAAGTTGTAAAGCAAATTTATAAGTGGTACACAGAAGAAGGATATGGTGCTGCCAAGATTTCCAATATGCTGAATGAAAAGGGGTATCGGACAAAGAGAAACTGCAAATGGAGTCAAAATGCCATCTGTCGGATTTTGACCAATGAGATTTATACGGGAAAGATTATCAATGGAAAACAGGAAATCAGTGATTTTCTGACTGGTCAGAGAAGAGAGAAGGATGAAACGGAATGGCTTGTTGTGGAACGTCCGGAGCTTCGTATGATTGAAGATGAGGTGTTTGAAAAAGCACAGGAAATTCTTCGTGGAAGAAACGATGCATTCAATCTGAATCATGAGCGACAAAGCAACAAATATTTGTTTTCTACATTGATTAAATGTAAAGAATGTGGCTGGTCTTTCCGAAGAACAGTTCGTACTTATAAAAATACGTATGTGCGTTGGGTTTGTTCCGGAAGAAATGGAAAAGGAGCAGATAGCTGTCCAAATAAAACCGCTGTAGATGAAGAAGAATTGATCCAGGTTTTACAAGAATATTTTAATCGGGTTCTTCAACAAAAAAATAAAGTGATCGATTATGTTGTGAAAGAATTTCAAAGAGTGTACAAAGCGAAAGATGAAAATGCAGAGTATGAGAAGGAACTGAATTTGCAGATTGCCAGATTACAGAGAATGCGACAGAAATATATGGATATGTATACCGATGATTTGATTTCAAGAGAAGAATTGAATGATAAGTTGGGTGGTACTCGCCAAGAACTGGATCGTCTGGAGAATGAATTGAAAATGGTATCCAGCAATTTGACAAAAGGAGATCAGATGGAAAAAATCTTAAATGATACCTTTAAGCAGATTGAGGATATTACAGATGTTCATGAGATGACTAACGTACAATTAAAGAGACTGATTAAGAAAATAGAAGTAGACAAAGAGGGAAATGTGGATATTTACCTTCGTTTACTAGGTGATTTGGGATTAAATGAAAGCATTTTAGTGGAAGACGAATGTGAAAATAAAACAGCTCTAAATAGTAACGACCAAACATAAAGACGTAACTGAAAGATTGCAGCAGATTAATCCATTACTTGCAGAAAAGACACGAACAGTATTAGACTTAAACAAATCTGAGAGACATATCCGGGGAGGAATGGCGACACGGGAAAAATATTTACATTTGGAGCATTAACATAACAATTAACAATGGTTGGGAAAATTAATATTCCTAGCCATTTTCTCTTTTATAGATAGGCCTTCCGGAGTATAATAAAAATAAGAATTACTACTCTAAAGGCTTTTTAAAGGAGGAATCGAGTATGAGTGAAATTCAGAGTGTACATTATCCACAAAGTGAAATCCATACAACATTAATACCTGTTACAACAGGATGTCCATACAACCGTTGTGCTTTTTGTTCGATGTATAAAGATAATACATATAGTGAGATTCCTTTGCGGGAAATAGAACATGAGTTGATGAATGGAAATACATATACGGAACGAGTATTTTTGACAGGTGCGGATCCACTGTCCATTGGATTTGAGAAAATGTTTCGTGTACTGGAATTAATAAAAAAATATTTTCCATATTGTGGATGTGTGGCAGCGTATGCATCTGTTCGCAGTCTGCAGAAATATAGTGTAGAAGAATTACAAAAGCTTCATGCAGAAGGGTTGCGATTACTTTATGTTGGTTTTGAAACAGGAAATGACGAAGTATTGCGATTGATGAAAAAAGGGCATACGTCAGAAATTGCTGCAAATCAGGGGAAAAAACTAAATGAAGCCAAAATCCCATTTTATGCAATTATAATGTATGGAATTGCAGGAGAAGGAAATGGCGAGAAAAATGCAAAGTTAACAGCAGAACTTTTGAATCAGTTTGTGCCAACCAAAATTATCACAATGAATTTAACAGTGTTTGAGATGACTGAATTGGCAGAAATGGTAAAAAAAGGTATGTTTGTAGAAGCGCCAATAAAAGAGAAGCTTTTTGAATTAAAAACATTGCTGGAACAATTACACATCGAAAAATCAGTGGAACTTGATACAACGCATACTACGAATATCATCAAAATGACGGGGAGAATTCCAGAACAAACAAAAGAAATGATTGAAAGAATAGAGCATTTGCTGATATAATAAATAGTATCTAGTTTTAAACAAAGCGGGGGCACCTGCTTTGTTTCTTTATTTTATGAGATCAGGGAAAGAAGTGGTAGCGTGAGGGAAAAAATAAAAACAGACAGAAGTCATTATCTGTTTGATAATAAGGCATTAGCAGCATTGATTGTTCCATTGGTTGTCGAACAGTTTTTGGCAGTACTTGTGGGAATGGCAGACTCTATTATGGTAGCAAGTGTTGGGGAGGCAGCTGTCTCCAGTGTTTCTCTTGTTGACAGTATTATGATTTTATTGATTAATATTTTTGGAGCATTGGCTACCGGAGGAGCAGTAATTGCCGGACAGTATCTCGGACAGAAAAAGAAGGAAGATGCATGTGAAGCAGCCAATCAGCTTGTATGGTTTGTGACAATTTGTGCAGTGATTATTATGGTGCTGATGTATCTTGGAAAAGATTTTATTTTAAATACAGTGTTTGGGGAGATTACTGATGAAGTTGCAGCATATGCAAATACCTATTTGATGATTGTAACAGCATCAATTCCATTTATTGCATTGTATAATGCAGGGGCGGCAATTTTCAGAACGATGGGGAATTCAAAAGTTTC
This sequence comes from Faecalicatena sp. Marseille-Q4148, assembly GCA_018228665.1. Lineage (NCBI taxonomy): Bacteria > Bacillati > Bacillota > Clostridia > Lachnospirales > Lachnospiraceae > Faecalicatena > Faecalicatena sp. Marseille-Q4148. The sequence goes on from CP073692.1 coordinate 2,892,395, forward strand.
CATGCAAGTTTCTATGTTGATGAACTTGATTAATGTTGTCGGAAATGCAATATTAATTTATGGATTCCACTGCGGTACAGAAGGCGTTGCGATTCCGACACTGGTGTCACGAATGTTTGCGGCGATTATGATTACAATACTTGTATGTAATCAAGATTTGACGCTGCATATAAAAAAATCATTGCGTTATCAATTTGACTGGACAAAAGTCAAGAAGATCTTATATATTGGAGTTCCAAATGGATTAGAAAGCAGCATGTTTCAATTAGGGAAAATTCTTGTGTTGAGTCTTGTTTCTACATTTGGCACATATGCAATTGCGGCAAATGCGGTGGCAAATGCGGTAGCAAGTTTCCAAATCCTTCCCGGAATGGCGATTTCTCTTGCAGTAACAACTGTAGTTTCGAGGTGTATTGGGGCAAATGATCATGAACAGACGCATTATTACACTGTGAAATTACATTTACTGGCATTTGTAGCGACTATTGTAACGGTTGGAATTATCATTCTGGCACTCCCGTTAATTATGAAAGCTTATAATCTGTCATCAAAGACTGCAGTTGTGGCAGAGCAGATATTAATATTCCACGGAGTATTTGCGATTGTGTTGTGGCCGTTGGCATTTGTACTGCCTACAGTATTCCGGGCAGCAGGAGATGTTCGTGTTACAATGCTGATCTCCATTGTTTCCATGTGGCTGTGCAGAATCGTTATGAGTTATGTTATTGGAAAATATATGGGAATAGGTGTATTAGGCGTTTGGATTGCCATGATTCTTGACTGGGTCGTTCGAGCTGTCTGTTTTGTATGGCGCTATAGAAGTGGAAAATGGAAAGGAAAGGCAGCAGTATAAACATAAAGATAAATACGCTGTAAATGCAGATAAGCCCCATGCAAGAGAATTTTTAGAGATTTAGAGAATTCTCTTGTCAATTTTCCATTGCTACATTATAATAAAAACGTGTTATTGGCGTTTGTAATGTCAGTGGCATTTTTTATTTGGAAAACGAGAACCTATTTGAGGAGGAAAATACGTGAAAAACGAATTAGTAATCGTTCTTGATTTCGGAGGACAATATAACCAGTTAATCGCAAGACGTGTCAGAGAATGTAACGTTTATTGTGAAGTTCATCCATACACATTAAGTTTAGAAAAAATTAAAGAAATGAATCCAAAGGGGATCATTTTTACCGGAGGACCAAACAGTGTTTACGGAGAAGATTCTCCGAGATGTCCGAAAGAAATATTTGAGCTTGGAATTCCGATCTTTGGTATCTGCTATGGTTCCCAGCTGATGGCATACATGCTTGGCGGTAATGTGGCAACAGCACCGGTCAGTGAATATGGAAAGACTGAAGTTGCTGTGGATACTACATCAAAATTATTTGAAAATGTATCACCAGATACAATTTGCTGGATGAGCCATACAGACTATATTGAAAAAGCGCCGGAACATTTTAAAATTACAGCGCACACGCCAGTATGTCCGGTAGCTGCTATGGAACTTCCGGGAAAAAATCTTTATGCAGTACAGTTTCACCCAGAAGTTATGCATACACAGGAAGGAAGCAAAATGCTTAGTAATTTCGTGTATAACGTATGTGGATGCAAGGGTGACTGGAAAATGGATTCCTTTGTTGAAAAAACAATTCAGGAAGTTCGTGAGAAAGTTGGCAGCGGAAAAGTATTATGTGCATTGTCCGGCGGTGTAGATTCATCTGTGGCAGCGGTACTTCTTTCCAAAGCAGTTGGCAAGCAGCTGACTTGTGTCTTTGTAGATCATGGTCTTCTTCGTAAAGATGAGGGAGATGAAGTAGAAGCTGTATTTGGCCCAGAAGGTCATTATGATCTGAACTTCATTCGTGTAAATGCACAGGATCGTTTTTATAAAAAACTTGCCGGAGTAGAAGAGCCGGAAACAAAACGTAAAATTATCGGAGAAGAATTTATCCGCGTATTTGAAGAAGAAGCACAAAAAATAGGTGCGGTAGACTTCCTTGTACAGGGAACAATCTATCCGGATGTAATAGAATCCGGACTTGGAAAATCAGCTGTCATCAAGAGTCACCACAATGTTGGAGGACTTCCGGACTGTGTTGATTTTAAAGAAATTATTGAACCGCTTCGCCTGCTCTTTAAAGATGAAGTAAGAAAAGCGGGACTGGAATTGGGAATTCCAGAGTACCTTGTATTCCGTCAGCCATTTCCAGGTCCTGGACTTGGTGTACGAATTATTGGTGAAGTTACACCGGAGAAGGTACGCATCGTTCAAGAAGCAGATGCAATTTATCGTGAAGAAATTGCAAAAGCCGGTATTGCATCAACGTTAGGTCAGTATTTTGCAGGATTGACTAACATGCGTTCTGTTGGATGTATGGGCGATGAGAGAACTTATGATTATGCAGTTGCATTACGCGCAGTTCTTACAAGTGATTTTATGACAGCAGAAAGTGCAGAACTTCCTTGGGAAGTATTGGGAAAAGTGACAACCAGAATCGTTAATGAAGTAAAAGGGGTTAACAGAGTACTGTATGACTGTACTGGAAAACCGCCGGCAACGATTGAGTTTGAATAGTTGCTACATCTCTGGAAAGTCTTGATTTATAAGGCTTTCCAGAGGCTTTTCTTTTTATTGGCTACAAATTGGCTACATCTGCCAGTTGGCTACTATCTGGGACTGTTGTTCCGTTGATAAGGTTTTCAAGCTGTTGTGCGACTTCGGCTTGTTTGTTTGGATACAGATGACTGTAAGTATTTAAGGTTGTCTGTATTTTTTCATGCCCTAAACGGTCAGCAATCAGAAGTGGCTGGCATCCCATCTCAATCAAAAGGCTGGCATGGGAGTGACGGAGATCATGCACACGAATCTTCTTTACACCGGATTTTTTACATCCTCTGAGCATTTCATGGTTCAGGAAATGTTTGGTGTAAGGGAAAAGCCTGTCGTTAGGCTGAATCTCATAACACTTATCCATATAGGTTTTCAAACAATCAGCAAGTGTTTGTGGTATCGTGATAACCCGGTTACTTTTCGGTGTTTTAGGTGCCCAGACAACATCTTTACCATTGATTCTCTGGAAGGTTTTGCTGATGGCGATGGTATTATTTTTCAAGTCTACATCAGCCGGTGTTAAAGCACACAGTTCGCCTACCCGCATTCCAGTATAGTACATGGTCATGAAGGCTGTATAAGAAGCTGGCTTATCCTGTACGGCTGCTATAAATTGTTCAAATTCTGCCTTTGTCCAGAACTGCATTTCTTCTGCATTGCTCTTTCCCATGCTCCCAGCCTTTGTGCATGGATTTTCCCGCAAATCATAATATTTCACTGCATAATTGAACATAGCGGTAATCTGGTTGTTGATCGCTCTAAGGTAGGTCTGAGCATAAGGCTTTCCGTTCTTATCACGATATGCAGTCAATCCGTTCTGCCATTTACGGATATCCTTTGGAGTAATCTCATTGATCGGGATTTTTCCGAATACTGGAAGGATTTTCTTATCTATCATATAACGCTTGCTGATAATGGTGGATTCTTTCAGACGGTGTCCCATATCCTCAAAATAAAGATCTACAAAATCCCGAAACAGCATACCCATATCTGCATTGGCTTTGTTGAGAAAGTCTCTTTCCCACTCCAGAGCCTCTTTTTTTGTGGCAAAACCACGTTTTTTCTTATGGATGGTCTTTCCTGTATAGTCTTTGACACGTACCTGTGACATCCATTTCCCTGTTGTATCTTTTGTTACTGACAATTACATCATTCCTTTCATAAGAGCTTTCAACTCATCTTATGTAGGTCTATTTGCCAGAAAAAAGAGCATTCCTTCTTTTTAACCGTTCTTCAGTATCGAGATTTTCCGGTTCTTTCATCTCTACACCCTGTGAAGCATAGTAGGCAAGAGTTTTATCTTTCCAATCTTCATAGGCATCTTTAGCCATGCAATACTGCTGGAAAGATTCCCTGTTGTTTTCCCATTCTTCGAGGAACAGGCACATATCTGCATTCTGTTCGGCAGATTTGTCTTTTCCGTCAAAAGTAATGGAACATTGCCAGCCATCATGGTGGGGCGGTCTTTTGGTTTCTATGGAAAAGTGCAGTCCGCTGATTTTTTCCAGTTGAAACAAACATTCCATAACATCAGAGAGACAGTCAAATTTGAAATCCCCTGTCTGATGTCCGAGAAGATAGGTAGAAGTAGTATCGAGCACTTTAGCCAATTCATTGACCATTGCGATTGATACTTCAATTTCCCCACTTTCATATTTTTGGATGGTACGGAGAGATTTTCCAAGAAGGTTTGCTAAATCTTTCTGGTTGTACCCTCTTTTTTTTCGGAGTGTTTTAATCCGTTCTCCTATTGTTGAAACTTCCATTTCGTTCATTTTTTATTCACCTCATGGATAATATAACACGAAATAAAACGAATTGCAAGTGCGTAATATTGAAAATATATGTTGACAAATACGAAAAAGAAACGTATGATATAAATGCGAACTAAAAGTGCATATTAAAAACGTATTAAATAATAAATATGAGATAAAAGCGTACTTTAATAGCACTTTGGATAGATAGAAAGCAGAAAAAGGAGGAGATTGTATGCAGATTAATGTATCTTATATTACCGCAAATGACATTATGGAGATTCTCGGGGTTGGGAGAAGCAAAGCCTATGAGATTGTGCGGATAATGAATGAGGAACTGGAAAATGCCGGATATAACATCATCAAGGGGAAAGTTCCAGTCAGGTATTTTCAGAAAAAATATTATGGCTGTGAGATGAAAATGGAATGAATATCTTTCAGACAGTAAAAGAAAACGTAACTGCAAGGCAGGCAGCCGAACAGTACGGATTAAAAGTTAATAAAAACGGGATGGTCTGTTGCCCCTTTCATGATGACAGGCATCCCAGTATGAAAGTAGACAAAGGATTTTGCTGTTTCGCCTGTGGTTCGAAGGGGGATGTGATCACATTTGTGGCAGATTTCTTTCATCTTGCACCATTGGAAGCAGCAAAGAAACTGGCAGAAGATTTTCAGATACCTATTTTTACAGATAACGCAAAGAAAAGGAATACCAGTAAGAAGAAAGAAAAACTGAAAAGAACATTGTACCAGACCGAAAAGAAATTTGAAGAATGGGAACGGGAAAGTATCTGCATTTTATCGGATTATCTTCATCTGCTGGAAGAATGGAAAATAAGATACGCACCAAAAATGCCAGAGGAAGAATGGAAAGCAGAATTTATAGAAGCCTGTCAGCAGACAGAAAAGATAAATTACTATCTGGATTTACTGGTGTTTGGGGAGTTACAGGACAGGATTGAATTTTTACTGGATAGTGGGAAGGATGTGAAAAGAATTGAAGAACGAATGGAAAGATATAGACGAAACAACAAGGAACAGACTGGAAGAAGCATTGGATCAGAGGAAACTGAACTCTAAGCCGTACTCTCAGGAATGGTTTGAGGATGGGCAGATTGATGAGGTGGCATTTTGTGAAAATTTCCTGCAAAGAATGCCATTGAAATGTATCAACGGTATCTTTTTCAGCTATGACGGAATGTTGCCGGACAGCGAAGTGGAAAAAGAAATTTACAGAATGGTAAAGCCGGTTCTTACCAAAGGAATTTCCAAGAAAGTAAAACAGCTTTTGGAGGTTCTAAAACTGGAAGCCTATTCAGAGGAACTTCCGGTGCAGATGGATCGTATCCATGTGAATAATGGGACTTATTTTCTGAATGGAGATTTTACAGAAAATAAGGAGTTCTGCCTGAACCGCTTGCCTGTAAATTATGAAATGAAAGAAACAAAGCCAGAACGGTGGTTACAATTTCTTTCGGAACTGTTGGAGGAAGATGATATTTCTACATTGCAGGAATATATGGGATATTGTTTAATCCCATCAAACAAGGCACAGAAGTTATTGATTATCTTAGGAAAAGGCGGGGAGGGAAAATCCCGTATCGGTCTGGTGATGAGAAAAATTCTCGGAACGAATATGAATGTAAGCAATATTCAAAAGGTAGAGCATAACCGTTTTGCAAGGGCAGATTTGGAATACAGGCTTTTGATGGTGGATGATGATATGAAACTGGAAGCCTTGAAAGACACCAACTATATTAAAACCATAGTCACTTTGGAGGATAAGATGGATTTGGAACGGAAGTCAAAGCAGAGCGTACAGGGGAATTTATATGTCAGATTTCTCTGCTTTGGAAACGGAAATCTCAGTGCCTTGCATGACCGTTCCTATGGATTTTACCGCAGACAGATTATCCTTACGGTCAAAGATGTGCCGCCAGACAGAGTAGATGATCCCTATCTGATTGAGAAACTGCAAAGAGAAGCAGACGATATTTTCCTTTGGTGTCTGGAGGGATTGAAACGATTATTGAAAAACAATTACCGCTTTACCATCAGCGAACGTGCAAAGAAAAATCTACACGAAGCTATGGAATCTGGAAATAATATTATCGCTTTTATGCAGTCATCGGGGTATATCCGTTTGGAAGAAAATACAACAGCAACTTCTAAAAATTTATATCAGGCATACTGCCGCTGGTGTGAAGACAATACAGAAAAACCTATGAGTGCAAAAAGTTTTTCGGGGTACTTAAAAGAAAATGAAAAGAAATATCACATTCATTATTCGACGAATATTCCCTCAGACAATGGGAAAAATGCCAGAGGATTTCAGGGAATCCATACGCAGATACGCATAGACAGCTATCGTTGATACGGATGAAAAACAGATAAAAAAGAATTTTCCAAAGAAGCGTATAAGCGTATATCTTCAGGAAAATCAAGGGATTACAGGTTTCTGAAAAGTATGGAAGATACGTTTATACGCTTATACGTGTGATTTTTGAATTTATTTTATTTTTTAGCAGAAGGGAGTGTTGCAGATGTTAAAGCAGCCGGAAATAGAAAGCAGAAATGTGAATGATTTTTTATGAGATGGAGGGCAGACAGATACAAAAAATGAACAAGGTACTGGCAGGCGTAGAACTGACAAAAGCAGAGGAAAGAACCTTGATATGGCTTGCTGGATGGGAAGAAAGTACCGTAGGTAATCCGCTGTCAGTCATAGAAAAAGCAGCCCGAATACGGGCAGATCAAAAGGGCGGATACGCCCATAAATGAAATCTCAAGTCTGAGCAATAATCAGATTATGTAATATAAAAATAGCCCTCGGCGATTGAGAGCGAAATACACCCATCGCACAAACCTATGGTTTATACTCTGTGTATTTCGCTCTGCGAGGCTTATGCCGGATACGGCAATCAGTTCGTAAACAGGTGCCTATGCACCTACTCACAGTAAAGTTGGCGAGAGCTGGGGAAGGAGGATGCTTATAGGCAGACATTCATTTATCAGACAAAGTAAGCTGTCCGATGTGGCAGGAAGGATTGATTATATCTCCAATCCGAAACGACAGGAATATCTCTATGCGACCTACCAGACAGAAGGGGCAACACCGGAGTTTTGGAAAAATCTTGCAAGAGAAAATCAGTTGGACTTTAAGGCGAGCGGATCGGCAGGGAAATGTATCGAGGGGCGTGAGTTTATCATAGCACTTCCCGAAAGTTTTGTTCAGTATAGGGCAGATGATGTGGTAAGACTTTTTACAGAGACTTTTCATAAAAGATACGGTGTGGAATGCAGTGCTGCCCTTCATCACAACAAGGCAAAGACGAATTATCATATTCATCTGGTATTTAGTGAACGGAAAATGTTGGAACAACCCGAAGTAAAGATTGCTACCCGAAATATGTTTTATGATGAGCAGGGAAAGCATAGACGCACAAAGAAAGAGGTTTTGGACGAGCAGGGCAATCTTCGGGCGGGGTGCAGTATTATCCCCAAAGGGGAAGTTTATGAAAGCCATATCTTCACAAAAAAGGATGAATGGTTTAAGAACAACGCCTTTACCAAAGAAGTCAAGGAACTGTTTACCGATACGATCAACCGATATGTAAAAGAGGAATCAGAAAAACTGTCCGTATTTCAACAGGGCGGCGTATATCTGGCAACCAAGAAAATAGGAAAGAACAATCCGAAAGCAGAGGAGATAAAGGCAGACAATGCGGCAAGGCAGGAATGGAATCGGACAGTTGATGTGGCATTGGTTGAGGGAGTTCCTGAAGAAGATATTTTGAAGATCAAGCAGGAAAAAATCACAGAAAAAACGCTGCAATCTATCAGGACACATGGTTGGCTGCCGGATATGTTCCGTCAGATTATCCGAGGTGCGAAAGACTTTTTGCAGGAAGTAATTTTTAAATTTAAACTACCGCCGAAACCTGTACCAAAGATTGACTTGCAGGAGTGGAAAGATATGCAGAAGCTCATGTATGAATTGCAGAGACAGTCAATGGAGATAAAACGCACACAGCAGGATATTTCTTCTTTGAAAAAGCAACTGTCAGAGTTACGAGGGTTATTTAAAGGCAAAGAGCGAAAATCTCTGGAAGGGCGAATTGAACTGTTAGAGGATTTGGAAAAGCGTCTGCACAAGAGTTTGGAACAGATAGTAAAACGTGAAGGCTATCCCAATGTGCAAGCCTTTCAGAAGGTTTATAACAAGGCAGAAGAACTGGTTATAGAATACAATGAAGAACTAAGGGCATGGAAAAATCAGACGGAACAGAAGAAAGAGAAACCGTTAGAACAGCCGAAAAAAGCAAGTGTACTGGAAAAGCTACACCGCTATCAGCAGGAAGGCAGACAGCAGCCGAAACGATCAGTCAAGAAAAAATCTATGGATAGAGAACGATAAGAAAAGTGGATAATTTATTGAAATAGATAGATTTTAAATAAAGAAATATTGCGTAATAAAAGAGGGGGCTGTCGGGAAATGATAGTTCCAAACAGGGGCAGATTTGACTTGTATGAGTCAAACCTGCCCCTGAAACTTTTCCATAAAAAGAGAAAAAGATGGCTAACGACAACCATCATTTTCTCCGTTCCATGTTATAATGGAACTATGCTAAACAAAGACTATTATAACGATTTTTTTGAATTAGGGCAACAGAAAATTAACTTCAGTTTCTTCGAATTGTGTTTACCAGACGACGATCCAGTCTATACCCTGAAAAAAGTGATGGAGGAGTTAGATTTTTCTGGCTTATTAGCCAATTGTTCTGATAAGGGAAGAACCGGGTACAACCCAATCATGATGTATGCTGTAGTTACTTACGCAAACATGCGTGGGATAAGAGCTGTTGACCGTATTGTAGAATTATGTGAAAGAGATCTCGCCTTTATCTGGCTTACGAAAGGTCAGAAGCCGAAACGGGATGCTTTTTATGACTTCAAGAATAAGAAACTGACCGCTGATGTACTGGATGAGCTGAATTATCAGTTTCTTCGTCGCCTGCAAAAAGAAGGATTCATCACACTAAAAAATCTTTTTATTGACGGTACAAAAATAGAAGCCAATGCGAACCGTTATACGTTTGTCTGGAGAGGAACAATCAATTATCATCTTGCAGGACTACTGGATACTATTGATTTATTGTATCAAAAGTATAACGTTTTGATTGATGAAAATGAGTATGGCATCAAATATGACATTCCCCATGCACATATATTCGTGATCGAAGGAATGGAGAAAGTACGGGATGTCATTGAAAAGAACCGAAAAAGAAAACTGACAAAACATAAAAAGTTATCCAATAATACAATCATAGAGATTGACAATTGTTCTCCGTTGGAGATACTGAAGCTCCAAAAAAATCTGATACAGATAGCAGAACAGGAACAGATTACATTTGTTTATGGAAAAGGAAAAAGAAAATCGGAAATCCAGCAGCTTTACGAAGAATTGGAAGCCTGTGGTGAACGTCTTATGGGATATAAAGAGTGTTTTGAGATCATGGGAACAGACAGAAACAGTTATTCCAAAACAGATCTGGAAGCTACTTTTATGCGGATGAAAGAGGATCATATGCTGAACGGGCAATTAAAAGCGGCATATAATGTTCAGATTGCAGTAGAGAATTATTTCATTGTCCAGACTTATGTCAGCAATGATCGGACAGATTATAATACGTTGATTCCGGTTTTGGAAAAACATCAAAAAGCATTTGGGGATATTCTTGAGGAAGTGACAGCAGATAGCGGGTATTGCAGCGAAAGAAACCTACTGTACTTAAAAGAACATAAAATCTCCAGCTATATCAAGCTGCAGGATCATGAAAAACGGAAAACACGTGCGTATACAGAAGAAATCGGAAAATATTACAACATGAAAACGCAGATATTTGAAGATGAGTTGTATTATATTTGCCATGACGGAAGAGAATTGCATCATATCCGAACAGAAACAAAAGCACAGACTGGTTATACACAAACCTTTGAAGTGTATGGATGTGCAGACTGCAGTGGTTGTGAACATAAAGCAAAATGTCTCTATAAATATGATGCCGAAAAAGATAGAGAGAAAAATAAAGTGATGAAGATCAACGAACAATGGGAATCTTTGAAAGAAGAATCCCATAAAAACATCCAGAGTGAGAAAGGGATCTTAAATCGTCAGATTCGTTCCATCCAGACAGAGGGACATTTTGGAGACATTAAAGAAAATGACAGTTTCCGCCGATTCAATTACCGGACATCCGAAAAAGTATATAAAGAATTCATGCTGTATGCGATTGGAAGAAATATAAATAAATACCATCGTTTTCTTCATGAAAAAATCCAAAAATTTGAGAAAAAAATCGAAGAAACAGTTGCTTAGAAAATGTGTACGTTTAAATATGCAGGTTGAGGGGTTTTTGTGCCCAAAAATACATACGAAAAAGACAAAATACGAATCTCTCATAGAAGATCAGGTGCGAAAAACACTGATTTCTAAAGGAGATTCGTATTTTGAGATTTAGAGCCTAAAAATCGGTATTAACCGACAGCCCCTTTTTGGCAGTTGTTGTTTATTTGTTGTTTTTTATAAGATATACTATAAGGAAAAGATAACATTAGAGCCAGAGGTGGAATTTATGAACTATAAAATTTTAATGGTTGATGATGATATAGAATTGCTAAAAATGTTGAATCAATACTTTACATTGAAGAATTATACAGTGCTTATTGCAGAAAATGGCATAGAAGCAATGGAAAAGATAAGTGCAAATCCTGATATTATTTTATTGGATGTAAATATGCCGGGCATGGATGGAATTGAAGTGTGCAGAAGAATCAGAGATATGGTTTCCTGTCCGATTATTTTTTTGACTGCAAAAGTAGAAGAACAGGATCGAGTAATGGGATTGTTGTCCGGTGGTGATGATTATGTAACGAAACCATTTAGTTTGAAAGAGTTAGATGCCAGAATAATTGCTCACCTAAAACGAGAGGAACGTATACATAGGAAAACAGAACAACGATTTTATGGAGATTTGATAATTGATTATGCTAGAAAACTTGTGCAGATAAAAGGAGAAGAGTTAGAGTTTACAAAATTAGAGTATCAGATTATAGAATTTTTGTCCATGAATCCGGAAATGGTTTTTGATAAAGAACGTATTTATGAAAAGATTAGTGGATATGACACAGAAGGAGATAGTCGAGTAGTGACTGAACTAATCCGCAGAATTCGTAATAAAATAAAACGATATACAGAACATGAATATATCGAAACGATATGGGGGATGGGATATAAATGGAGAAAATAAAAAATCTTTCGTTAAGAAAAACCATTGTCTTATATATGATAGTTAGTTTGATAGTTAGTTTTTATCTTTCAGCATTGATTATGCGAACAGCAGCCACTATACAAGATGACATTTGGTGGAAATACGTAGATCAAGAAAAGTATTTTGAAATGGCAGAAGGTGAGGGTAGAAAGTATTTGACAGATGTTCCGAGACCGAATTCTTACGAGATGAAGAAAGTTGATTATCATATATCAGAGGTATGCGATTTCCTTCAGACATTTACAGTACTTATTGTGTCTGTGGCAGGCAATATCATAGCAGTGTTTCTTTTTTATAAACATAAATTAAAAAATCCCATTGAAGAATTAGAACTGGCATCACAACAAGTTGGTCGAAACAATTTGGATTTTCATATTACCTATGAAAATAAAGATGAAATGGGAAGATTGTGCAAAGAATTTGAACGGATGAAGGAGCAGCTTGCAGAAAATAACCATCAATTATGGAAAATAATTGAGGAAGAAAAGGCTTTGCGAGCAGCGATTGCACATGATATCCGTTCACCGCTATCTGTACTGGCGGGGTATCAGGAAATGCTTTCAGAATATCTTCCTGAAGAAGAGATAGATATGGATCAAGCCTTAGGTATGGTAAATGAGAGTAAAAAACAGATTGAACGCATGGATACATTCGTAGAAACAATGAGGAAGATGAGCAGTTTAGATACAAGGGAGTTAGTGGTAGAAGAAATTACAAGTATGCAGTTAGAAATAGATATACAGGCAGAGTTGAATGTGTTTGAGAAAAAATTTGGAAAGAGATGCGAATTAGAATGTGTGGAAACAGCAGAAAAATTTTCGGGAGATAAGGAAGTGATTTTAGAAGTTATAGAAAACCTTTTGTCAAATGCCTTTCGTTATGCTAAAACAAAAGTGGAAATGGAAGTTCTCCTTACTTGTTCTGAATTACAAATCAGAGTAAAGGATGATGGAGTGGGTTTTACAGTAGACAAGCAAAAGGCAACAGAGCTTTTTTATCAGCAAAATGTGAAAGACAGTTTGAAACATTCAGGAATGGGCATGTATATCAGTAGATTGTATTGTGAAAAGCATGGCGGACAGTTACTAATAGAAAATGAAAAACAGAGTGGCGCTGTAATAACAGCAGTATTTCATCGGATTGCATAAGCAGTCCGATTTTTTATGCTGTTGTCTTTTTGTTGTGATTTATATTTTATTATGTCTATAACAAGGAAAGGAGGCAAACGTATGATTGCTATTTTTAAAAGAGAGATTAAGAATTATCTAAAGCGACCGTTATTTTGGGTAGGTATTCTGCTTGTGATTTATGGTGTGTTTAATACGACAAGTCCATATTTAACCACACATTATTTAGGGCAAGGCGAGAAAATTGTCAATGATTATCCTGATACAGTTCGCTTAGGAGATGTTTATGAAGGATATATTCCTGCGAATCCTGAAAAACATCGAGAAATATGGAGTGGACAGATAAAACAAGCACTAATTGATGAACTAGAAATGTCTGATCTAGAGGCACAATCCGTAATGAGCAAACTTGTTGATATGGAGTTAGAAGAAGCATTCGTATATCTGGAGGAAAAATATGATTGGTATAGTGCAAGATATATGTACGAAGATAGTGCCTATTACAAAGGAACTCCAGAAGAAATCAACACATATCTGAACGAAAAAATGAAAAATAAGGCGTTTTCTTTTTATTACTCAAGAAAATTTGCTGATTTTGCAGGGTTGTTTATGTGTTTTTTTGCAACAATTATGTTAGCGGTTCTGTTTTTACAGGATACGAAAAAGCATACTTATGAATTGCTTCACACGAAACCGATCACTGCCGGAAAGTATGTATTGGGAAAAGTAAGCGCAGGATTTGCAATTTGTTTGATTGCTCTGACTATTATAAATCTATTATTTTGGGCATTGTGTGTTATTTATACAAAAGACAGTGGGTTTGAAGTGCGGTTCTGGGATTTTATAGTTTCTACTGTACTTTATATACTTCCCAATATGCTGATGATTGTAAGTGTATATACATTGATTTCACTCATATTTAAAAATCCACTTCCGGGAGTGCCGCTTCTGATTCTTTACATGGTATATTCCAATATGGGCGGAAGAAATGCGGAAGGAGTTTATGGATATTGGGGAAGACCTTTTGCGATTATGGTTCGATTCCCTGATCAGCTTTTCGATACGACACCGCCACCAATGGCATTTTTAAATCAGAGTCTACTTATTTTAGCATCTGTAGTGATTATTCTGATTTCAATACAGATTTGGAAGAGGAGGCGGATGTAAATGAAGAAGGAAATGAAGATTGTTCTGCCGTTTTATAAGATTGCTTATGCAGTATCTTTTGTTGTGATTTTAAGCTTGATACGTGGGGTTGTATTCACAAATGAAATAGGACTTTCCATTGAGACACCTTTTGCTATATTGACTGCTGTTTTTTGTGCGGACACTTATGTGCAGGAAATTACAAGCAAGCGATCAGAAATCCATAGGCTGTATCCAATAAGAAAGAGAATTTGCTCCATCATGCAGCGAATAATGATACAGGAAGTTTTTTTATTACTGCTTGCTGTTTTAGGTTACGGATTGTTTTTTGTGTTTCAAAAACCAGTTACACATCCGGCAACGGAAAGTGAAATACTTCAGTTTATTACCTATTTTTTAGCGATTGTAGTAACCATTTTCTTTTGGGGAATATTGGTCAATACATTGTCTATGCTTTTTCGCAATATGTGGATGGGGATTGGAAGCTGCCTTCTGATATGGGTAGCAACAAATTCCACGGGAGGAGATATATTTTTTGGGGCATGGAATCTGTTTTCCTATGCTTTTAGAGATATAGAAAATACTGCTGATGTTACATGGCTGCAAGGGAAAGCTTTGTGTATTGGTATTGGATTGATTTTATTGGTAGTATTGCCGAAAATAGTTAGAAAGAGAGGGTAAGTTTATGAGTATTCATATTGAGGATTTAACAGTAAGATTTAAAAATGGTGTGACAGCAATCAATCATGCGAATTTAAATATACCGAATGGAATTTTCGGATTATTGGGAGAAAATGGAGCAGGAAAGACAACTTTGATGAGGGTTTTAACTACTGTACTTAAGCCTACAAGTGGAACGGTCACATTGGACGGGATTTTATATAGTGAAGGAAACTATGAAAAAATTCAGAGAAAAATAGGGTATCTGCCACAGGAAATTGAACTTTATCCTAATTTGACTGTTCAGGAGTGTTTAGAGTATATGGGTGATTTGGCAGGTGTTCCAAAAGCAGAGTGCAAGAAACGAATAGAATATTATTTGAAAAAGACCAGTCTTGCAGAACACCGGAAAAAGAAAATGAAACAGTTGTCAGGCGGCATGAAACGACGGGTAGGATTGGTGCAGGCGCTTTTAAATGAACCGGAATTTTTAATTGTGGATGAGCCGACTACCGGTTTAGATCCAGAGGAACGTATTCGCATCCGCAACTTGTTAGTAGATTTTTCTGAAAACAGAACGGTTTTGTTTTCAACTCATGTGGTGGAAGATTTGGCTGCTACCTGTAACCAACTTGCGATTATGCACAAAGGTAGTTTCTTATATGCGGGTTCTATGAAGAATTTGACAGAAGAAGTACAGGGAAAGATATGGATTTGTAAAGTACCTGATGAGAGAAAAGCAAGAGAAGTGGAACAGAAGTATCGTATTACATCAAAACAGTACGTTGAGGGGGGATTGCAGTTAAGAGTGATTTCTGAAATACAGCCAGAATTAGAGTGCGTGTTAGTTCCTGCAACGTTGGAAGATGCTTATATTTATGTGACGAATCAATACGAGTAGAGAGTTTTCATATTAAATTATAAGATGGGAATAAAATTGTGAAAGAAGATCAAAGAAGGAAATAAATATTTTGTGCCATCTCCTTCCTTTATAATTCCGAGGTGTGGGAGGAGTAATGAGAAACCTTGCGTTTGTAACGTGTTTGCAACACCACATTCCAAGAATCCGGTAAAATCAAGCGTTCTCCGTTGTCTAAACGTTAATCATACATTTTCGGAACGTATAATTTCAAAAAGATTTTTTGACTCCTCAGGATTTTGGTTCTGGGGAGTTTTTGTTATGAAAAAGTATTGGTTTTTTGAGTGGAGATGTTATAATGTAAACATGTAATTCATTTGAATCATTGGAGGCAAGAGAGAAAATGCTATCAATTTACCAATTGATGAAATATTTGAGGAATAAGCATCATATTAGCGTTAAAAGTTCGCAGACACAGTCTCTTCGAAATATAGGGTATTATCATGGGTTTAAAGGATATAGATTTGTAAGAGAGGATAGAAATCGTATTAAATTTTCGTCTCTTAATGAAGTTATAGCGTTGAATAAATATGATATGCAGTTGAAAACGGTTTTGTATCCTAAAGTCATGTTCATAGAAAATGCGTTGAAAAGCTATGTTATAGAGGCACTTATAACAGATAGTAAATCAGAAAATTTTGATGTTATTTTTAATCGTTCGTTGGTTTCATATCGAAATCATGGATCAGGGAGTAGGCGGTATAAAGAAGAATATATAAAGAGAATGAATCTTAAAGGGAAAATTAATAGCGCACTTGTACGTGACTATACAAAGCGAAGTGTTGTTTCACATTTTTTTAACAATGATAGAGCAATTCCTATTTGGGCAATATTTGAAACATTGACATTGGGTGAGTTTGGAACACTGTTTGATTGTGCTTCGACAAACGTTAAACTATATGTTTCCAAAATCATGAAATTGCCTACAAATCTAGATTCAGATGGTTTTATAACAAAGTTTTTTATTTTTACCATAAAAGATTTGAGAAATGCGGTTGCACATAATAATGTGATTTTTGATACGAGATTTAAGACAGGGAAAATAGATAAAAGATTAGTTGATTTACTTGAAAAAGAAGTGGGGATTTCCAATCTTAATTTTAATTATATGGATGCGTATGTAATTATGATTACATATTTTTTGAGGAAAATGGGAGAAACAAAAACTTCATGCAAACAGTTTGTTGCCGCATATCAACAACAAACTGAATATCTGAGAAGTGAATTGCCTATTAGTGTGTGCAATCAAATACTGGGAACTCAACATAGAAGTAATATAAATACTCTTCAAAAATTTATTAGTAAATCGTAGAAAGACTTGCATATTTGGAAGAGAAGATGTATACTATATATAAGAATTGCGGTGGATGTCCTCGGACTACACCTAAGGGAACCTGATGCGTCGGGTTCCTTTTTCATTTATTGAGGTGTTCTTCGGAGTAATGAGAAGCTCTGCGTTTGTAACGTGTTTGCAATACTACATTCTAAGAATCCAGTAAAATCAAGCGCTCCCAGTTCTCTAAACATTAAATTCAGTTGAGAACTAACATGCAAACCACTAGAAAAAATTCATTTTGTGTTGTATAAAATCTGGTGCCACTCAATAGATTGCATTGAGGTGAATAAAATTAGTGGCTACATTTTGGCTACAAAAACATTACAGACGAAGCGGATTATGCGGATAACCAATCATAAAACACACGTAAAACGAATTAATAATACACTTTATAAGCGTTTGTACGAATGTAAAAGACGAATTTGAATAATATATTAGAGCCAAGAAATGCCTATTTTACGGGCTTTCTTGGCTCTTTCTATGTCCGTTGACAATCAAATGACAATACTTTTTTAATATTATTGTAAATAATTTCTTCTTATTTAGCTGGGAATTGACTCTTCCAGTCTAAATATTCTTTTTCTGTAATCTCTTCATTTCTGAATTTCTGGTACATATCAGCCCATGTTCCAATATGATCCAGCATATTTAAAGAATCATGTCCTTTGTCTTTAAACATGAGTTGTGGTACGCCGGACTCATCTCGGTAGGCGTGCAGACCATATTGATCCTCTAAAGCAAATAATGCGTGCATGACACTAACATAAGTATCAAAGTTTGGATCAGACATGGCGTATGGACTGATCTTTAATGAGTTTGCTATTTTTTCTAATTGTTCTGATGATGGAAAACGATTCCCAAGTTCATAATTTCTAATTGCCGATTCGCTCAACCCGGACATGATTGCCAATTCTTTCTGTGTATATCCTTGATCGATCCGGAATTTTCTTATTTTCTCACCTACTGTCATAAGAAAACACTCCTTTGCTGATTGTTACTTAAAAGTATAGCATAAACAGTTCAAAAATGAAATATAAAAATAAACCGTTCATTTTTGAAATCATTCTATTGACAGTACGGAAATGAAATGTTATGATGCATATACACCGTTCGATAATGAACTGAAAAAGAAAGGAGGGATATAGATGGCTAGTAAATTATTTATATCAGCAAAAGAAGTAGCGAAAGAATTAGAAGTATCTGATTCCTATGCGTATCGTTTGATCCGTCAGTTAAATGCGGAATTGGAGCAAAAAGGTTTCGTTGTTGTCAAAGGAAAAATCAGCCGTAAATATTTTGAAGAACGAGTTTACGGTATGAACGAAATGAAATAGCAGGAGGTGATGTTTTGACAGTAATCAAAAACCAAAAGTCAAATACTTACGAGGTAAGAACCTATTATAAGGACTGGACTGGCGTAAGAAAGCAGAAGACGAAAAGGGGATTTAAACGCAAATGTGATGCTCAGGAATGGGAAAGAGCGTTTAAATTAAAGGAGAATTTGAGTCTGGATATGTATTTTGAAGATTTTGTAGATCTTTATCTGAATGATATCAAATCCAGAATCAAATATAATACCTGGCTGACGAAAAAGCATATTGTAGAAAAAAAGATTCTCCCATATTTTTCGAAAAAGAAGTTGCAGGAAATAAAACCTTCCGATATTCGACAGTGGCAGAACACCATGATGAACTATCGGAATAAACAAGGAGAAGGCTATTCGCAGGTCTACCTAAAGACCATCCATAATCAGCTGAGTGCGATTTTGAATCATGCGGTTAATTTCTATGATTTGAAGAGCAATCCTGCACGTAAGGCAGGATCTATGGGAAAAGAAAGAACAAAAGAAATGCTTTTCTGGACAAAAGAAGAGTATATGAAGTTCATTGAAGCGGTGGCGGATAAGCCAATTTCCTTTTATGCATTTGAAATCTTATATTGGTGTGGAGTGCGTATGGGAGAGTTGTTAGCGCTGACACCGGCAGATTTTGATTTTCAGGCGTGTACGATCCGGATCAATAAATCTTATCAAAGATTAGGGGGGAAGGATATTATTACGGATCCTAAGACTGCAAAGAGTAATCGCATGATTACCATGCCGGAGTTTTTAAGTGAGGAATTAGAATCGTACTTAAGTATGCTGTATGGATTGGATGAAAATGACAGGATTTTTCAAATTTCAAAAAGTTATCTTCATCACGAAATGGATCGGGGAGTGAAGTTATCAGGCGTGAAGAGAATTCGTATCCATGATCTGAGACACCCGTATGTCAAGCCCACGACAAAAAAATTTGCATCTTTTTTGAAGTTTTTTCGGGCAGCTGCAATAGCTGCCCGTAGCTGTTCCATACGGTATTCATGGCTCATGCTTCCTTTCCAGATTTCTCCGTTCCTAAAAAGTCCTGCGTAACATATTCTATCTCAATCCGATCCCCAGGAAAAACATATACCCTGTTGATAAGCCGGTCTATCAGCGATTGCGTCAGGACATCGGTGCTGCCTACTTCCTGAACAATTTCCCGCTGTTTCAGCCTCGCCTCATAATCACTCTGTATCTGTTTGGTCTGCGCTGTGATAGCGGCATGGACATTCTTGGCCTGTACCAGTTCCGCGTCATATACTGCTTTCTGTGACCGGTAGGTTTCCAGATCGATCTCGCCAAGCGCATACCGTTCATAAAGCTGCCGTTTGCTGTCCTGTATAGCCCGCAACTTATCTTCATGCTCGGCCTGCTGGACCGTCTGTAAATCCAGCTTATCTTTACTGCCGTCGATTCCCAACGCCGGACACATCTGCGCCCGGATCGTCTCAAAGACTACCTGCTCCAGATCAGCCATCTTTACCCGCACGCCATGACAGGGAAAACTTTCTGACACTTCGGAATGACGGCAATAAAACCATGCTCCATTTCTGAGTGACATAGCATGATCGCAGCATCCACAAAACACCTTTCCCCGAAGCAGATAGTCACGCCTTTTTTTATTGGGGAGGGAAAAACGCTTAATAGAAGTATTGGCCTGCTCAAACAATTCCTTGCTGACAATCGCGGAATGATGGTCGGGGATTTTGAACCACTCGCTTTCATCTTTGAGCTTCATGCAGCGGCTGCCGATTTCCTGCACCTTGCGTTTGCCGATTATGTAGGTGCCGATATACCGCTGATCCTCCAGCATCCGCAGGACTGTTGAACTGCTCCATACGCCGTGTGTCCTTGACACATTATAATGGTCTTTTCCGTTATCCCTCCGATACTCTCCAGGCGTGGGAATATGGAGGGCGTACAACTTGCGGGTGATCTCTGCTGCGGTATTGCCTTCAGCCGCCCATTCAAATATCAGACGGACATTTCCCGCAACATTTTCGTCCGGCTCCATACGCCCGTCTGCGCTTTTGCGGTAGCCGTAAGGACAGATAACGCTCTGGTACTCGCCCCGGCGCATCTTCGCATATTTGGCGCTTTTTGTTTTCATGGACATATCACGGCTGTAGCACTCGCTGATAAGATACTTAAAGGCAACATCAATCCCTCCGGTATCTCCTTTGAAATTGACGGTGTCAAAATCGTCGCTGACAGAGATAAACCGGGTGTGATAGAGCGGAAACACCCGCTCGATGAAATAACCGGTCTCAATGCTGTTGCGTCCAAACCGGGATAGGTCTTTGACAATGATACAGTCGATACTTCCTGCCTGCACCATCGTCAAAAGCTCCTGCACTGCGGGACGTTCAAAATTCGTACCCGTATGGCCATTATCGACAAACTCCAAAACCTCGCCATTATCCCATTCCGGCAGCGACATGGCTTTTTCCCGCAGGATAAGGCGCTGGTTCGGAATACTCAAACTTTCTGTCTTAATATCCTCCACGGATAACCGAATATAAAGGGCAATTACATATTTGCGCATGACTCCACTTCCTTTCCCTGAAATTCACTCTTAAAGCGGAAGGTCACATGAATATCCCGTTTGTGGTCTATCTCGATCCGCTCAATCAGCCGGTCAATCAGTTCTGCCGTAAGCAGGTGATCCTTTGCCAGTGACTTTGCATCCTTTTCCATAGTCCGGTAGCGTACAAACTGTTCGTCGAGAGCATCCATATCCCTTTCAAGCTCGGTGATCTCACCGGACAGTGTATTGATGGATTCCTCATAATCCGCTTTCAGTTCAAAGTATTCCTCGCTTGTCAAAACACCCTGTACAAAGTTCTCATATAGGCCGCGGATCAACCGGCGTTTCTTTTCAATTTCCTGCCGTTTGGATGACATCTGGCCCCTGAGTTTATCCTTTTCCTGTTTTTGCCTTGCCTCCAACTGAAAGAGGGGGAGAGACATTCCCAGGGCAACCGTCAGCTCTTTCTCCAAAACAGATGTGACCGTAGCGATCAGCTCCGTTTCCTGTATCATCACACCCTTGCAGCTATCTTTTTCTACCCGGCTGTTGGTAAGGCAATGAAACCAGTAAATATCCGGCCCTTTTTTGCGCTCCGCCCGCTGCCGGTGGAGACTCCTGCCGCAATCCGCACAGAATACCTTTCCCTTAAAGATATTGGGGGTATATGGTTTTTTTGGCACAGCCTTGCTTTGCTCGCAGACCTGTTTCCGATAGTCCTGTACCGCCTCAAAAACCGCATGGCTGATAATAGGCTCATGGGTATGCCTTGCAACGATCAGATTATCGTCTCCGGCCTGTACCTGCTGGTGGTCTACAATTTTGGTCTTGCCCTGTACCAGATCACCGGTATAAACCTCACTTTCCAGTATCTTCATTACAGTACGGGTCTGCCATTTCCCGCTCCCGATCAGCCCAGGGCTGGTAATTTCACCGGTAGTCTTTTTATAATGGCTTGGGGCAGGAATCCCCATTTCATTCAGATTACGCACAATACGGTTTAACGCTACACGCTCATAAGCCCACTGGAAAATCTGCTGCACAACAGGAGCGGCGGCCTCGTCAATCAGCAGTTTATGACAGTTCTCCGGGTCTTTCCGGTAGCCGTATGGAGCCCGTGCGCCAATATAGTCACCGTCTTTCATGGCCTGCCTTGCCTGGGCCTTGATCTTCCGGCCAATATCCAGCGAATAGGCTTCATTTATCATGTTTTTCAGCGGAAGCATAATGCCTCCGTGAAGATTGCCGGGGTCTGCCGTATCAAACTGATCTGTAACCGCAATAAAACGGACATTGTGCGTGTAGAAATACTGTTCGATATAATAGCCGGTATCAATGGAATTACGCCCCAGGCGGGATAGGTCCTTAACAATCACACAGTTGATATAGCCTGCCTCAATATCCGAAAGCATCTGTTGAAAGCCCGGACGATGGAAATTCGTGCCCGTCATGCCGTTGTCGATATAGGTATCATAGACGACAAAATCCGGTTTATCAGCAAGAAAATCATTCAGGACCAGCTTTTGGTTTTCCACCGAACATCCCCGTTTCTTGTTATCCTCCACGGAAAGCCGGATATACAGTGCTACATGAACATATAAAGATGGTACTGGCTCAGCCGTGATTACTGTTTCTTTTCTGCTCTTTCTTGCCATTTAACCCACCTTCCTTTCCGCGGCCTGTTCTACGATCTGCTCTGCCAGGGCAACCGCTTTTTTGTATTCGTCCTGATAATTAAATTCAATATGCAGCTCGTCCTTGCTAATCACGCGAATACTGCGGATAAGCTGCATGACTGCGCGGCGGTCAATTTCCTCCATCGTGGAAAACTGCATGAAGTGATTGATCCAGCGGTTCCGCTCGCTGCGGTTTTCCAATACATCTGTCAGCCGTTCCTCCCATTCCGCAACTGCCTTTTGCAGCAATTCAATGTCCGCATTGTATTTCCGCTTGTAGGATAGATATTCTTCTTTGGTAAGAATCCCGCTCACCAGATTTTCATAGAGCTTCGTCTTGAAACCCTCAATCTGTGCCAACTGTTTTTCATTGGCTCTGATCTGTCCGGCGTATTCCTGGGCCAGTTCCCGGTTGATCCGTTCCTGACTGATACTGGACAACAGCGAATCCAGAGAAGCCACATTTTCAATATGGCCCTTTAAGCTGTCCTGCACACACTCGATCAAGTCGTCCTCTTTCAGCATCACAGAGGAAGCGCAGCCATTCTTTTTGCCCGTAGGGCAATAGTAGTAGTGGTATTCCTTGTCTTTGTAGCGGTTTGTCTTACGGGTCATGCGGCAGCCGCAGCATCCACAGATCAAAATACCGGAGAACAGATATACCTTATCCGATTTAGGAGAGGTCCGGGTGTCAATCCGGCGAAGTCGCTGAATCAGGTCAAAATCGTGTTTCTGGATAATCGCCTCATGGGTGCCCTCTACACGAATCCACTCGGATGAAGGCTTATCCTCACGCTCCTTCAATTTGAAGTGGGGCGTTGTCTGTTTTCCCTGCACCAGTGTCCCGGTATAGGTTTCGTCCTTCAAAATGCGGATGATGGTAGTGGCAGACCATTTACAATCCTTACGGTCCGTATAGCCGCCTTTGGCATGGGGCATCCCGTGATTCCTCTTATAAGCCAGCGGAGAGAGAATACCCATGCGGTTCAGTTCATCAGCAATATGGGAAGCACTGAATCCTTCCAGACGCTTTCTGAAAATATCCCGTACCACACCCGCTGCATACTCGTCAACTTCCAAACTCTTATGCTTGTCGCCAGTTTTTACATAACCGTAAATAGTAAAAGCTCCAACAAAATCACCGCTGCGTCGTTTCACATCCAGGGCACTCCGGGTCTTTACGGAAATATCCCGGCAGTATGCCTCGTTCATAATGTTTTTTACCGATACGGTGAGATCATCTGCAGCGTCATTTTCCGTGTCTACATTGTCATTGATGGCGATAAAACGGACGCCGTAGGCCGGAAATACCCGACGCATATAACGGCCCGTCTCTATGTACTCACGCCCCAGGCGGGAAAGGTCTTTTACAATGACACAGTTAGCCTCGCCCTGTTCGATCATCCGCATCATTTCCTGAAATGCTGGACGGTCAAAGAGGACACCGCTGTAACCGTCGTCAATCTTTTCTGCCACAACCTCAATCTCCGGGTGCCGGGCAATGAAATCATCAATGAGCCGCCGCTGATTGGCAACGCTGTCACTTTCCACCGACTTGTCATCCGTATAGGAAAGACGGATATACTTAATAGCTTTATAAACCTGCATAAAAAAACACTCCTTTCGTTGCGCAGAAAAATCCCCGCAATTCAAGAAGTGTGGTTATGCCGTATTCAATTCCTTTTCCGACTCTTATTGTACCACGCTCTTACGGGAAAGTCAGCCCTTTTCTGGAAGAAATTTTGCTTCACCGTAAAATACCCTTGATACATTCCTCCAGGGTGGCACCGCCAGGGGCAAAGCTGGCCCGGACGGTAAAACGTCCGCACTTAAAACGGTAAGGGTTTTTGATCTGGCGCACAAATTCAGTGATTCGTTCCTCGCGGGGAAGCTCCTTATCCACGGTGACATCCCGAATGTCTACCAATGAACCGCTTCCGCCAGCAGTAATATTCTCCATAATACCAACTCCTTCCTGAAATTACTGGTCTATCAAAACCACATGAATAAGCCGGACCCGCCCTATAAATAGAAACAGGTCCGGCCCATTGTATCTGATTTCGATTTTGCTTGCCGTATTTGCCACGCCCCCCGGCAGCTCTGTCTACACAAAGCGGGGTTGCCATAGGCTGCGGCCAGCTTTACCGCATCATAGCCCCGCAGATGCCGCCGCTTTGCCAGAGCAAGCGCACACCGCAGGGACTTCCCTTCAAGTCCGTGAGAGATTGTGAAAAAGTACCATTATGATCTGCGCCGTCGTCGCGCCCGGCCTGCCACAGCCGGGTCAATGGATTGCGTGGATCGCTCGGACAGCCGGATTCATCACCTCCCTGGCTGCCTGTCTTTGCGCCGCTCCATTTGCCGCTCGGAACACAGAATGACGTACCCATAGCAACGTATATTCGGTTGTCAAAGTGCAACGAGGGCACGGCCATTATGACATTTTATAGTTGGGGTGGACCAGAGCATGTGCTGTATGGCCGCACCCATTGGACTTGTCTGCCGAATATGTCCCTCTATTATTCATTTCATTTTCGGGGGCAAAGTTGCCGTCTGTCAGGAAAGTTCTTTCAAAAACTTTTCCAAACTTCGCAGGCCGGCATTGATAGAGCGAGTAATTCGGCTCTTATGGGTGCCCTCCGCTTTTGCAATATCCGATTTGCTCATGCCAAGAAAATAGTGCGCATAAATCCGATTCCGCTGTTTCTCCGGCAAAGAGGCAAGTGCCTGATACAGCCTGGCATTTTCTTCTTTCCGTTCCAAAATATCCGCAGGTGTCAGGACAATTACCAGAGCGTCACGCTCGACATTGGCATCATAGTCCAGCGAAAAATATGCTTTGTGCCGGTATGTACGCAAAATATAAGCCGCCTCATTCAGCTTATACTCATGGAGCAAATCAGCCACTTCGTCCGGCACTTCCACAATGGTATCAGTTGTATAAAACGGGTAATAATCCCGCAGATTGATCTTTTTCATTAGATTATCCTCCAATTTCAATTTTTGAGTTGATAGGCAAAATCGAAATCAGAGGGCGGGGAGCGACAGCCAGGAGTTCCGCCTACAAGAAAAAAATCAGATAGGCTTGTCCGCCTTTCAGATATGAAAAAAGCGCGTACCTGTTTTATTTCAGGAACGCGCTCATAGGAATATTTTGTTGAGTATTGGGGAAAAGGATAAAAATATGTCGATACAAAAAGCGCCGCAGCGTTTTGAGCTGCGGCACTAAAAGATTTTCGGCTATATCGTTGTCGGTTTCTGTAGAAATATTGGACCTTCCAAATGTGCATGTCTGCCCCCATACCTGGGGGAGCACAAACAGATTAGAACGGTATTGCTTTTATACTTCCCCCAATCTGTTACTTTGGGGACATTATATAGGGTATAGTAATCAGCCTCCGTTCACCTTTTTCTCAGAAGTTAATCAAGATGTTGTAATTTCACTTCTTTTGCTGCGTTGTGTCAAATTTATATCCAACACCGCGCACACTGATAATATAATCTGGAATGTCCGGGGATATTTTGAGTTTTTGCCGCAGCCGACTCATTATGTTATGAATCGCAGTTAGTTCGTTCTCAACATATTCCTCACTCCATACATGGTAGGCTATGGTTTCAAAGGTCATTACTCGTCTTCGATTCATAAGCAATAAGTAAAGGGCATTAAACTCTCTGACCGACAAATCTACCTTTTTCCCTTGGACAGCGACCTCTCTTTCTTCCAGACAAAAATACAGATCACCTTCCCGAATTTCTGTTAAAGGTTGAGACGTATCTATCCGTGCGCCAAAAGAATCCGGGTTAGTACATGGGATGGCCGAAAAGCCCTGCTGTTGTTCTGTTTCAAGGACAAACTGTATCATTTCGCGTTTCTGCTCAACATCAAGCAAAACAAAAAGTTTCTCACCAATCTGCCGGCCATTCTCCGATAAATCAAGTACCGCTAGTTTCCCATGTCATCACCTTCCTTCCTTAAAGCGTCTTTCAATTTCTGAAAGGATTCCTCGCTGATTGCGTGTTCTATCCGGCAGGCGTCTTGCTCTGCCGTTTCCTGATCGACACCGGCAGCGACAAGCTGCTCCGTAAAGAATCGGTGCCGTTCATAAATTTTCTCGGCAATCTCCCGGCCTATGTCTGTCAGATGGAGAAAACCATCTTTATCCACGGTCAGAAAGCCACCGTCCCGCAGGACACCTACTGCATGGCTGATACTCGGTTTGCTAAAGCCCATGTGTCGGGCAAGATCAACAGAGCGTACCATGCCGGATTTCTTTTGCAGCATTAGTATGGCCTCTAAGTAGTCCTCGCCTGACGCATGAAGTTTCATCCGTTCCTCCCTTATGTAAGGCTCCATCCAGCAGATTTTTTTCGGATATTGACAAATTCCTGATAAATTCCGGCTTTTGCCATAAGCTCATCATGGGTTCCCTGTTCGCTAATCTGTCCATTAGAGATTACCAAAATCTGATCTGCCTGCCGGATGGTATTCAGCCGATGTGCAATTACAAGTAATGTCTTACCCTTGACCAGCTCATTGATTGCCTCCTGAATGTAACTTTCATTATCAGTATCGACACTGGCTGTTGCTTCGTCTAAAATTACAATCGGGGCATCTTTCAGAATACAGCGGGCAATAGAAATACGCTGTTTCTCGCCGCCGGACAAAGTAGCGCCGCCCTCGCCAACAACAGTCTGAAATCCATCCGGCAGAGCCATGATAAAGTCATAACACCGAGCTTTCTTAGCTGCCTCATAGACTTCCTGTTCAGTGGCGTCAGGTTTGCCCATGCTGATATTGTTATAAATTGTGTCTTGGAATAAGTACACGCGCTGGAATACCATGCTGATTTGTTCCATCAACTCAGCCAGCGGCACATCCCGAATATCCGTCCCGCGAACCGTTACCGTTCCAGATTTCACATCCCACAGCCGCGCCAGAAGGTTCGCAATCGTGGATTTGCCACCGCCAGACGGTCCCACAAGTGCGGTCATGGTATTCTTCTGCATAGAGAAGCTGATGTTGTGCAGGACTTCCTTGTCCTGATAGGCGAAGGCCACATCGCTAAATTGTACTTCTGGCTGATCCGGCTGTGCCTGTGACAGAATATGTTGATTTCCGTTATCGGGAAGTTCGGGCTCGTCCAAAACAGCTTCAATGCGGTCTAATGCGGCATTCATCACGGTCAGTCGGGTTGCTTCTCCATAAAGAGCTTTCAGAGGCCCAAAGAGATCAAAGACAAACAGCAGCACGCCCAAAAGATAAGCCAGGGAGAGTACGCCTTCCTGATGTAAAAAAACGGATAAACCGAAGATAGCGGCAATACCCACGCCATAGAGAATGTTTAAGCCAGTGGTCCACGGTGTCATTTTCTGCTCAAACTTCGTATTGACATCCCTTGATTTTTTGAAGTTTTCCGTTAATTCGTCAGATTTTTCTCCGAGCAGATTGTAACTTTTGATAACCCCAATTCCTTCAGCAAAAGACAAGACCGCATCCGTCAAATTCTCGCTTTGGTTTTGACGCCCGACAGCCTCCTTGAAGGAAACCTTATTCATATATTTTGCAACCAGCGATGCCAGCAAGGTAATGATTACCGCAATCAGCCCAAGTCTCCAATCCAGTACGAACATAAAAACAGCTAAAACCAAAGTAGACAGCATATAGCTCATCATGTTGCCAATGGTACTCATAGAAACTTCCTCAATGAAAACCATATCCGTACTGAGAACAGAGCTGATTTTGCCAATATTCCCCGATGTAAAGTAACCCATCGGCATTTTTCTTAAATGATTTCCCAACTCCATCCGTTTATCAGCAAAGATCATAAATCCAGCGGCACTTTGCAGACGGTCGCTCAAATAGTGAACCACTGTCTGAACCACTACAACAGCTAATAATCCAAGTCCGACAAACAGACAGGTCTTTCCAGTCAGCGTATTATCAGCAAACCCGGCAAAGACAATAAACGCCATGAAGATCGGCATTTTGGAGAGAATGGACTCGACAAATGCACATAGAAATGCAGCCTGAATACGGCTTTTATACCTCCCGGAGAGGTTCAGGATTCTTGAAATCAATGCAAACATTTATCTTCCCTCCTTTGCAGTAGATACTTTCCACTCGGCGCTGTCCTGAGCCGCTTTCCACAACTTTTGGTATTCTGGGCAAGCTTGAATCAGCTCCTGATGTTTTCCGGTTGCCACCATCTTTCCGTGATCCATAACGCATATTTGATCTGCGTTCATTATAGCGGGAAGTTTGTGAGCGATAACTACCAAGGTTTTTCCCTTCACCAGCTCCGCAATAGCAGCCTCCATTTTTTCCTCATTTTCTGGATCAGCATAGGCCGTGGCCTCGTCAAGCACTACAATCGGGGCATCCTTCAATATTGCTCGCGCCAGGGAAATTCGCTGGCGCTGCCCCCCGGAAAGCATTTTCCCCGCATCGCCCGCCATGGAGTGAATACCTTGCGGCAGCTTTTCCAGAAACTCCATACACTGGGCTTTCTTCGCCGCCTCCATTACTTCCTCATCGGTAGCATCCAAACGTCCAAGACGGATATTTTCCAGCAGGGAGGTGTTAAACAGGTACTGATCCTGAGCCACATAGGAAATGCGGCTGTTCAATGCCTCCAGGCTCATATCACAAAGTTTCTGCCCGCCAATGGAAATGCTCCCTTTCTGCGGGTCATAGTAGTGGATCAACAGTTTTGCAAGGGTGCTCTTGCCAGAACCGGATTCACCAACCAGGGCAGTTTTTTGTCCTGCTTTTGCCACAAGGGTAATATCGTGGAGGACTTCGTTTTCCGCTATTATCGGTTTCCCATCTGGGCCAGGCTGTGTCGTTTGATACGCAAAGGAAACATGATCGTAAGAAATGTTAAAATCCTGTCCGTGGAAATCATCCTCAGCAGCTTGCAGCGGTGCCGCATTTAACATCTGTTCAAGTGCCGTGATCTTATAATTCAGATTCGGAATCGTCTCCATAAAGCCCAGTGCTTTCAGGAGAGGAATCCCAATGCTGAGGGAAAGGCAGAGGACTAAAATCAAATCAGGTAAAGTGCTTATGCCACAGAGAACAA
This sequence comes from Faecalicatena sp. Marseille-Q4148, assembly GCA_018228665.1. Classification (NCBI taxonomy): domain Bacteria; kingdom Bacillati; phylum Bacillota; class Clostridia; order Lachnospirales; family Lachnospiraceae; genus Faecalicatena; species Faecalicatena sp. Marseille-Q4148. The sequence goes on from CP073692.1 coordinate 2,921,925, forward strand.
ACCATGCCCCAAGAGGCAAAGTCAGAATAACAGTGCAGGGCAGCAGACTTCCGTATATCGCCATCCAGGGCCAGGCGGCCTTATACCATGCCAAGGTATAATCCCGATAGTCCGTTACATCCTTGCGGAAGTTCTCGTAAGATTCACTCTCCCGGTTGAAAACCTTGACAACCTCCATACCATTGATGTACTCAATGATCGTGTTGTTCATTTTCTGTGCAGACTGATAGTAGGGACCCATGCGCTTCATTCCAACAGAGTACATAATGACCATGGAGAGCAGGCTGATCGGGATAGAGGCCAAAGACATAAGAGCCAGTTTCCAGTCCGCACAAAACATAGCAACATAAATCACCAGCGGGATCAGCAAATTTGCGATACCCTCCGGGACTGAATGAGCAAGGAGCAATTCCAAGCTGTCCACATCATCGACAAACAGCTTTTTGATTGTCCCTGTCCCTTTTTCCTCCACAATGCCAAGGGGAAGTTTCTCAAACTTCTCTTGCAGAGATACCCGCAGCCGGAACAATGTGTTATATGCTGCTTTATGAGAAATTGATAATCCCCATCCATATAAAACCGCCTGCAAAACAAGACAGATCAAAACCCCTATAACACGCAATAAAACAAATTCTGTCTCAACAGAATCGCCCATAACCAATGGCGAAATGACCTGATAGGCCAGCACAAAAGGCAGGACGCCCATAAGAACGCTGACCAGTACGACAACCGTGGCCACATACATATTTTTCTTATATGGCCCTGCGTACTCAAAGATTTTTTTGAACATAAGCCCTCCTTATATTGAGCCGTACTGTCTGTGCTTCAAAAACAAGAGGCCGCCAAAGTAAAGCGGCCTCTTATCATTATCTTTCTGTCCAGTCAAGGCGGCCCTGACATTCATAATTTCTAAAATTCACTGGCGGATTCGGAAAAAATCCAAAACCTTTTTACTGCCGGATTCGTCCAATGGATAGCTTTCTTTTATTTGCCCTTTTTCCATATGGACTACATACGAACATCCCGCCATCACCAACTCCGGATCATGCGTAATAACAAGAAGCGTTTTGCCCTGATCCGCGAGTGACTTCAAACTCCGCGCAACTTCCCACATATGTTTGAGATCAAGCCCGCTGGTTGGTTCGTCAAACACAATGATCTCCCGGTTACTCACAATGGCAGATGCGATCGCTACCCGCTGTTTTTGCCCGCCGGAAAGAGAAAGCGGGTGCCTGTCTTTATATTCCAGCAGATCAAACTGTTTAAGGATTTCATCTGCAACAGTTTCATCCTCGTTGTCCATGCTCAGAAGCACTTCATCCATCACGCTTTCGGTAAATAGCTGATGGCTGGTATCCTGCATTACCATGTAGCAATGTTTGAGCCGGGCTTTCCAATCAAGGGTTTTCCCGTCAACCTGCAAAAGGCCACACTTCTTTTCCAGTCCGCAAATACAGCGGGCCAAAGTAGATTTTCCAGCGCCATTCAGGCCGATAATGGCAATCGTTTCTCCAACAGGCAGTTCAGCACTCGGAATATGGAGGCTTTCCGGTTCCCGCTTTTTATACGCAAAGCAGAAATTTTGAAATTCCATCAGTTTAGCTGTATGCGCCTGATACTGATTCGCGGGTTTCAACTTCGAGAGAGAAAACGGCCGCAGCCCCATTTCTTTTCGAGTGCTATCCGATAAACTGTCAAATTCAGCAGGCGTGTATTCCCGTTCAATCTCCCCATCTTTTACATACAGCACACGATCTGCAAGATCGTGAAGGTAGTAAAGGCGGTGTTCTGCAATCAGAATTGTTTTGCCCTGCTTTTTCCAGAGGCTCAAGACCTGCCGCAGGTCATCAATAGCAGCCATATCCAGATTAGAAGATGGTTCGTCAAGGACCATAATTCCCGGTAGCAATACACTTGATGAAGCACAGGCTATTTTTTGCTTTTCGCCCCCGGACAGAGCAAACACGCTTCGCCCCATCAAATCTTCAATATGATAATCGGAAACTGTACGGTCAATCCTTTTCAGGATATCTTCCTGGGGATAGCCTAAATTTTCACAGGCAAAGGCTAATTCACTATCCGTATCCACGTTGAAAAACTGACTTTTGGGATTCTGGAATACAGATCCCACCATAGCAGCCAAGTCATAAAGCGGCGTATCTGATACGCTTTTTCCGTCCAGAAGGACATCACCCTCTAAATTGCCCTCGTAATAATGAGGCACCAGCCCGTTTACCAAACGGGTAATCGTTGTTTTCCCACAGCCGGATTCTCCCGTGAGTAAAACAAATTCCCCTGTGTTTATGGTGAGATTGACATTTCTAATCCCTCCGCCGCTGGATTCTTCACCATAAGAAAAAGAAACATTTTGAAAATCTATCATGGCAAAATCCCTCCTGCGGAAATTATCGGGGAAGCAATCGCCCAAAATACTACAAAGCAGCAGAACAAAATCAGCACCACATCAGCGAAATTGAATTTAAGCTGACAAATATTTGTCCGTTTAACGGGAGCGCCAAGGCCACGGGTAATCGCAGAAGCGGAAAGTTCCTCCCCAATTTTCACGGAACAGGTAATCATTGGAATCAACTTATACTCCAGTATTTTTGAAGATTTTTTCCCACCGAGTTTAATCCCCCGCATTTTCATGGCATCACTGATTGCTTCCGACTCTTGAAAGACAGTTGGAAAAAAGCGGAACATGACAGTTAAGGGGATTGTCACTTCTTTAGGCATGTGGATTCTTTCCATGCCCGAAATCAATTCACTAACCGTTGTTGTTTTGACTGCATACGCAGCGATTGCAACGCTGGGAAGGATACGGCAGAAAAATCCTGTTGTAAACAGCACGAGAAAATTCAATATTCCTGTAAGGTGTGGTAAAACATAAACTTGAACAGCGTAAAAAACAGAGAACACAGCAATATAGCTTACGGCTTTTACAAATTGTTTTGAAGTAAGCAACAACAGTGCCGGAACCGCACAAAGAACAAGGCGGATCAGCCCCATAGCCTCTCCGCCTGTTCCTCCCATGACAAAAATACTTATGATGAAGATGAGCAACAGCTTTGTACGCGGATCAAGCCGCAACCCTTGTTCTGTTTTTTTGCTGAGCAGAATTTCCCGCGCCATTACGCAATACCTGCACGCTGGAAGTGCTTTTTACAAATTGCTTTGCCAAGCAGACCGCCGACAAGTCCGAACACAAAGCAGGCAACCAGCAGAACAGGAGCAATCCACATCGGCATATAGCTATTAAGCGTAGCAGCATATTCCGCACCATAGCCTTCAGTCAGCATAACCATATAGCTTTCGCGGTTCAGGAAAATGGGAGCAAAGTTGCCAAACACCCAAATGCTGAACACGCCGCAGGATAGAACGCTGCTCTTTGCGCTTTTATATCCGCCGTTTTTCAAAATTACATCAGCAATCAGACCGCCAACCAGCCCTGTTACCATCGTAAGATAGCCGTTACCAAAGAACACCATGACCAGGCCGATCAGGAAACCCATGATTGCGGTCATCCCGAATTTTTTAGCCTTTGTAACATACAGCATATAGGGGATGCCACCAATCAAAGGGCACAGCACCGCCATCAGCGGAATAAAAATGGGGATGAAGCCAAGCATCGCCACCAGCATGACAATAACAACATAGATAACCGTGTAAATGCCAATCGTGATTAAGTCCTTTCCCTCAAGTCGGGAAGCACTTTTTTTCTTTGCATCCATAAACAATATCCTCCTATCCTTGTACGGAAAAATAAAATGTGGCGTAGTTAGCATAATCTAACCACACCACATATTGTAACTGTTACCGACAATGAATCCAACCCAAACCCGATTTCATTCTACCCAAAAACGGTATTTTTTTAGGTTTAGCCAATCGTATTTTCATCTTTATAGTTCTTAGGTATTACTCCATATTTCTTTTTGAACGCAGCCGCAAAATTGCTTGGTTTTGAATATCCAACCAGCGTTGCGATCTGGCTTACATTCAAGTCGCTTTCCAAAAGCAGCCCTGCCGCTTTTTCCAGTCTTTGATCTATGATGTATGCGTGAACCGATGTCCCAAATAAAGAATTAAATCCCTTTGTCAGCTTGGAAACACTGATATTGACCTTTTTCGCCAGTTTCTCACAACTCGGTGCAAAAGCAAGCTGGCTGTCGATAATCCGCTTTGCCTCGGTAATTGAGTCCCTGTCACTTTTAGAAATGCTGATATAACTCGATGAAAGAATACTGAGTTCCAATACTTCACTCAAATACACGGACAGCAATTCAAAGACCTTGCTTTCCAGAAATAAATACCCTAAACCGCCCCGGTATTGCGTAAAATCTTTTAACTCCGCAAAAATATGTTCCATATACGGGGTGATACTCACTTTTGAAATGCCAGTCAATAATTTTTTCTCATAAGCATCTATCTCACTATCTTCAAAGTAGTCACTCAAAATTTTATGAAAATAGGGCATGGGAATTTTTATATTTTTGAAAAGAAAGTTTGTCTTTCCGGAATAACACAGATATTCCATCTTACCATGTCCTCGATAAATACAGGATTCGCCTTTCTGTATGCTGACACATTGACGTGCATCTGCAATATTCCACGATACGCCATCATTAAAGCAAAATAAAAGTTGAATATAATCTTCGCAGCTTACACCCTGCACATTCATATCTGAAAAATAATTCATTTTCCAGTCTGATACAACAGCTCCTTGCTTTGTAACAACCTGTGAAATCTGACCTGTTCCCATATCAGCCGGAATATCTATTGTCACTGTCTGCGGAGAGTTGGAGAGCAGATCATGGTACAGCTTTGTCATGTATTGATTTGTCATTGTGCGCCCTCCTTTTGGTTAGTTTTAGCTAATCACAGTCTACACCACTTGCCTTGAAAAGTCAATTTATCTCTGTGGAATATGCAAAGATTAGAGAACAAAACTGGTTATCAGTAATTCACGATACTACCGGCAAGCAATGCAATCTTCCGTAAGATTGCGTATTTTAGAGGATTTCCCGTTGCCGTGAAACCCTCTAAAATGCTTGTTGGTGACATATCCCCAAACCCCTGAGATCGTCACCTGCGGTGACGGCTGCGCGTTCCTTCGGAACGCTGAAAACTGGGAGCAACATAAAACTATTGTCGGGATTTTTGCTTGTCTTTCTGCTGCTCCTGAGACGCAGGAATGTCCAGCAGATAGTCCACATTGGCCTTGATATTGTGAAGCTCCTTCATATCAGACCGGGCCTGCTTATAGGCGGCATAGGCTTTCCGTTTCTGTTCCAGCAGACCGGCGTATTCCTCTCGGAGCGATTTGACGGAGGGCAGTTTTGTGATTCCTATGCTGTCAAAATATTTCTTCGCCGCCTGGTGTAATAGAATATCCGCCTCATGCTCCGCCCGGAACTTTTTACTATAACCAGCCTTGCGGTATTCCACATAGACCGCCCGCGTCTTGGCATAGTTCACGATCTGTTTCTGCAATTCTCCATTGGCGGTCATCTGCGATTCCAGTTCCTTGATCTTTGCCGACAGTGCATTAAAGCTGATGGTAGCCGCAGCAGCTTTTTCCAGCAAATCTTCATAGCTCATATCTCCATGCTCTTTCAGGTAGATCACCGCCTGGGAGAGCTGTTTTAAGTTAAATACCTTCGCCCAGCGTTCATAGCCCGGTCCCTTGCCGGCCCGGACCGCTGCCTCAATATCCACCAGCAGCCCAGCCTTTGGAACGGGCTTTTGCGAAAAAGTACGGCGGGGTTTTGCCGTGCGGGTGCCCTCGATCCGTTCCTGTATCGCCTGCTCGGTATAGTCGCCTTTCAGCGTATTGCACCGGGTATAGTTTTTCTGCCCCGGCCCCCGGAGCCGGAGGTTCTTGCGTTCCCGGTTGACTTCGATTCCGGCAGCCTCCAGCTTCTTCAGGAAGTCCTCAAAGTCTTTCGGCCTTTCTTCCAGGGCCGCGTCGATTGCCCGGCGTAGCTGCTCCTGGAAGGAGGGCTGTTTCGTATTTCCCAGCCATGTGCCATAGTGGTCCCTGCTGGGTTTTGGATTTTCCACGATAGACAGACCGTGCTCCAGACACAGCTTGTCATTCATGCGCCGGATCGCCCAGGTAGAGCCCCAGAAGTTGCGGAATTTCCGGGTGCAGTCAAGGGCGGTGGAATTGATGATGATGTGATTATGAACATGGTGCTTATCCACATGGGTACACACCACAAAGGCATGATTGCCCTTTGTCAGTTTCAGTGCGAGCTCCCGCCCGATCTGGTTCGCTTCTTCCGGCGTGACTTCGCCGGGCTTGAAGGCTTGCCGGAGGTGGTAGGCGATCACATCATCCGCGCCCCGGTCCCGCCCGGTCAGGTTCAAATACTGCCGCTTGGAAAGAAGGAACTCCGCATCCGCGATTCGGGTATCACACTCATAGCCATAAATGAATTTTCCAAAATCCGTTTTCCGCGGATTCTCCACATAGTCAATGATGTCCGCAATGGCCGTAGACACATCCCGCCCTTTTCCCACATGCAGCGGCATTAGTCTTGTGGTTGCTATCAGGATCACCCCCTTGCCAAAATGAAAGAGCTGCCCGGAAGGACAGCCCTTGGTATGTATTCGTTATAGTGCCGGTGTATCTTTTTACTTTGGCATCCGCCCGCCGCATTTCCATAGTGCCATCGGGTGATGTTCAACACGCGAGAGAATATCAGCATCGTCAAACAAAAGGCCCGGCTGATAGTTTCCCTCTGCAAAAGCCTGCCAGAAGGACAGCTCCGTATCTTCCGGTTTTAGAATCGCGGCTAAATAATCCTTTACCTGTTTCTGCGCACAGGCCAGGTCAAAGCGTTCTCCACGGCGCAGCACCGGTGTAAGGTCCGTCCTGATTTTCCGTGCGGATATGCTGCCGATACCATTGAGGTCAAAGTATTCCGGCACGGTTTCCGAAGCAATCGCCGCGTAGAACATGATACACTTTCTGAAAAGCGGTTCCTGCGTCTCGTCAAACAATCCATACTTTTGCATATTGAACATATCATATAAATCCCGCGGGGCCGCCCGGTTTAAGAGGGCGACCGTCTTTGCGGAGAAGATTTCCAGAGGATCAACGTTTAATACTGTAAGCTCCTGATCGTTCCATGGCAAATAAACCGGTCTGCGGGAAACAGGCAGCACATGGCAGCGGAGCATATAGTTGATCTCAATTTTCAGGTTGTCTTTCATTCCTCCGGCATTCACATACTCGTACACGAAGGAATCCAGCGCGTGGTATTGCTTTGATTTCAAACTCAGCGTATAGCCGGAAGCCGCCATGTATTTTTGTATGTGTTCATTGATCTGCTCCCGCTCCGCTAGCATAGCTTCCCTTGATACATCCTTTGAGAAATCCAGGTCTATATCAACCGACAGGCGGGGCAGATCAAAAATCGTCAGATTGATCGCCGTGCCGCCTTTCAGGGCAAGGCTGTCCGCAAGCAACCCATCGCTTTCCATAAAAGAAAGAACATCCGCGAGGCGGCAGACTTTCTCAAAGGTGTCACGGACAAAGCCGAGTTCTTTGGCCTGCCTGCCAAGCGTAATACGGTCAAAGCGCATCATAATCAGTTACCCCCTTATTTATGATCGTTTTCAAATCTTTTGGAGCAAACAGTTTCCATCTGTTATGAAGGACAAAATCGCCCTGCTTTTCAAAGAGATAGGTTTTACTGGCAGAAGACCGTTTTTCACATTCCACAAAAAACGGTTCCGGTAAAGACAGTTCCTCTTTCCATGCTTCAAGAATAAATCCGGCCTTTTGATATAGCTGCGCCCGGCCATACAGTTCCAGCGCGTCAAGCAGTTTGCTGTAATCAAGCGAAGGAATCAGGAGAAGGCAGCGCAACAATTCTTCCAGGCCTCCGATTTTTTCAAAATCCGCTATACTGTCTATCACGGTCCGCTCTAAAGAAGTCACGCGGATGCCGGTGTCTGTTTTTATGATGTCCGTATTTCCCCGGCAGGCCATCGGACAGTAATTTACGCCGTCATAAGAGAACGGGCGGACGCGCTTTTGGGTGGTGAAGTACACATCATAAAAAACCTGGTTCGCATATCCGTAGTATTCAAAGGCGCTGTGGTGGGACACACAGGCATCGTCTGTCACGCGGGAAGCTATCTGGTAGCGGTTCGGGATCGCCTGTCCGGTTTCCATGCTGATGACCGCATATAGATTGCGGCGCACACGCTCGATATATCCTTTTTGCAGATAACTCTTTATCTGCCATACAGCGGAACTTTCTGATCCGGCGAGCTGCACCATATCATCATGTGTAAAACAGCGCAAAGCGGCAAGCTCTTTGTATCGTTCCATTGCACAGCCTCCTTTTTTGTTTTCATTATAACGCAAAGCAAGAGAAAATACAATGGTTTTGAACGGATTTAGAAATAATCGTTTTTTGAACTGCACGAAGCAATAGGGAAAGTATCTGTTTTGTGCGAATTTGAAAATGTATTAACGTTCCGGCTCTTTCCGTTTTGTTGGTGCATGTACGGCTGCCGTCCGCTCTGTACTCTGTTTTATGCCTTCGCGGATCGAGACTTTCTTCCCATGTTCCTTTGTATAATCGAGCCGGGCCTGCGTAAGAAAGAGATCGACAAGTCCGGGGTGGCTACGATCCACCACAAAGTAAACATTCCGATCTTGGCCGAAGCCGTCCGGGTTCTCGTAGACCGGAATGGTTTTCGCCCAGGCTTTGTTATCGCGGGAAATACGCCCATCCCAATCCTTTTGCCGGACCGTGCCCGCAAGCACATAAAACATCCGGTCATAACCGAATTGTTCCAAAACCTGATGTACTGCCTCCGTTCCGAGGCGGTTATCCCGGTAGTGATCGGCAATGGCCTGTTCGATTGCCTCCTTACAGGCGATATTTGCCTTATAGGAAGCACGGTATTGTTCCAGTTCTCCATGCTCACGCACATAGGAAGCCGGATAGATATATAGCTGTGTTGTGTCTTTCATGTGATCCCTCCAAATAGAAAAAGCTGCCTTGTGAGACAGCCCCGAATAGTGAAAAAGAGGGCGGGACACCGAAAATGCCCCGCCCATAAGTTTATCCAAATACAAAATCTTTGAGTGCGTGGTTTGCGCCGCCGATCATCCCGACCAGCCAGGCCGCCGCCATTGGCAGACCGTAGGGGCTTATCAGAAACGCGATCACCAGCCATGCAAGCCCGGCCCACACTCCGGCAGTAAAGAACAGCACCAGCGACGCCAGAAATACAATGCCTGATAAAATCCCCAGCACCGCGCCGGATGCGATCACCAGGAACTTGCACACCAGATAAAGAAGCCCCGTAACCAGGACAAAGGGAAACGCCAACAGTTTGAATATCAGACGCATAGGTCAAGCCTCCTTCCACGGGAAAATATCATGTCCCTCTGCCAAAATTCTACCGTGCCGGTTCCCGGAAAGCAACGGCTATTTTCTCCGTTTACGAAATGTTTGCAAATCCCCGGAGCAGCTTATCCATACCATTCCACAGGTCATCCAGCCGGGTACGCAGATCTTCCACATCCGCAGCATAAACGCTGCCGGTTTCATTGGCACGCCGGGTGTACTGGTTTAAGTTGTTGGAGCAGATACGAAGGAGGCGTATCATTTCCTGAATGTCGCCCATATCCAGGTGAATGATGTAACCGTCCACCGCCATTTTGCGGAGATAAGCGGAAAGGTTGGTGATCCCCAGCTCTGCCATGCGCTCTTTTATCAAAGCAGCCTCCGCCTCGGTCAGAACAAACTCCACACGGACAGACCGCTTATCCCGTCCGCCCTTCATCGGTCCAGCCCGCCTTTATGGGGTGCGCCTCTACCGGGAGCAGCGACGGCGGCCTGGGCCTCTTTGAGCCTGCCGCGCATGGACGCCTTTTTTAATTTTTCCATGTATTCCTGAACATTGCCCGGCTTTGCATGGTAATCCCGTTTCAGCCGTTCCCGGCGCAGGATCACCGCCAGCTCCCGCTCGCTTTCCGGCGCGTACTGCATGGATTTTGGCGTGCCGTGCTCCGGCATAAGCTCATTGATCTGCCGTCTCCGGGACTGATAGGGCAAGGTAAACTGTACGCCGTCCTCGAATGTCACCGTTACCCGGTCAATGGGACAGGACAGTGATTTCACCCGCTCCACATGGGAAGGGTAATCCAGAGGGTAGATGGTGCCGGTCACTTTTCCATCCTGCAAACCATCCAATGTAAGGGCATAAGCTAAAATCGGGTCATTCGTCTGCTCATGGTAGAACATCCACACTTTATTTTCATTGCTTTCCTGTAGATACACCTCCCGCTCGCTCAAACAATAGGTGCCGCAGGGCCGTGACATCCAGAGAAGGCGCCGCTCCTCCGGTTCTCCTGATAAGGCCACCTTTTGGATCAGTTCTTTATCCACGTCAAAATCTTCTTTATAATGCTGTGTATGCAGTTCTACGACCTGCCCCAGAAAGTCCAGTATGTCTACGCCTTCAAATTTGGTCCCCATACTCAAAGCCCCCTTTCCGGGACAGGCGGTGTGATCTGCCTTGCCTCATGCTCCGGGCGCTCGGATTTCAGGCGGTCCAGGACAGAGGGCTTTTCTTCCGGCAAGGTCTCCGGGGCAAGCTCCCGGATTTCCTCGTGGGTCTGGCCGTCCGTCAGGTCCGGCTTCACCGGGGGCTCGTTGTTCAGCCTGCCGTCCAGCATATTATAATTGCCGGTCTGTCCTTCCTCGTAAAGCTCCGCGTTCCGCAGATAGCTTTCAGGCGGCTGGAAGGGCTGCCCGGCGAACAGGATTTCCCGCTGTGCTTCAAACTGCCGGAGAACGCCGTTTTGTAGCCGGGCAAACTCCGCATACTGATCCGATGTAAGCCCACGCTCCAGCATTTCCGCCTGAGAATGGGCCCAGCCCTCACCGTAGAGGAAATAATACATATCCGCCCGGTCTGTGACAAAGCATAGGGAGCCGTCGCCGTTATCGTAATAGGAGGTAAGCCCGTCCTGATAGTGATAGTGTTCCTCGCGGCCCAGATAGACCCGGTTGTCTGCCGCAAGCATGGCGACCATGCCGGCATAATTGCTGTGTACCGCGGAACGGATTTCCACCAAAGGGTCCGGATCTTTGGAAAGCTGCCTGCCGGGAATCTCATTCAGTTTTTCCATCGCCGCGTTTCGGGGCGTCTGTTCCTCATGGGCGCGGGCAGCTCTGTCCGGCTGTGTTCCGTCCTTTCGGACAGCACCCGGTTCCGGTTCCTTTTCCTTTACAAAATAGTGGACGTTGGCAGTCGTGCGGCTGTTACACTCCTTCGCGTAAGCCTCGGCTGTCTCCTGGGAGGCAAATTCAAGGGGCCTGCCGGCCTCCTTGCACCAGCTTTCCGCCCGCCCAAAGATTGAAGCGGCGCTGCGCACCGCCCATACACCGTAAGTCTTTTCTTTTTCCATCGGCACCTCCTGTTATCGTTCCTGCTGCTTTTCCGGTTTTAGCCGGGCAGACGGTTCCGCTGTTTTCGTTTCTTTAAGCTGCTGCCGGAGGGAGGGCCTTTGTTCCGGCTCCGTATCTGTGATATTCACATACTCGCCGATGATACAAAGCGCCTCGCCATAGCTGCCGGAAGCAAATACCCGGTCCTTCATTTCCTTTGCCTGGTCTGTAAGCCCATGCTCCCGCAAAGTGCGCTCAGCGATCCCCACCAGGTTAAAAATATTGCCGTCCTGCCCGATCAGCGCGCAGTCCGGCTTTTCCGGCTCCGGCGCCGGTTCCCCGATAAACCCGCCCAGACGGTTGGGGACAAAATCAGAGAGCCATGTGCCACCGAAAGTCTCATGGGTCTGCAAACGCCACATGGCAAGTTTCCCAATCTCCAGGTCCACACCCTCAAAGGGATAGAGCAGACAGGGAGAATCATTATACTCAAAAGCAAAAATATCCTGGAACTTCGCGCCGTTTTTCAGAATACCGGCCTCGGTGAACATTTCATTGATCCCGTCAAGCCATTCCTGCAGCTCGCCGCCGCAGCCCTGCAAAATCAGGCCGCCTTTTCCCTCCATACGGCGAAGGTCCTCTGTTTCAATATGGTTGATACTCAAAAAATCGCCTCCTATCGTTGTTGTTGGTTTTCTTTCCTGTGCCGGACAGCTTTGCCCTCCGGCGTTTTCCTTAGCTGCTGCCGGAGGGAGGGCTTTTGTTCCTCTTTCTGTAAATCCGTAAGGATCGCAGATAAGGGCTGTTCCCACCGGCTCCCGAAGCCCCGTACCACCGTTCCGGCCAGAGCACCGTTTTCCCTGAACATTTCCAGCGTGTCAAAAGCCCGGTCAAAAAGAGAAATGTTTCCGGAATCTACACATGGGGCAAAGTGGATCACCCCTTTGGGATAGTTCCTGCCGGTCCCGATCCAGCCCCGCACAAAATCGTCAAAATCTTTTGTGATTCCCGCATCTGCCAGCTCCACGGCATGGCTGGCATTTACAAGACTTGTTTCCTGATACTGGCGGCCCAGGACCAGCACGCCGGTCTTTGGATTGAACAGGAAGCGCCGGTTGCCGATCTGCTGCATGTCAATGGCCTGCGTCCTGGTATCGATCCGCATGATCTCCGGCACAATCGGTATTTTTTCTATAAGCATCCCTCCAAACTGTCATAAAAATAGAGCACTAAAATGCGCCCTTTGTCCGCAACTTAGCCCCATTTCAGAGGCCGGGAGTATTCTAATATAGGCGCCCCGTAAACAGGGCCTTAAAACCCTTGAAAACACTGGCCTGATTGGGCTAAGTTGCGGACACATCACCCTCTGTTTTGCCGCCTGCGCCGTTTCCGTTCCCGCTCGGATTTCCGTCTGGCAAAGCTACGGCAAAAATCCGAACAATACGCCTGGCTTGTGACCGGAAGGTAAGCCTTTCCGCAGACCGGGCATATCTTCTGCCTGAGAGAAGTATCTTCACCGGTCAGGGCAGATTCCAGCTTTGGCTCCGTAGGCAGCACCGCCGCCCGGAAATAACGGCAGAACGCGCCGGTCCACCATTTATTCAGCATGTAGCAGGGACAGTCCAGGGGGAGGCAGAGCTTATCCTGGCAGTCATAGTTGGCGCACAAACTCGTCACCAGCCTTCGGATTGCCGCCCGCTCGGATCGTGTCAGTTCTCTTTCCGGTGGGGCGCTCATTTGCGCCCACCTTTCCTCGCCGGAAATTCCAGCTTGAAATTCACATACTTGCCGCCCGTATCATCCAGCACCACAACCGCGTCATAGGTCCGGCCCGTTTTTTCACTGTAAAGCCCGGACATAGAAACGCGGCCCTCTTTCAGAAGGGCCGCCGCAACGGTTTTTGTCAGGGTTTTCTTCTTACCTGTAAAGAATTTGTTATCTTTCCAGAGGGCAAAGGAGCAGTCTCGCTTTTCACAGAAAAATCCCTTTTTGCCCTCATACACAGTGCCGCCGCAGCGGGGACAGGTGCCGACAGCCTCGCGCCGGGTTCCTTTTGCGTAAGGGAACAGGCCGGCAAACCGTTCCTCCGGTGCGGTATGTTCTTTGACAAGCCCCCTGTTCATATCGGCGATCCCTTCCATGAAAGCCTCCGCACTGATCTCGCCGCGCTCCACCTGTTTTAGTCTGGATTCCCATTCCGCGGTAAGCAGCGGGGATTTAATATTATCCGGCAGGACCGTAATCAGGTTGGTTCCCTTTTCCGTGGGAATGAGCTGTTTTTTCTTTCTCTGCACAAAGCCGGTTGTTACCAGCTTTTCCAGTGTAGCCGCACGGGTAGCCGGGGTGCCTAAACCCTTGCGCTCTGCATCCTCCGGTGCGTCTGCCGCGCCTGCCGTTTCCATAGCTGCCAACAGGGAATCCTCCGTATAGTGCTTTGGCGGGGAGGTCTTGCCTTCCCGGACGCCTGCTGCCACCGGTTCAAAGGTCTGGCCCTGGGTAAGCTCCGGCAAGGCCGCGTCTGCGGGGTCCTCCTTTTCCAGTTCCGCCTGTTTCAGCCCCATGCGGTAGAGCCGTTCAATTTCCTTCCAACCTGCCTGCAAGACGGTCTTTCCTTTCGCTGTGAAGGAATGGCCTGCACAATCCAGTACCACCGTGACCGCCTCAAAGCGGTGCGTCTGGCCGGTGGCGCAAAGGAGCCTCATGGCGATCAGCGCCAAAACATCCCGTTCCCCGGAAGGGAGAGCAGACAGGTCCGTCCGGGCGATCTCCACGGTGGGAATAATGGCATGGTGGTCGGTGACTTTACTGCCATCCGTTACCCGGTCAATATCCGGTTCTTCCAGGCATCCTTTCCCGAAAGGCATGTTGTCCCGCAGCCACAGGATCAGGGAGGCGGCGGTTGCCTGCATATCCTCGGTCAAATACTGGCTGTCGGTACGGGGATAGGTCGCCAGCTTTTTCTCATAGAGGGATTGCAGGTAGTCAAGGGTCTGCTGGGCGGTGTAGCCGTAGATACGGTTACATTCCCGCTGCAAGGTCGTCAGATCATAGAGGCGGGGAGGCTGTACGGTCTTTACCTGCTTTTCCACTGAAAGGACAGAAGCCGTCTGCCCGTCACATTCCCTGCGGATTGTCTCTGCTGCCTGTTTTTCCGCCAGCTTATCACCGGAAGCAGTAAGACCGCCGCAAGTGATCTCTGGGACATAGAAGGGCCTGCTGGTAAATGCCTGAATCTCTGCCTCACGCTGCACCAAAAGCGCCAGCGTTGGGGACATGACGCGCCCGACATTCAGGGTGACGCCGTACAAGACAGAAAACAGCCTGGTCGCATTGATCCCAACCAGCCAGTCCGCACCGGCCCGGCAAACCGCGGCCTCATAGAGACGGTCATAATCCTTACCGGGGCGCAGGTGTTCAAAACCGTCCCGGATCGCCGCGTCCTCCATACTGGAAATCCAGAGGCGTTCCATCGGTTTCCTGCACCCGGCATACTCATAGACCAGACGGAAGATCAGCTCACCCTCGCGTCCGGCGTCAGTGGCGCACACCACGGAATCCACCCGTTTGTCCTTCATCAGCCGGCACAGGAGGTCAAGCTGTTTCTTCTTGTCCTTCGGCACCTCATATTTCCATTCGTCCGGCAGGATCGGCAGATCGCCATAGCGCCATCTGGCATACTGTTCCCCGTAGGCTTCAGGCTGTGCCAGCTCCAGAAGGTGGCCGACGCACCAGCTCACCAGGTAGCCGCCGCCTTCCAGATAGCCGTCCTTTTTCTCATCTGCGCCCAATACCGCCGCCAAAGCCATAGCGACAGAGGGCTTTTCTGCAATCACTAATTTCACTTGTCATCCTCCATTTCTTTGAATATAGAAAAGGCAGCCGCATAGCTGCCCTTATAAACTCGGTTCCTGTTTTGCCGCTGTTTTTTCCTTTGGTGCTTTTTCTGCCTGTTCTTTTACCTGCGCCTTATTTTCTGCCAGCCGTTCCAGGAGCCCCTTTTCCTGTTTCCGGCCAAGAGTTTTTGCCGCCCGGTCATAATACTGTACCTTATCGGAAAGAAGGTCAGCCGGAGCCACCTGGGTCGCATTAACTTCCTTAACCATGCTTTCCAGTTCCTTTGCCTGCATATCGCCATTATCCGGTACGATCAGCACCTCATGTATAGACGAGGGGAGAACATAGAAATTCTTTCCAAGCAGCTCACCGATTTTATCCAGAACCCCGTCCCGCGCAAGAATCCCGGAACCGTTTACTTTGCTGGCATTTGTCAGAACATACATTGGCATAGTAGCTGCATCCAACGGTTCTGTGCACTCAAACAGATTTTCAGGTTTTGACGAGAACATGATTTCGTCCATCATATCTTCCATACTGTAAAAACAGACCGGGCTTCTTTCTGTTTCTGCCGCAACTGCATCCTGATGAAGCTGCTCTTTAGTAACACCCCACAATTCCATCATACGATCTGTAACAACAGCAGAGGCAACACCCTCTTTGCTCTCCATGACCTGAATCCGGTAGACCGCAGCCAACTCTCCGCACGGGGTAAACGGTTTATCTTTCAAATACTCCCGGTTTTGTTCAGGATCGCATAGACGGATAGCAAGCATGGGCTTTACTTGTCTGTAATCCATTAAGTCCGATACTTCAAAGGGAACCCTGGTATCTTGTTCCGTCCTGATCTGTACGATTTCCCGTATGATTTCATCCATTGGCCGCCCCTGCGCAAGCTGCTTGGCATAGGGTTCCAAATAGATTGTCGGGACAGTAATTTCTCCGTCGTTTCGGATCATAAGGCCGGTAAGCCTCCGGTCATTTCCTTTTGTCACTTCTTCCAGAGTGATATGAGCCTCCTGATACTCCGGCGGTAAATACTCCCGGATATGGTTTTTGATATATTCCGCAATTTCAGTATTCATCTATTATTCCTCCGTTCCATATTTTCGTAACCTTCATCCGCCATTTTTCCTGCCTGCATCAGACAGAGCAGCACAACGCCGGCTACCGTACCGGCTGTAAATGCGATAAGGTGTGTTATGATACTCCACATAAAAATGCCTCCTTTCGGGCAAAAGAAAACGCCCACTGTCCAAGTGAGCGCTGTGCCAAGTTGTCTTATTCTGTTTTACTTTTTCGGGAAATAGATTTCTCCCACGGGTATTTCCCGCAGTTCTTTTTTCATTTGATGTGCGAAGCGGATCGTCCTTACGGTTCCGCCTTTTTCCCGCCCGTCATACACCGCGATTACCCGGTCAGAGTGTTCCACCATATAGCGGTTGCGGTGGGAATAGACGCTGGGCTGGTATTCCTCCTGTATCACAACCACATCACGGCAAGCCTCCAGCATTTCATAGGTCCGCCTCTTTGCCCTGAGACTGTCCAGCCGTTTCTGATATGGGATTACGGCAATCAATTCCAATGAAGGATCATCTTTCTGCTTTTCCATAACTATTTCCACAAAATACTGATCCACGCCCTCCGCGACCCCACTCATGAAGCAGGTAAAGCCGTCCGCAACCGATTTTTCAATTTCACGCAGCAGGGCAGCCTTTACATAGTTGATCTGATTCTGCGGTAAATCCCTGTGTCCCGTGACACAGCATGTTTTCTTTTTCATCTGGCACCTCCGATAATAGATTAAAACTACCGCCTTGCTATAGTGTAGTAGGTTTATTTTAGCAAGTCAACGCAAATACCCTTTTTCATCTACCGAATATTTACCTCCTGTAAGGTACAATCTATTATGCAGAAGGAGGTGACTATGATGTATGAAGATTTTGTCCCGGAACGGCTGGCAAAGCTAAGGGCGCTAAAGGGAGTATCTGCCCGTGACATGTCTTTGTCGCTGGGTCAGGCGAACAATTACATCAATAACATTGAGAATAAGAAGTCACTTCCCGCCATGCAGTCCTTTTTCTACATCTGCGAATATCTCGGCGTAACACCCCAGGAATTCTTTGATGAAGGAAATGCCTGCCCGCAGACACTACAGGAATTTATGACTGAGGCCAAAAAACTGGACTCAAAATCAATGGAATATATTCTCGGCATTATGAAAGAACTCAATAGCAAACGGTAGAGCGGCCAGCAGTTGGCCGCTTTTCTTAATATTGTATCCGGTAATGTCCTGATAATGTCCCATCCCTATACCGGCGATAATCCCTGTTTTGTCCTAAAATGAGCCGCCTTTTGTCTGGCGGCTCATTTTCCTGCTGCACTCTTTATCATTTCCCTGTACTGCCAAAGGCGCCGGTGCCCCGCTGCTCCCCAAGCTCTGTCACAAAATCCGCGATCACCACCGGCGTAATGACGAGCTGGCCGATCCTTGAACCTTTGGGAATGTGCCGCGTCTGGCTGCTCACATTGCTAAGAATTGCATGGATTTCCCCACGGTAGCCGGAATCTACAGGCGGCAGCTCGCAGACCAGCCCTTTGACAGCCATGCTGCTGCGGGGGAACACATATCCGGCAAACCCATCCGGCACCTCGATCCCAAATCCCAGGGGAATTTTCGTAATCTCGCCGGGCTGTAGGGTGCAGTCATAGGGCATATACACATCCGCGCCGGCATCGTTCCCATGTGGCCGGTAGGGTCTCTGATCCTCCGGCACGCCAAAATCGATCAGCTTAATCTTCATGGGCGCCGCCTTCCATAAGCAGCGGGTAATCCGCCGCCAAAATCCCGCCGGGCGTCATGCTGCCCGCGATCTTTCTTTTGCAGCTCATTTTCCCCTCCAGACATTGATCTCTCTGGCAGAAAGGGCCGGTAAGATCGGGAGCAAAGAGTACCTGGCTCAATGAAAAAAGCTCCTGCCAGATTTTCAGGAGCACGATCCGGGTCTCGTCCGTATTGCGCCGGCATACCCGCTGGCCGATGATATGTTTCCACTGGTAAGGTGTTGCGCTGATAATCAGCACATTCCTAAGGCCCTGGGGCGTGACATAGCCCGCCGCGTCGTGCCCGATCCCTGCCGCGCACAGTTCTTCGTAACAATCCATATCGGATTTACAGCTTTCCAGATACATTTCCTGAATTGCCTTCGGCGCAGTCAAAATCTCATAGGGTACAGCAAAATCCGCCTGTCCCGCATAGTTGCTGTACTGTAAGGACGCACTCATAAACTTTACCTCGTTCTGGTGCCTGGTGATCTGCGCAAGGAAACGCCTGCTTGCGCCTACAATGGCAACGGTGATAACCGCGAATTTCTGGATCGTGGGGTGCGGGAGCTTGCTGATCGCCGTTACGGTATCATTGCTGAACGACTTTTCATAAAGCGCCGTCAGATCCTCCATTGTATTGATCTTATGCCCGCGCTGGGTAAGCCTGGCCGCAAACACCATGTTTTTCTCGGCCTCCGCCACCGCCTGGCAGTTCAAAACCTTTACTTCAATTCTGTTGATTGGTCTGTCCCTCCTTTACAATCGCTTTCAGTAAAAACAGATAGTTAAGACTGTCTGTGATCTTCTCGTCCCATGTGCCGGCGTCAAAGCTCATGCCGTCGGCAAAGCACATGTCATACAGGGAAACGATATGCTTTGCCAGCATCCCGGCAAGGGCACGCTCCGGTGTCGTGTGCTGTAAAGCAGCGGCAGCCTTGAAAGCCCCCAGCCGGTCCGTATCGCCCCCTGTGTATTCCTTTGTTTTCTTTTGCAGGATTTCCCTGCATAGAGCCACCTGACCGTCAAAAACGGCATTGACCTCTTTCTGCGTGATAAGGCATCCCTCCTTTGAAAATGGTTTTGTCCCGAATCCTGTATAGAATCCGTGACAGTTTACGCGCTTGGCAGATAAATCCAGTCGTGCATCAGGCACACGCTCGGCTCGTCCTCCCTGGGGACCAGCCGGTAGGTACATTCCCCGTACACGGTCCGCTTGTCCTCGATCTCCATTTCATAAGCCTTGTAAAAGCGGTATTCGATATTGGAGATAATACATTTAAGCGTCTGCAATGCCTCCCGCTGGGAAGTCACGATCAGGTCACGGTCCACGCTGCGCTGTAGGAACAGTAGCGACTTGTAAAGCTGTACCTCCGTGCGGTAGGGCCGGCAGTCCATCGTCTCCAGCCAGTGGCAGAAAGCTACCGGGCCGCTCAGGGCCAGTTCCCGCTCGGGGTGGTAATACTCGTAGCAGTCCAGGTTGGCCGTGTTCAGCAGGTACAGCATTTCCCTGATCTCATTTTCCGGCATGTCGTAAAACCTAAGAAGGGAGCGGTACAAATGCACATAGCCGGGTATTGAAACAATGGTATTCACCATAGAAAAAATCCTCCTTGTAAATGACTGGTGCGGGAGCACATGCCCCCGCACCGGTTTTCAGTCTGCTTCGTTGTTTACTTCCACCAGCTTTGCCATGACGATGAAGCGGCTCGCGCCTCCGGGCGTGCAGGTGGAAAGGGTCAGCACCTTATCGCTGCTTGTCACCGTGACGTCCGTTTCCACAACAGAACGCTCCGCCATAGCGGTAAGCCAGGTCGTATAAGCGCCGTCATCCTTCCAGCTAAGACGCCAGGGAGAGGTATCGCTGCCGGATTCGGAAGGCTTTGCCACAAACGCCGCGAAAACCTCACAGAGATAACCGCCCTCCGGGGTCACAAGGTACATCTGCTTATGGGTATCAAAGTAGCTCTGTTCGTCATACTCATTCAGGGCGGCGAACATGGAGCCGTCCCGCATGTTATGTCCGTAAATAATGGTGTTCCGGTCAGAAAAATCCGCCTTGTTCTCATAATCCGCGAACAGGCATCCCACCTTATTGTAGGTGCCGTCATACAGGTGGTGCAGGTAATACTCGTTGTCATCCGCCTGCGTTACCGGGTAGTTGATCACCGTATCGGGAAGGGTAAGCCACCCGATGATGTCCGGCCCGCTTTCCCGCAAAGATTCAAAATCCACCATAGGAAGAACCACGGAAGGGGCTGACCCAGCAGGTTCCGTTTCAATGGGTGCGGTCCCGGTCTCCATATCCTCCGGTGTTTCGGTCCGCTCCGGCAGCTCCACCAGTCCTGCGAGGTCATCATAAGCCCCGGCGCTTTCACTGTACTGGCAGAGGTCACGGACCATCAGGAAGCCGCTGCCTAACGCCAGTGCCGCGCAGAGGGAGAGGGCCGCAATGCCCGCAGCCTTTGTCTTAGGGGTCTGTCTGCTGTATTTCCCCTTCTTGAAATAGAGGGCAGCAAACATCCCACCGCCGATCAGAGCCAGCGCCAGAAGGCCGCCGTACAGGAAAATGAAATTGTCATCACCGGTCTGCGGTACTGCCTTATCAGGATTAGACGGTGTGGAAGGCTTGGACGGTGTTTTCGGATTATCAGGAGTTTCCGGTTTTTCTGGTTTCTCATTAAAGAACTGGACCGTTGCGGTCTGGTCCGCCTTGATCTCCACCGTGGCCGCGTCAGGAATGATATAATCCTTGCTTGCACGGTTGGAAAGCTCGGTTACGGTATAAATGCCGACGCGCAGCCCCTTGACCTCGATCACGCCGGATTTCGGTGTGGTGAAGGTCTCACAGTAAGAACCGTCTGCGCTCTTGACCTCAATGGCAAATCCGTCCTTGCGTCCGTCACTGGAATCTTTGGTGATTTTCAGGTTGCCGCGGTATGCCTCATTGGTAAATCCCCGGCCTGCCTCGCCGTTTTCGATCACAACGGTCTGGCCGTCCTCGGTGATCGCAAAGTAATAAGCCTTTTCGTCAGGCTGGTAGCCCTCCGGCGCTTTCTTTTCTTTTACGAAATAGCCCTTAGCCAGAAGATCCTCCGCCATGTGGAATCCGCCGTCTGTCTCTTTCAGGGCGCCGACCAGCGTATCTTCGGCATCCAGCTCCTTGTTGCCGTTGGCGTCCTCATACAGTTCAAACACCGCGCCGGAGAGGAAGCGCAGGAAAGTATTCTCCTTATCGCTCTCCACAGAGGAAGGTTCATCCACCGCCTCGGTCTTATGGAGCTGCACCCGTCCGCGGATCAGGGTATTATCCACGCGGAATTCGATTGTCTGGCCGTCCGCACCGATATAAATGTGGTGTTCCTCCGGGCTCACCGTATAGAGCGCGGGAGCGGAAATTTCCTTTACAATCCAGTGACCGTAAGGGATATTCTCAAAGGCAAAGCTGCCATCCTCACCGGTGGTTACGGTAAGCAGCGCGTTTTCCTCGGTAAATTCTTCGGTGTCAGGCTTAAACAGGCCCATCACCGCGCCGGCCAGCTTCACATCTTCGCCAACCTCCGTGCTCTCGCCATATTTCACACCGTCAATGCGTCCGCGGAGCAGGTCATTGGGAACAGCCTCGCCCTCATTTATCAGGATAGAGACAAGAGCAGCCTCCTGACCCGCATATTCAAAAACTACCGGGTATTTGGTATCGGAAAGCACATAGGCGCTGTTGGTGGTGCGCTCCTGCACATAATAGCTGCCAAACGGAAGGTCGGAATCAAAGCAAGCGTCATAGCCGCCCGCCTCATTTGCGGAAACGGAGACCACTTCCAGAAGCCCGCCTGCCGGGATCACGCTGCCATCCGCCGCCGTCAAGTCAGCGGAAGCATACAGACCAAAGGAAATGTCCTTGTATTCCTCATTCATGCCAAGCCCGAAAAGCTCGTCTGTTTCCAGAGCTTTGAACAGGGCAACATCCACTTTCTGGCGCTCGTCATACAACCCTACTGCGGTCTGCGTGACCTCCACGGTCTCGCCCGCGTAGGTCAGCTCCGCATATTCCGGGACAGCATTTACGACCATGCCAGCCGGCGCCTGCCGTTCTTCCAGACGGTAGCGGCCCAGGTACAGAAGTACGCTTGTGGCGGTTCCATCTTCCCCGGTGGTAAGGGTCTCTACAACTGTGTCCTTTGCTACTCGGAGGGTCCCGTCGCCGGTGTAAATATCCTCGTCAGCGATCACATCATAAACTGCGCCGGGAAGCCCGGCCACTTCATATACCGGCTGATACAGGCCGTCGTTTTCCTGGACGGAAGCGAACACCTCGCCGGTCTTTGTGATGGTGAGCTGGCCCTTCTGGGGCATGTTGTACTGTGTGACGGTCACAACCGCCTCGCTGCCGTCAATGGTGAACGGTACGGGCTCACTGGAAAGGACATAACCGTAAGGAGCCGCCACCTCATAAAGCTCATAATCCCCGGTATGCAGAGGTTCCGGCAGCATGAGCCAGCCTTCGTCCGAAACATAGAAGGTATCAAGGGTCTCCGGGTTTGGGTAGAAGATTTCCTGGGTGACAAATTCCCCGGTGGAAAGGTCCTTGATCTGGAAGCCCGTGCCGGTCATCGGGATAATGCTCCCGGTCTCGGCGTCGCATTTCTCCACCTTGAGCCTTGCGGTAATGGTGCGGTTATTCAGAATATAGCTGTAGGTCTGGCCGTCTGCGGAAATAAAGACGGTAAAATCAGGAATGAACGCCTTGCCTTCCTCACCGGCTGTCTGGTGGACCGTATAATGGCCGTAAGGCAGCATTTTGGAGGAAGTAAAGCCGTCGCTGTCCGTGGTGAGCAGGTCGCGCTCGCTTTCCTTCGCCGCATCATAGCTACCCGCCGCCTTCAAGTAGATTTCAAAGACGGCGCCGGCCTCCGGGTGCTCGATCACACCCTCATTCGGTTCTTCCGTATTTTCATCTTCGGACACATCCGGGTCCGGGTCGTCCGTATGCTTGACAAGCTGGATATTGCCATAGATCACGGTTTCCGTGACCTGGTTCTCCGTAGTGTTCAGCTCCACCTCGTACAGCGCCGGGGAAGCGCCCACCTCATAGACCGTATCATTCAGAAGATAACCGGTGCTGGGCTCGATTTCCCGTACCGTCCAGCTATCGCCGCAGACATAGTAACGGGTCATAAAGCTGCCGTCCGGCCCGGTGGTATAGGTATCTACCAGCTCGCCATTGTTATAAATCCCATAGGTCGCCCCGGCAAGGGTGGCGTCGCCCTGGGCGGTCCCGGTGTCCGCGTCGCTCTTTACCACATGCACGCGGAATTTCTTCAAAATATTGCTGAAATGGACGGAAGCAGTCTGGCCGCTCTCAATAGTGATGTACTGTGCGGAAGGGGTCACATAGCGGTCAACCGGGATTTCCGTCACCAGGTAAGTGCCGGGCAGGAATTTCTTTTCCACCTGGCCGTTATCCCCGGTAGTAACAGTCTCATTGACTTCATTTCCCAAAATATCCGTGCCGGAAATGCGGAAGGAAATGCCGGACACAATGCCGTCCTCACTGGTCTTGACGATCTTCGCGGTGCCGTAGGTCTCCGTTTTGATGTTCATAAAGAAGGAAACCGGGTCGCTGGCGCCGGTCATCATGGTCTGATAACCAGGGCGGCCCCAGATCAGCATGTCGTTGGCAACCGGAATGTCTTTTCTGAACTCAAAGCTCACCGGCTCCATAATCATGTTTTTGCTGGTGAAGGTGTACTGGTTGCCGTTCCTGCTCACGGTCACGCCGCTGCCGGAAAGCATTTGCAGGTCGATATTCAGGTTGTTGGTGTCGGTAACAGTCAGGGTATAGACCTTTCTGCTGGTGTCCCATTTCAGTTCCAGAACAGGGGCATCCCCCTTATTCGCCGCGGTAAAGGAAGGGACGGTGGAGTGGGACGCCACCTGTTCCAGAATCCAGTTGTATGCCTTTTCCGCAGGACGCCCGGCAACCACGCTGTAATACTGGTCCGCCGAAGCGTGGCCGTTGCTGTGCCGGCTGTAGGGGTCGCTGCGAAGCTGCTGCTGGTATTCCCAGAGGATGATCTGCGTCGCCATTTTATAATCGTCCTCATTGATTCCGGAAACAGGAAGGGAGGCGCCGGGTTTCCAGCCATAGATCGCAGTCAGGGTAATGCCGCGCCTGGCAGCGGACGGGAGCATATTCAGGTAATCGCTGTTGGTCCCGTTCTCCGAAGTATAGGTATTTTCGGAAGTGTTGTAGGGAATCCCGCTCTCCACGCAGTAGACCGAATGGGTCACGCCGTCCGAATCTGTCAGCATGTAGTGCCGGTAGGCGCTGCCGCCGGAGCCGGAACGTTTATCCGTGGTTCCGTCTGAATTGTAAGCAAGGAAATTGGTAGGCACCGGGGAATAATAATGCTGCCCGTCAGACCCTACATACTGGTCGCCCAGCCAGGAGCTTGCTTTCTGGCCCACGCCTGCCGCAAACGCCTGGGCGGGAAGCAGGCTAAAGACGCATACCGCGCAGAGTAAAAATGCCACGATCCTGTGCAGACCGCGGCGGTGTGTATTCGTTTTCATATTCACGATAGAAAGACCTCACTTTCATAAAATAGGTAAGGACGGCGCATTACTCGCCGTCCTCATGGGTGCTATCCTCAAAGTCATCCTCGGAGAGATATTCCGGTTCGCCGTAAGCCTCGTCCGGGTCAAAGCCCTCCCCGTAGCCGTCGTCCTCGTCAAATTCGTCCTCGTCCGCCGCCTGCTGTTTCGGGCGCACGATCTTCACATAATAGCCGACGCCTCCGACTGCAAGCAGGGCGACGATGATAAAGATGATCGTGCCGACGCTGCCGGTATCTTTCTTTGGCTGTTCCGATTCAGCCGGTTCCTCCGGCTCTGCCGGCTTTTCCTTTCCGATGCAGCCGTTTAAGTCATTTTTGCAGACCGGGCAGCCGGTATTGACTTTTCCGGCCTCGCATTTCTCCTTACAGGTGCAGACATCCGCAGCGGGGATCACGCTCACGCTGCCATCATTCTTTTCCGCAAGGGCCATCAGGTCCGCCTCGGTGACGCCATTCAGAAAGTAAACGTTGTTGTCGTCACGCTTGCCGTCAATGATAAGGTAGAACACATTCCCGGCCTCGGTGGTAATGGTGTAAAACTGTTTATCCCCATCCTCGCCGGTGGCGCTGTCCAGCACGGTCCCGGTCCCCTCCGGGGTGAAAGCGCCCTCCGGGACGGAGGAAGTGGTGGGCTCCGGTGTGCCGGAATTTCCTGTACTGCCGGAGCTGCCGTCCTGGGAGCTTGTGCCGCCCGAATCCGTTCCCGTATTGGAACTGCTGCTTTGGGTGCCCGTGCTGCCGGAAGAAGCTGCCTGGGTCTGTACCGGTTTTGTTGCCGGGGTGCTGCTCTGGCTCGGCTGCGTGGGGGCAGCCGGCTTTTCCGTGGACACCGGTTCCTTGTAATAGGGGTTGTCAAATTGCACGGCATCAGAACGGTTGCCGGCATAATCCACCGCGTAGACGCTCACTTTTTTATCTGTGCCGGCATAATCCTTCAGCGCGACAGAGGCTTTCCCGTCCACAAGGGAATTTACACGGGTCTTGTCGATATAGACCGCCTCCACGCCGGAATTGTCGTCGCTGCTTACGATCTTTACGGTTTCCCCATCCAGCACCGCCGTAAGCGTGGGCGGCGTGGTGTCCTTGCCCCCGGCGGCAAAAGCCGTCATGGGCAAGGTCATGGCGCCTATGAGAAAGACAAGCGCCACAAGGAGAGAGATTCGTTTAGTCCTCATGCACTTCCTCCTGTTCCTGCGGCGAAGACTCCTGTGCGGACGCCATCTGCCGCGTTTTTAAGAATTCGGCCAGTTCCTGGGGCGTCAGGTGGTAGCTGCGGGCCACCGCCACAAAGTCGGTGTTCTCCAGCTCCGTTTTCTGTTTCTCCAAATCCTGGAGCCTGGCCTGCTGCTCCGCGATCTTCGCCTTGGTCTTTTCAATGTCTTTTGCCAGTTTTTCAATTTTAGGGTTCAAGTTGTTACCTCCATTCTGTTAAGGCAGCCGCGCAAAGGTGTAAAAATGCTGCTGCCAGTAACTTGTATTGATATTTGCGTAAGAGATCGGGTCCCCGCAGTGGATCATCATTCCGTTACCCACATAGATTCCCACATGGCTTGCGCCGCTGGTGTTATAGGTCCCCTGGAAGAAAATCAGGTCGCCGGGTCTTGCGTCCGCACTCGATACAGGCGTACACACGCCTAAAAGCCCGTCCGCGGTAAGCCGCCCGAAGTTCCAGCCGGTATGGTTGACTACCCAGGAAACGAAGCCTGAACAGTCAAAGGAAGTGGAAGGGCTTGCGCCGCCCCACACATACGGATAGCCTAAGTATTTCTCCGCCTCCGCGATCATGGCCGCGAACTGTTCATCCGCAAGGGCCTCCGGCGGAATATCGTAATCAAAGTAGCTGCCGCCTCCGCCTGCGCCAATGGCTGGCAGCCCGGTACTGCCGGTGTCACCGGTATCTGCAAAATACAGCGGATTCAAATACTGCCCGTCCACCAATACCTCCAGGTGCAGGTGCGGCCCGGTGGAATTGCCGGTGCTGCCGACCTTCGCGATTACATCCCCGGCCTTTACTTCCTGGCCCACGGACACAAGAAGCTGTGAACAGTGGCCGTATTTCGTGGTAAGGGTATGCCCCTCGTAAGCCTCGCCTTCAATGGCGACACACAGGCCGTAGCCGCCCGCGTTTCCTGCCAGCGTAACCGTACCGTCATGGCCGGCTAAGATTTCCGTGCCCTGGGCCATGCCGATGTCAACGCCGGTATGGTAGTTCTTTTCCCCGCTGATGGGGTGTACCCGGTAGCCGTAGTAGCTGGTGACATAGGGCAGCCAGTTTATCCCAAAGACATTTTTCACATACTGCCGGTTGCCCTTGGTCTGCAATAGAATCTCACAGATTTCTTTCTGCTCGGTGCTCATGCGCTGCACCACCAGGTTTGCAAGAGGCGTGGCCGTGAGCTTTACATTCAGAATGTGCCACTCATACGGTACTTCTTCCTCGGTTTCCTCGCCGGTCTCCGGGTCAACATGGGTCTCTGTCCGGTAGCGGATTTCCGTTTCCTCCGTAAAGGTAAGGGAATACTGCTCATTAAAAAGCTGCCGCAGGACGCCCTCGATCTGCTCATAGGTGAAATTCTGATAGGCAGAAGTGAGATAGCCCATCAGGATATAGGGGTCATGCTCGATTGCGCCGATGTTATAGCGGTACTCGTCATAACCGGGCCGGTCTGTCTCCACACGGTCTATTTCCATTTGCAGGTCTGTTTCCCACTCGGTATAGATAAGCTCCGCGTTGTTGATGTCCTGGTCCTCCGCCAGATAGGTAGAGGCGGCGATACTTCCCAGGCCCCCGGTCCCGATATTGGAAAACGAGGAAAACAGCGAAGAAATGAGAAATACCACCAAAAGCAGAAGGACGAGAATGCTGCAGATAACCGGGTGACGCTTGACGGTGTTTACCACCGAAGCAGCGATCTTTTCCGTTGTAACGGCTGCGTTCTTTGCCCGCTTTCCGGTTTTCTGTGCCTCCCTTGCGGCTTTGGCATACTGCCGTTTCAGCTTTTGCTTCTGCCACATCCGGGCAAGGAAATTTTTCTTTAGCTCCGGGTGTTCCGAAAGGGTCTGCCGGTAGGCAAGCTTCGCGTTAGCCCTCGCTGATTTCTGCTGTAACTTTGTCACCCGGCGGTATGGCGCTGTTTTATGGCGGTGGTACAGGGTGCGCGCCCAGGCCTCACCCACAAGCTCGGTGCGGTGGGCGGCTTTCACGCCGACATTTTCTTCCTCCGCCTGGTAGATTTTCTTATGGGCGTAGCCGACAGCCGTATTCGCTGCCGCCTTTACCGGGCGCATGGGAAGGGAGCCCTTTACATGCGCCCGCTGGGATTTTACTTCCTGCTCAAATTTCAGCCGTTTTTTTGCTTTGCCGGTCTCCGGGTCGGAAGCCGTCTCCATCCGCAGTTTTTTCCGGGAAGGCAGACGCGCCTCGGCGTCCTCCAGCTTCTTTTCCACACGCTCGGCCCTGCGCCTCGCCTGGGTCAGCTTTTTATCCGCCGCCTCCGGTGGCAGCTCGTCAGCGGTAAATTCCAGCTTGGAAGGCCGTTTCGGTTCTCCCTCGGCTGAACCCGGCTGTTTCTCCTGGGGTTCCTCGGCTTTTGCCGCCTCCTGGAAACGCTGCTGGTACTTGTTGCCATGCTGGTGCATCCGGCGTCTGCCCGATGTTTCCCCGGCATTTGTGCTGCCGGCCTCCGAAGCAGCGGAAGCCTCCGAACTGCCGGAACCGGGCAACTCCTGGCCGCCGCGCCGGGAAAAGTCTGCATCCCGGCGCTGGAGCCTGCCGGAATCACTGTGCCTGGAATCCTGCTGCCTGCTTTCGCGGAAGCTGTCACGCCCGGAAAAATCCGGCCCGTTTTGCTGCGGAACGCTGCGGCTGTCCTGAATGAAGCTGTCAGAATCCCCGGACGACTGCCGGGAAAAAGCCTCCGCATGTGTTCCATAGTCCGCAGATTCATAAGCCGCCATTTCATCCACTGGCTGCCGGGAAGCAGCAGCATACGTATTGGAATCCGTTGCTGGAACTGCGCCGTCCTCCGAAGCCCCTTGATACAGGTTCCACCCTCTATGGCGGTTATCTTCCTGCACAGGAGCGTCACGGGCCCGGCGCAGATCAAAATCCTGCCCGCGCATCTCGCCGGTCCGGACGTCGGTTTCTGTTTTTCCCGCCGGCTGCCGCACCGCGTCTTTGGGCCGTCTGAACTCTTTATCACGGGACATATCCATCACCTCCAGTCTGAATTATCGTTGCTGGTCTGCCGGCGCTCATGCGCCTGCCACTTCATCCGGCCTTGTGGTAAGGACCGAATACAGAAGGGTGTCCTTCGGGAAGTGATCGACGAAAGGAATAATCACATTGCCGAAAAACAAAAGACCCTCGCCGGGGCCGGAATGGGTCACATAGGAAAGCTGGTGGGGCGAAATGCCTAACTGCTTCGCCAAAATCTGCCGGTCTCCCTGGGCCTGGTTGAGCATGTAGATAAAATCCGAGTTCTATAGTGATAGGTAAGCCTCTGATATCATCTCGGGCTTTTCCCCCACTCCACACCGTGCATGCGACTTTCACCGCACACGGCGTTCCATCGGTTAGTATTTTTCATTGTCTAAACAATCAACCTTTGAATAGAATAAAAACTGTAGTAGTTGAAATAAGATTAAATAGGTTGCATGGAAGCCAACTCACGAAGGTGGTTAACCTTTATAAGCTGTTTGATATCTAGCTGTAGTAAATCCATATATTTGTAAATAGTTTCCGCTTTTGAAGCATGAATGAGTTTATGTACGGAATTCTTTATGAGAATAAGATTCTCATAGGCATCCGTACCGCCTAAATGTCGGGGTAACTTATGATGGCAATGAATTTCCCCAACAGAGGAGAATTCAACACCTGTTATAGCACATTTTCCCCATTGGGCTGAGAAGAGAGATATTCGATTGTCTGCGTATTCCGCACTATTGGAATAGGCTGGTTGACGCATGAGAGCCAACATCATAGGGATGTTGATTCTCAGACAGTTGTGAATACCTTCTCGTCCTTCGGGAGTGTAATAATTCCAGCTCTTCTTACGGAAAAGTGGGTTTTTGTGCTGTGTGTATCCTATTGGATACACGGGCTCATTCGTACCAGCGACATATCGCATCATTTTGGATTTACCAAAACGGGCTTTTTCAAACTCCGTAAGCTCTCGCCCTGTTTTCACAAGACGGTTGCCTGTGCGAGTGCTAAGCCTGTTTGTCAGCAAGGTCATGACTGTGCGGTTTAGGGAAGCACAATCATGATTAACATGTGTGGCGATACAGTAATAATTCTGCATGCCAGTAACCATACTGTTATAGAGTCTGATTTCCCCCTGTTCGCCATATATTTTGCGAGGGTGAACGATTCTCTTTGCCTGTTCTTTAAGCTTCTCCCTTTTGTGCTCGAGATTTTTATCTGCGATATGAGATATAACCACGAGTTTGTTGCCTTTTCTGTGAACTTTCATTTTGAATCCGAGAAAATCAGAGTAATGATTTCTTACATTGACAATCCTCGTTTTCTTTTCAGAAATTTCCAGTTTGAGCCTTTCTTTCAGCCACAGAGTGACTGCACATTTGGTGCGTTCAGCGGAGTCCTTTGTCCTACAAAAGATTCGAAAATCATCTGCATAGCGAACAATGAACATTTCCTTCAGGTTAGATTTCTTAGCCTGTCGAAAGCCGTTTTCAGGTCTAGCATTCCGTTTGCAAATCGGACACCATTGCCATTGACTTTCTACCCAGTGGTCTAATTCGTTAAGCACGATATTAGCCAGAAGTGGCGATATAATACCTCCCTGTGGGGTTCCTTTGTCGGGTGTGATAAAAGTCCCATCTTCCAGTTTGATTGGTGCTTTGAGAATTCGTCTTATGACAAATATCAGTTGCTTGTCATGAATACCCATAGCCCATATCTGTCGTATCAGCTTGGCATGATTCACGTTATCAAAGAACCCTTTTATATCGAATTCAATGACATAGTGAAGATTGGCATGTTGAAGTAGCTGATAACTTCTTGCTATAGCGTTCTCAACCGAATGGTTCGGTCTGAATCCATAGCTGTTTTTGCTGAACTTAGCCTCACAAACAGGTTCCAATACCTGTTTGATACATTGTTGAACAAGTCTATCCCATATACACGGAATCCCTAAGGGTCTCATTTTACTTGGGTCGTATGGTTTTGGTATCTCCTTACGCCTTACAGGTTTTGGGCGATACCCATGTTCACTTCCATTAATAATAAATCTAACTTTTTCAACAACCTCATCGGGGGAACATCTTCCAATGTCCTCGATTGTGAGATTGTCTGTGCCACTTGTTTTACTTCCCGTATTTTTCTTGATATTTCTGTACGCTAGAAGAATGTTTTCCCGTTGAAGAATGACAGACATTAAATCTGTAAAAACTTCTCCGTTCAAACTTGCCTGGTATAGATTATCAATCGTATTCTGCATTCCGTAATACTCATTGTGACGCAGATTATCCTCACAGAGCAGTTGCTTTTTCTTTTTCATGGTCATAAGGCATCACTCTCCTTTCTTGGGAAAGTGTCCCTTTTTGTCATACTCGTAATCCTTATAAGATTGAATGACAACAATTGTTTCTAACCGACTAAAGCCCATTCCTCGAGCCCGCCTTTTTCGTAGGGCTGTCGTAGGTTCGAGCTTCGCTTTTCAGCACAGATTAGGCGGCTTATATGATTCGTCCGCAGATTGCTTATGAGCAACTCTGTACCTTTCCACGTTCCGATAATTCTATCTGTGCATATATCCTTAGGTGTTCGCTATAGTCCTGTCAGCTTGATTGTGCCTGTAACACAATACGGAGTTTCATATTTTCGATTCTTACTACACCGCACTGACCCACAATTAAGTGTCCATACATTTCTATATGGTAAACATCTAGACCCGTACATTCGCGGTTTTCGTCAGTCCGTCGTGGACATTCTCACCATAGATATTTTATAGACTCCCGACGTGTCATCTGCATACAGTACCTCTACCGCACTTTCGACAGCTGTATTTCTACACTGTTTCGGCAGACTTCCGCCGACTTTATCGAGCTCCAGACCCCAACCATTACAGTCGGAGCCGGTCGAAGTATCAGAGAAGGCATTTCAAGGCGTTACCCCATCATTCTACCTTTCGAATTATCAGTTGTTACTTACCTCGTAAGAAGGTAAGTCCGACGATTTTAGCATCGCATGGCCATAAGTCCATGAAGTTTTACCCTCATAGAGCGATGTTTGTGCGTCAACGTGTCGCACCAAAGATGTTCTCGATCTCCCTGGAAGCCAGCAGGTCCTTCACATTCTGCGTTAAACCGCTGGGAATCCCGCCCCATTTTCTGAACCGTTTCCATATCTCTACACTGAAACTTCCGGTCTGTCCTTTCAGCAGGAGGTGGAATTCGTCGATATAGAACCAGGTCGTCTTATGCTTGGAGCGGTTGGCCGTAACACGGTTCCAGACCGCGTCCTGCATGATAAGAAGGCCGATCTCTTTCAGGGCCTTTCCCAATGACTTCAACTGGAAGCACAGTACCCGGTGGTGATCCATCTGGATATTGGAACGGTGGTTAAACACATTCAAGGAACCATTGACGTAGATTTCCAGCGCCGTGGCGATATTCTGCGCCTCCGGTTCGCTCTGTTTGCGAAGGAGGTCGTACAAATCCCCCAGGATTGGCATGTTTTCCGGGCGCGGGTCCTGCAAATAGTCCCGGTACACAAGCCTTGTGCAGCGGTCAATGATCGTCTTTTCAATAGGGGAAAGCCCCTCCTTGCCGCCGATGATAAGGTCACACAGAGACAGGATAAAATCACTTTTCAGGGTGATCGGGTTTTCATCATCCGAATAGTCCAGGTTTATATCCATCGGATTGATGTAGTTAGTGGAGTTAGGGGAAATGTCAATGACCTGCCCCTGAGCTCCAAACTGCTTTACCAAAGGCCCGTACTCATTTTCCGGGTCTGCTATGATAATGTCGTCCTCCGTCAGAAGGAACACATTGACGATCTCACGCTTGGCAGAGAAAGATTTGCCACTGCCGGGCGTACCCAGGAACAGGCCGTTGGGGTTTTTCAGGTTCTTGCGGTTCGCCATAATCAGGTTGTTGCTAAGGGCATTGAGACCGTAATACAAAGCCTCGCCCTCCTGAAACAGCTCGCAGGTGGTAAACGGCACGAAAATGGCCGTGCTGCTGGTGGTAAGACCCCGCTCGATCTCGATCTGGTTCTGCCCCAGGCATAGAGAGGACATAAGGCCCTGCTCCTGCTGGAAGTCCAGGCGTTTCAGGGCACAGTTGTATTTCTGCGCCACACCGGAAGCGGAAAAAATATCCGTAAACAGCTTTTTGCGCTTCGGGGCGATATTCTCCACCAGAACCGTCACAAGGAACATCCTTTCATTCCGGCTCTGCAAATCCTGCAGGAGATTTTTCGCTTCTTCCCCATAAGTGGCAAGGTCGGTAGGTATGATGTCCATGTCATAGCCGGAGCGGACCGCTTTCTTCTGTTCCTCAATCGTCATCTTCTGCAAATCAGACATCTTGCGTTTGATGTTCTTGATCGCCTGGGCCTGGTCGATAGACTGGATATGCAGGTTGATTGTCACGGCGTCATCCAGGTCAAGCAGTTCCGCCAGCAGCCGATCCGTCAGCTCCGGGGCCAAAATCTGCAAGAAGGACACCGCGCCGGAATGGTCGCCCACCCGGAAGGTCTTGCCGTCCTGGGAGAAGGAGAGACCGGAAGGGGCGATATAGTCCTTTGTGGAGAGCCCGGTTTTCGGCAAATCCGACCAGTTAAAATGAAGTTTCTCCTGGCCGTCCGGGTGGAGCTGGCTGTGCAGAAGCTCCAGACGTTCCAGCCCGTTTAAGGGCCTTGCCTGCACGCCCAGGGCTTTGAAGTTCCCCAGCACGTCCGTTTCGATCCGTTCCAGACGCATTTTCGCCGTGCGAAGGTCCTCCGCTTCAATCCCGAAGGTGATGTATTTCCGCTTGGTAAGGCCGTTGTTGCCCTTTTGGAGCTGGTTCTTTAACATATCCGCGTACTCCCTGCGGATTCCGTCGTACTCGTCGCCACGGGCAGGAATCTCTATGCTGTGAACAAAGTCCTGCATATTGGCCCGCTGGTTGATGAAGGTGAGCTGCACATGGATCGAGGCGTCAAAGTAATTGAGAAAATCGCAGTAGCCCTCAAAAATCTGCGCCTTGTCGTCCGCCTGCGCGAGCTGGTAGTTAATATCAAAGAACTGCACCGTCTTGGTGTAATAATTGCCGCTCACACGGCAGATACCGTCCCGGTACATTTCCTTATAGGGAATACTCTGCTGGACCGTCTGCGGGGCGTCCGCTTTCAGCCCGGAAAAAAAGCCGGGCTTTTTCTTCGGCCCGGCAGGAGAGGCAGTTTTACTTCCTGCCTTTCTTGCTTCGGTGCGGGTCTTTTTTGCCTGCTTTACGTTTCTTTGCAGACGTTTTTCCTGCGCCTCCTGCTGTCTGGTTTTTGGCAATCTGTGATACCTCCTTTTTGGATATGGATTTGTAGAAGTTTTCTGTCCGGTAAGGGCGGTCCTTCGGCCAGAGCTTATAGCGGAGCCGGTTCCTTAACAGCTTTTCCGCCGGCTGCCCGTCCTTCTCATACATGGCAAAGAAGAAAAAGGGCATCATCAGGCCGATCATAAGGAGCACCGCCGCCGAATTGCCGATGGCGCCGCGGGTAAGGAAATATACCGGCAGCCCCACCAGCGCGGCCAGACTGAAACAAATAAGCTGGCGCTTTGTCAGGCCAGCGGCTACTTTGGTCTTGACTTTGGTTAAGTCTTTGGGTACGGGTACATAAGGCATTTCGTTGTCACCTCCGATCTGCGAGAATCTTTTTTATCCGTTTTGCGGCATTGTAATACTGCAATCCACTTCATTGCCCCATACATCCCAGCCGGGGGTCTGCTGCCTGGCAAAAAGCTCCACCCTGGGCTGATCTCCCATGAGCTTTATGATCTTGTCCCGCACTTCATCGGGTTTCTTGCTGTGCTGCTCGATATGGGAGATCACAAACTGGTGGATTCCCGCACACTGGCGTTTCGGGTGCCCGCGTGTTGCCAGCAGACATACCTCCGCGTTGGAGCGGGTCCAGAAGCCCATCCCATAAAACCAGCTATCGGCTTTCCGGTTCTGCTTCAGCCACAGAAACGCCAGGGTCTTATAGTGGAAGCCCCATGCCTCAATCACCCGGAACGCCTCATTAAGCTGCGGGAAGGTGGCCCATAGAAAAAGCGCACTGTCTTTGGCCGCAAGGTCTGCAACCGGCAGTGCGCATATTTCATCCATGCTCATGGTGGGGTAATGGTTTTCTGCCACGCCTTTGCCGCGCTTCATGTCATAGCGCCAGGGCGGGTCCGCGTACACAATGCCATATTTCTTAGCCTCCGCCATCAGCGGGCCTGCTCACTCTTGGCAGGCGCGGGCTTTGCCGGCTGCGTCTTGACCTTTCCGGCATTTTCTTTCAGGGCGCCGGTCAGGGAAGGCTTTTCTGCGTCCCTGGTCGCTTCAAGGGTGGCCTGCAAATTTTCAATCGCCTGGCCGTACCCTTCGATCAGGGCGTCGTTGAGCTGCCTGCGAAAGTCCGCCGTCACCGGCCAGCACACATCCCTCCATTTTCCCTGCTTATCCTGGGTGGAAGGCATGTTGACATACAGGCCGTTCTCGCCGGAGCAGATACGGAAGCCGTCGATCTTGAAACAGTCGCCAATCGTCACGTTGGCAAAGGCCAAGAGGTTCCCCATCGGGGCAATCGGGCGCACGGTTACATCCAGCTTCAAGCTTTCGGACGCCTGAGTGTCCGGCTGCATGGGTTCGGTATTGGTTTTACTCATAATGAAAGTTCCTCCTTGTTAAAATGTAGTTGTTACCCGCTAATGCGAGTTGAATATACTTTTAGATAACGAGCCTGTCTTAAAGAGGGCGAAGGCCAGCAGTACGGTATATCCCGCCGTGCCCCAGATCGCACCGTGAATATCGCCGGACGAGGGGATCGACTGGACCAGCACCGCGTAGATCGCGACGCATACCAGAATTAAGAACCCCTGGAATCCCAGAGCGAACAGGGAACGAAGGTAATTCGTCCCCATCTGTCCCCATTCACGGTTTGCCATTGTGGAAAACGGTATGGGTGCCAGGCTGACCGTGAGATATATTTCAATCATGCGGCCATAGACAATGACAAAGATCACAATAGACAGTACCCACATACACAGGTTGATGATGTTGGTTTCCAGCCATAAGCCGATCAGCTCCCACATCCCCATTGCTTCAAGCTGCGTTTCCAGGTCAGCCAGCGCCGCCGTGACATCCAGGTTCCCGTTTATCACGCCGGCGCTCCGCGATACCACATTTTGGGCGACATCAAACACCGCCATGACAATCGTAAAACAGTTGGTAAGCAGGTAGGTGGCTACAAAGGTCTTGAAGATCCACTTGAAGATGTTGAACGTATCAAAATCGTGCATGTTGTTCTTTTCCAAAATCATCTGAATCAGCTCATATACCAGCACAAAGGTCAGGATCATGCCCGCAATGGGAATGACGACGGTTTCAGAAAGATTCTGGATCATACTGAACACGCCGCCATTCCAGCCCTGCGGGGTCTGTCCGACCTGCCCGGCCACATCCGCGACCTGGCTGTTTACCGATTCAAAAATACTGGTGTACTGCCCGGTGATCGCTTCGATCAGGCCCTCTTTGATCCAGTCTGTTATCCAATCAAACAGACTGCCCATCGGCTATTAACTGAACAGGCCGGACAGGAGCGGAATCAGCGTGGCACCCACCAGGGCGATACCGCCGCCCGCCATAAGCTGCTTGATCCCCTGGGATTTTGCACCGGGGTTGTCGTTGCCGTAACCTTCCAAAAGGTTGATGACACCCCATGCGCCGAGACCCGCGCCCAGGGCGATCACGAGAATTTTCAGCGTGTCAATCGCGCTTGTAAAAAAAGCCATAAAGTTAATCCTCCTTAATGTTCATAGAATTTATTGTTGTGGCCGCATTGGGCCGGAAACGAAAAAAGCCGCCGCCATGTTCAAATAGAAAACCTACAAAAACATGACGGCAGCATAAGGGGCAGGACAAGACCTGCGGGGGATATTCAGTTGTCAGGGAGAATCACGAATCCGCAATAGGCGCCTCCTTTCCAAAGGGTATAGAAAAACCCGCCATACAATAAGGAAATGATACGGCGGGTTTTACGCGCTTGTCTGCGCTGCCAGTTCTTCCGGCGTGATCTCATAGTTGGGGTACAGCTCTCTGGGACGTACAGGCAGTCTTGTAGACAGGTATTTCTCTATGTCAAAGGCGTTCTTTTCGTCAAAATCCGAAAGATATTTGTAATTCGGGTGTTTGGTAATGTCATACTTCCGGGACAGGAAGGGACGCACGCCCCTGATCTGCAGGAGGCATTTTCCGCCGTCCATCACCGCAAGCTCGTCAACGGACATCAAATCTTTTCCCAGCTTTTGAAAGTTCTGCCCGTGGGATTCCTGGGTGCCCTTCGTGACGCTGGTGTTATATAGATCAATGGTTTCTTTCCCCAGCAGGGAGTTCCAGCTTTTCAAGGTGGTTTCCTCCTTACCTCCCAGGAAAAGAGAAGAATCACAGTTGCCGATGATCGTGTCCATGTTGTCCTTATAAAGCGCTTTGAGCTGACTCTGGGCCTGCAATACCAGGCAGGCGGATATTTCCCTGGAACGGATCGTTGCCATCAGCTTTTCCAGGTTCGGGATTTGGCCTATATTGGCCGCCTCGTCGATCAGGCACCGCACATGGACCGGGAGCCTGCCACCAAATTTATCATCCGCCCGCTCACAGAGCAGGTTGAATAGCTGGGTATAAGCCATACTGACAAGGAAATTAAAGGTCGCGTCCGTATCACTGATAATAAAGAACAGCGCCGTTTTCCTGTCGCCCACCAGGTCAAGTTCCAGCTCGTCATACATGGTGATCTCCCGGACTTCCTTAATGTCAAACGGGGCAAGCCTGGCGCCGCAGCTAATTAAGATCGACTTAGCCGTCTTGCCTGCGGCCAGCTTGTATTTTTTATACTGCCGGAGGGCAAAGTGATCCGGGTCTTTCTGCTCCAGTGCGTCAAACAGCAAATCTACCGCGTTCTTGAAAGTCTCGTCATCCTCCCGGACCTCCATAGCGTTTATCATTTCCACCAGCGTGGAAAAGTTCTGCTCATTGGAGGGCGCTTCATAATAGATGTAGCCGATCAGCGCCGTATAGAGCAGTGTTTCGGCCTTGACCCAGAAATCGTCTCCCGATTTCCCTTCGCCTTTCGTGTTGGCGATCAGCACCGTTACCAGTTTGAGAATGTCCTTCTCATTGTGGATATACGCAAAAGGGTTATAGTGCATACTCTTTGAGAAATTGATGGTGTTGAATACCTTGATTTTATACGGCTCATACACGATCTTACCATTCTTGCCACGGACCGGCTTTCCGTCCTTATCCAGCTTCGGTGTGCCCCGGCTTAACAGCTTTCCAACCTCAATCAAGACCGTGCCCTTCGGATCGGTAACGACATAGGAGCTGTGCATCTGCATGAGATATGAGGTAGGCACCCTGCGCCTTGCTGACTTTCATCAGTAGGTTTCAGGGAGCCGCCTCCCAAACCGGACGTACACCTCTCAGCGTATCCGGCTTTCCATGAATCACCTTGATTCTTTGGTTTCGTGTAAGAGTTCAAAGCAGTCAGGGCAGAGAGCCAGAGATTTTCTTCTCATTTTCAGCATTTTCTGCTCAAATATATCCCTGCCTTTCAGCGATTTCAGCGTTCTTACGTGGTGCATACATAAATAGTCTGCATGTTCCCCGCAAATCTCGCATACTCCGGCTTTTATGCGGTTTACTATCGTGTGCCTGCTGTCATATTTCCTATAACTCGGCATAACGTCTGCCACATTGTCATAGCCGTCGCTGTGCTTTCTGAATCCATCATGGTAAAATTCGCAGTATTTACGTCCCTTAGTTGTATCGTATGGGATTCTCAGTACTCCGTTTACCATGTGCCGCTTCTTAATAACACTGACATTCGTTCTGTGCTTTCCTGCCAGAGTTTTTAACATGCTGTACCGCACCATGTAGTAATACTTGTGCAATGCGCCTACGTTTTCTGCTATCCGATAGAAGTTATATAACCCTCGAATTTCGGAATTGAAAGTAGACACAATCTCTGCGTCGCTGCGGTTCATCAGGTCTTTCCTTGGCATAGGCCGCCACATTTCTTTGCCTGTGTCATTGTTGCGTTTCACCTGTATCGCTCCCCGTTCCATCGCTTTTTTAATCCATTTTTCTTTCGGCATATACAGGAATACTTTTCCATACCACACCCGTTTCATGTCGCCGTTTTTACAACGCTTCATGTTCTTGGAATGGATTACTTTGAAATCGTACCCCAGATAGCGTACCGGCTTACTGGAATGGGTGACTTTCGTCTTTTCCTCGGACATTTCCAAATGCAGTTTTTCTTGGAGAAAGATTTTTACATCTTCCTTGATTTTTTCTGCGTCCTTTTTGGAGCCGATAACGCCGATTACAAAATCATCGGCGTAACGGTTGTACTGGATTTTCTTGAAGCCTTCCTCAAACGGATTGTAATAGTGCTGATTCATCTTCTTCCTTCTGGAATCCTTAAATTCTTTTACCAGTTCAGGAGTTGATTTTTCTGCGCCCATTAACGCTTTACGTGCCTTTCTGTATCTCCGGGACGCCCGCTCGTATTCTCTGGTCGTCCTTCTGCGTTCTGGCTCGCAATCATACTTTTCTTTGTATTCCTGCATATAGTTGTCCAGTTCGCTGAGGTAGATGTTTGCACATATCGGACTGATACCGCTGCCCTGCGGAACACCGGAGTAGGTGCAGTTGTACTGCCATTGTTCCATATATCCGGCTTTCAGGAACTTCCAGATTAGACCGATAAAAGCCTCGTCTGAAATCCTTTTCCGCAGTAATTCAACCAACACATGATGGTCGAAGTTATCAAAGCACGCCTTAATGTCTCCCTCGACAATCCATGTAACACCTGTGAAGTTTTTCTTCACTTGCGTAAGTGCCGTGTGACAGCTTCTTTTTGGTCTGAAACCGTGTGAATTGTTGCTGAATGTCGGCTCATAGATTGCTTCAAGAATCATTCTGACCACTTCCTGCACTAACTTATCATCAGTAGAAGTGATTCCCAACGGGCGAAGTTTCCCGTTCTTTTTAGGAATGTACTTTCTTTTTGCAGGCTTTGGCTGATATGTCCTGTTGCGTATGGATTCAATAATCCGGTTAATTCTCGGCAGGCTCATGTTGTCCAGCGTCTGCCCGTCTACCCCCTGCGTCATGCTCCCCTGCGATTTCGCAATGTTCGCATATGCAAGGAGATAGAACTCTGGATTGTATAGGTTGCGATATAATCTTTCATATTTGTAGTTACTTACACTTGCCTTTTCTTCAAGGCTTTTCAAGACATGAATCGGATTTCTCATAGTGTCTCACACACCATCCTTTCTGTTTTGAAAATGATTCACTGTTCCCCTTTGCCATGTAGACGGCTTTCCCGTCCGCAGACTACTATGGGAACTCTGTTGCCATGGTGAATATTCAGAACCCCGCATTTCAGCGTTTTCATAGCCTTTCGGCATTTCACTTTAGGCAATCCCCGTTTAGTACGGTATAAACAAGCGTTCCACGTTGTCGGTATGTGACGTTCGCCTTTTTCCACTTTCCCGTGGCTGAACCTGCTCCGAGTATCAGCAGCCGCATAGCCAAACAATGCGACTGTCAGGAACACTGACGAGTACAACCTCTCTACGTCAGGGGTACGCTCTTGGTCCCGATTTCAGGCTGTCATTCAAGCAGTCTAGCTTCCATCCTCATACGTGGATTTTCATTCCGTCACGCCGGCGCTTCTGAGGCTTCAGCGCCCCGTGTCCTCCGTCATGCTATGGTCGCCCTCCGGTTTCCCTTTTGGGGTAAGACGGGGAATGATAGGTTGCGGCACAATGCCGCTTGATACTTTTACCTACTACTTGCTCAAGGTAGGATTTATACCGCCCTTACGGGCGCACTGGGCTTGATAAAAAACCTCGTTTTGCCGGAGCCGGAACCGCCGACCACCAGCACATTTTTATTCCGGGCGTTGGCCGGGTTCTTCGGCCTGCCGGACATCATAAGCCCCTCGCTCTGCGTCAGAATGATGTTGTTTTCCGGTTTTTGGTCCATAAACGGTGCAATATCCGTTTTGCTGCCCCAGCGGGCAGAACCGTATTCCACATTTTTACGGTACTTTTTTGCGTCCTTTCCTTTGAGATACACCGCCAGCCTCATAATGACCGCACCGCAGAGCCCCACCAGCCAATCCAGCGCCGCACCGGGCCACATGCTCTGAAAGGCCAAAGTGAAGCCTTCACTTAGCCCCAGCAGTTTTTGCGAAGCATCCGCTCCGGGAGCCAGCCGTACCGTCTGGCCCAGCTTTGCGAATACCAAAAGGAACAGAAGGTAAGGCAGGTGGAGGATCACCTGCTTTTTCAGGGTGACCGTATCTATCTTCAACGCTCCGGCCCTCCATGCTCCTTATTCTTTACCTTGTCACGGCCAAGCGCCTGTGCCAGCTCTTTGAATTTGGCAAGCTGGGAAAGCAGCGACGGCCTGGTGCTACGGGCAAGGTCTTTTCTTGTATATTCCTTAAATGCCGCGGTCAGGGCGTCCGCCTGGTTTGCCTTGAAATACACCGTCCATTTGGGCGGATCCGTGCCGGGGTCTTTTTCAATGTGATAGCGGACCTCATGCTTTTTGGCGATCCGTTCAAAAGAGCGAATCCGTCCGGTCACTTCAATGGTACTGGCGCCGGGGTCCCTGGCGGTCAGCCGCTTCATGCTGTTGCGGCCAACTTTCGGGGTATTGCGGCTATGCTCCATCTTTTGAAGCGCGGCGGCAATGGCCGCTTTCAGCACCCGCCCGGACAGCTTTGCCGCCTGGACCGTGACCGACATGGTTCTTTGTTCAATATCTTCCTGCACCTACATCCTCCTTCCTGAAAAAATATAGTCTGTTCATTACCGTGCCTCACTTAGTACCTGCTGGCGCGGGGCGTGTTCGTGGGCTTTTTCCGCCTGTTCGATCTGAATCCGGGCGTGCCGAAGGAGCGTCTTAATCATGGAAGCCGGTTCTTTCACTTCCGAAAGGTGCTCCGTCATGCCTTTGCACTCGTCTGGCAGATAATCCGCCATTGCTTTACAGGCATCTTCCAGACTTCCGATGAATCCCCAGCAGCTATCCGACAGCTCGCCGTTTTTATACAGCTCAAAGCCATAACACTCACCCCGGAGATAGGCGTCATACTCAGCAACCTCGCCCCTAAGCAAATCCTCGGCTTTTTTTCGGAGGGCGCCGGTCATTTTCTCCCCGCCGAACTCTTTCAGCACATCCTCTTTGGAAACATACACCCAACCTACCTGCCCGCTGTCCCAGGGATCGTGGAAACTCTCTGTCTGCATGGCAAGGCCGCTGTGGTCCAGAAGGTACAGGGGCATCACAACGTATTTTTCAGAGATCACCCGGAGCATGGCATCATCCACGGCACGGGGGTCGGGGTGGTCGCCAGTCATTTTCCGGCTCCAGACCATATTTACCATGCGCTCATAGCGTTCCGTGCCGCGCTCATTGTTGCCAACGGTGTTTAAGTACATTTCCCGCAGAAAATCGTCCTTGTCAATATAGTTGTGGTGGTCGCCCAGGGCATAGCGGGGGTGGAAGCATACCATTGTCCCGAAGTTGTCATTAACTTCACGAGGGCTGATCAGCATATCGTCCGGCTGCACCATTAAGGCATAGGGTTCCTGTTCTGCCATCAGCATAAGCCATCAGCTCCTTTCCGGTTCTTTCTTTTTCTCCGGCGTCTTAGGTTCTGCCTTTGCCGCCTGTTTCTTAGCGTCGTCAAGCAGCTCCCGCAGCGACACATCCCGCTTTGCCTCCGGCTGCCGGGCGCCGCCCAAAAAATCCGGCACTTCCTTAAACCCAATGCTGTCCACATAGTAGGCGGTGTCGCTGCCTTTTTCGTGGAGCACTACTACATCAGAGACAGAAAGGGAATGCCCCTTAAAATCCTCCGGGTGGTCGATGTTAAAGCGGGTATAAATATCTTCCAGTGTTTCGCCGGGCGAAAGCTCCGCCGCATAGACCATCTGGTAATTGTCCCTGTCTACCGGGAGCCCTTTCTTTTCCAGCCAATCAAGGGACATAAAGCGCAGGTCATCGGTGCTGTCCGATAAGTCAAGCTGGTAAATGGAGTAGGCGCTGATCCCGTATTCTTTTTCATAGGCGGCAATGCGATCCAGCAGCGGCCCGGCCTCGCCGTTCAGGTGTTCCTCCTGAATGACAGTTGCCATCCTCATGCGTATCTTTCCGGTCTGCCCGGAAAGGAGTTCGTCCGCCATGCGTTCTTTTTCCTCATGGAAAACGGGGTGCATATCCGCATAAGCGTCACTGTACTGCCGCAGGAACACATCCAGGTCAAAGGCCAGGTCCGTGGACTCGTCCAGCCGCATTTCTTCCCGCTGTGCCTCCTGTGCGGCCATCTGCGCCCGCTGTGCCTCCTGTTCTTCAGGGGAAGGGACCGGCTGCTTGACTGCCAGGATTTTCCCGGCAATGCGGACAAACTGCTCCGGGTGCTCAAACTGCTGCCGGTATTTCTCCATAAGGTCTGCTGGAAGGTCTGTAAAATCTTCCTCGCCAAGCCCGCAGAGAAAGAAATTCCCTGCAACAATGTCATAGATATTGCCCTCGTCATCATGGAGAGCACGGTTCAGGGGAAGCCCCATGTATTTGCCTTCCTCGTTACAGATCAAGGCAACCGGGTCATCGTAAGGGTAAACAGCCTGAATGTCCCCGCCGACAGCGGCCTGCAATGGCTCCAGACCTTCGCCAATTTCTGCCGCATAGGGGACTTTCCCAGGCTCCACCATTAAAACTTTCATAACTGCATATCCTCCTTCTTTTTATTCGGCTTTGCCTGCCGCCTGCCTTCTTCCCGTTCTTTCCCTGGCTGCGTTTTGGAAGCGGTAAGCCTGCTTACGACAGAACCCTTCGCCGCATTCTCCGCCTCAATCTCTTTTGCGGACAGCCTGCGAAAACTGTCTGTGTCCGGGATAAGGGCAAGCCCGCTGCCATTGTCCCATTTCACATGAATCTGAGACTGGTCATCCACATAGTTAACCGTTCCCCTCATTCCTGCCGGAATCGGTGCAAACGGATCATCCATCCCAATCAGTTCCAGCCTTGTACCGGGAGGGTATGACTGCCGGTAAGATTCTGCCATGCGGCGGTTCTTTTCCCACTCATTCATAAGCTGCTCCTTTCTTCTGACTGATATT
Source organism: Faecalicatena sp. Marseille-Q4148 (assembly GCA_018228665.1). Taxonomy (NCBI): domain Bacteria; kingdom Bacillati; phylum Bacillota; class Clostridia; order Lachnospirales; family Lachnospiraceae; genus Faecalicatena; species Faecalicatena sp. Marseille-Q4148. Next base: position 2,966,037 of record CP073692.1, read on the forward strand.
TTTCTCCCTGTCGGACCGGCTGCCCGGATTCTTTTGCGTCCAGCTTCGCCGCCGCCAGTTTCCCCAGCACGGAAGGCTTTTCCGCCTTTTCGGGCAAAGAAATATCGCCCTCCGAAACCTCGGCGGCGGTGTGCTCTGCCTTGACCGGTTCCTGGCCCTCCACGGTATAACCGGGAAGGAGGGTACCGTGAACGGTAAAGTGGTGCTCATATTCTTTTGGAATCTGCGGAGAGATTTCTGTAAACAGGTGGGAGTAGGCTTTCTTGCGCCCATCCAGGTATTTCATAGCGGCGGCTTTGTCGGTATAGCGTTTCTGGTTCTGCCCGGCGATCTTTTCCCCATATCCCTCCTTCGGGGAATTCACATACACATCCCATGTCACATACCAGGCAACCGGGACGCTTTGCTTCGTTTCCCGGTCATATTTGGTATCTTCCCAAACGCTGCATGTCATCTTATAGACACGGTTGCTGATTTCCTCGGCGTCCCGCCAGTTGCCGGTTTTGCGCCATTCATTTCCCGTATGTGCAACCTCCGGGGTCCGCAGGTATTCCAGCGAGCGGTTCAATTTCTGTGTGACTGCCGCCTGCTGTTCCCATTGTTTTGCCGCCGCCTGCACGATTGCAAGGGCTTTCTGCTCGCCGTCTATGCTGTCCTGACGCAATGCCTCCAGTGCATCCGCACCCTGCGTAATCAGGGAAGATATATCCACATCCTCACAATATACGTTGTGCTCCAATTTGAGCTGGCTGCCTTCCGTTAGATAGTCAAACCGGTAAACCTGATAATCCTTGTTTTCTTCCAATGTTTCACCTCCTTAAATCTCCGGCGCGTGGGACTTTTTAGGAGCCGCCTGCGCCGGGGTACTTTTTTCTGCCGATCTTGCCGCCGCAAGTTGCCCGATCACCGAAGGGCGTTCCATCGTAAATATGGTAATCTGCTCATTTTCAGCCAACGGTACAGCCTGCACCGCAAGGGGCAGCGTTGTTTCCGCATGGGTAAGGGTGTGCTGCAATTTCAAATCTGCCACGATCTCGTCAAACACCGCGTTGATCGCCCTGCGTTCCTCACCCTGGGGATAGGCTTTCAAAACCTCTGTTTCCCCGGATTTATCCATGACAAGGGCTACCGCGCAATCCGCATGGCCGGCCAGATAATCAGAAGCATAGGGCAGCTTATCCTTGATATAACAGGCAAAAGCCCTGGCCGTCATTTCCGTGTTGCTGTCCCAATAGCCGCCGTCTTTCTCGCATTCTTTTCCCATTTTTACGGAATTGCGGTAGTAGTCGGTCTCTGTCCGCCCGATCTGCGGGGTTTCCTGTTCCTGCATCCTGTGAAGCATCCGCTCGAACATTTCCAAACGTTCACGATCACTTTTGGGAATCACATGGCCGCTGACGGATTTCTTTAAGGCGCTGATCTGATCCACAGAACCGACCTCCCCGGAAAGGAAAGCGTCTTTTAATGCCACATACTGTTCCAGCGTACTTTCATTGCCGTACCGCTTCAAGGAGCCAAGCACCGCCGAATCCAGCCAGCTTGCCGCGTTTTTCTTTGTCCGGCTGTTCTGTGCCTCGGTGCGTTTGGCCGCCTGCTCCGGCGTCTCCGGTTTGTACTTCATGGTATCAATGAGCTTTTGGAACAATGGGTAAAGGCGGGGCTGTTCTGAGAGCATCCCTTTCGCGCCCATCTTTGCCCCCAAATAGTCGTCAAAGCCGTGCCACCATTCATGCGCCAGGGAACCGGCCCCGTGCATCTTCGTAAGGTTGATGACCTTGCGGAGCGGTTCATAATGGGCCGCGGCGTTGCCGCTGCCCCTGGCACCGAAAGCGATAGCAAGCGTGCCGCCAAAGGCAATATCCTGATCGCTGATCTGTAAGGCAGCCGCCAGGTCTTTCAGTGCTTCAAATCCCATGTTCAGGGACGCCTGCCGGTCATTCTGGTTCATCCAGTTTCCAAATTCGCCGCCCCGGAAGCCGAAAGTGTCAAGATAATGCTGTCCGGTGATCTCCTGACCGCTCCGGTAGTCCGGCCCGGTCCGTCTCACATGCGCAAGCTGCGGAGGGGTAAACCGGACCTTTCCGCCTTTGCTCCGCTGCCGGGCAAAATCCTGTACCCATTTCAGGGCTGCCTCACGGGATTCCAAATTTGTCTGCAAAATGGAATAGCCTTTCGTCACATAATAGGTGCCGGGTTTCCAGTCGTTATTTCTGGAATAGGTGTTTTTCCCGTCATTGAAGTGGATCGCATAGCCCTTTGGCATCTTCTGGTCTTTGGAAACGCCAAACTGTTCCTGCTGCGCCTTTTGCGTGAAATCCCGGTCAAAGTGAGAAGCGGAGCGGATATGTAAGGCCTGCACCAGCTTATTGGTAATGACCGGGTTATCCAGGGATTTCTTCGTAGCGCGGTAATGGGTTCCGCTGGCCCAGCCCTGCACCTGCTCCACATATCCATTTTGTATCAGAAAGCGGTCATAGGCTTGCATAGCGTCATCCAGTGTGCGCACATCCTCGATCACGGCCTGTAGCTGCCGGACGGTCTCAATATATTCCTCCTGCCTGGCACGCCTGAGCTCCGGGGTTTTGTCACTGTACCGGTATTGGGGAGAAGCCCCCAGGCTGTCCCGTGCCTTTTTGATGAAATAGACAACGCCGAGGGGAACGCCATCGTCAAGCATGGCCTGATAGTCCGGTTTCTTCCAGACATTATCCTTCTTGACGAATTTCTCCGCCTCCCGCTCATTCATGGCGCCCAGGTCGTCTACATACAGGCCGCGGTCTTTCCAGAGGTCTTTTTTCGCACCTCCGATCTTTTCCCCAAAATCCTCATGCTGTAAATTTTCTGCCAAACATTATCACCTCCAGTCTGTGCGAAAACTTAACGCAATCATTTATAAGCATTTCCATCCTCCGGGTGCTGTCCGCCGGCAATCTTGCTCACGATTTCCGGCCCGGTTTCATAAATTTGCATCAGGCGCTTGGCCGTGCCGCTGGGCTGAACGGCGCCGCTGGTCCAGAGCCGGACAGTGGAGGGCGTAACGTTCATCAGAAGCGCAAAGCCCTTTTCGTTCATATCCAATTTTTCCATCAAAGCCTTAACCATATCGGGGCCATATTCCGGGCACCGGGCGGCTTCGGCGATCATTTGCAAAGCGGTATTTTCTGTCTTCGTCATGTTAAAATCCTCCTGTTAAATTGAAATAGCCGCCTGTTTCTGGCGGCATTGTAGTTGACGGCCTTTAATTTGTTCCCTGATATGTTGCAGCTTTTCGTTATAGTCCTTTCCGACGCGGGGCGGGTTGACGCTCACCCGGATATGCTTAAACCGCTGATCCTCATGGAGCATGGCTTTGATTTTCCGGGCATTGGTAAGGCCGCCAAGATCATTGTCCATGTAAAGCGTGACCCGCTTTATTTCCGGGTGGCGTTCCAGAAACGCGGTCAGCGCCACATGGGAGGTGCCTCCCAGGGATAAGCGGTAGCCATTCCATTTCCAGCCTTCGAGCTCTTGCAGCGTGGCATGGGAAAGTGCGTCAATGGGAGCCTCAAAAACGGCCACATGGCGGCTGCCCGGATTCTGCGGTGGGTAGCAGAAGCTAAATTCCTTGTCACTGCCATAAACATCCTTTTTGAGATTGCCGGTGATACCGCGCATACAGGCAAACTTCGCTTTCCCCGCGTTGTCTTTTCCGACAAACACGCAGACCGGTTCGCCATGATACCGGGCCTCATAGAAAAGCCCGTTCCGAAAGCACCGGCTGATCACATCCGAACTGATCCCGCGCCGCTGCAAATACGAAACAGCGGCGGTAGCACACCGTCTGGCCCAGGGCAGCGTAAACGGTTTCTTTTCCGGCTCTCTCTGTGCCTGCTTTGCCGCCGCGCTTTGGTAAGCCGGCGTCTGCCGTATTTCTCCGCCTGCCAGTGCTTGAACCGCATCCACCAGACCATAGCCCCGAATCTGGATCAGGTAATCCAGGGCGTTAATACTGCGGCCCCGGCTGTTCCAGTACCAGTACCGTTTCCCGGTCACATAGACCAGGCTGTCATGCTCCTTGTGCCGGTAATTGGGGCCGTCCCGTTTGAGCACGCCGGGCTCATGGGATTGCAGCCAGGCGAACAGGTCCGCCTCCCGTGCCGCCTGAATCTGCTCTTTGGTTACACCGGGCATGGTGTCGGCACAGATTTTCGTTTCATCGTGCTTCGCCTCCTTCCTGTGATGATATGAAAAAAGACGCCTGAAAGCGCCTAACAGCCGTACAGGTCATGGTTGACCTCCGCACGGTAATAGCTATCCATTGTTGCCGGCGCGTTATACAGCGCTGCCAGCAGATAAGCCTTGATGTTGTTGACCTTCGTAACGTTCTTGTCGATACAGTCAAAAACATACTCCAGGTGGTCGGAATTGATCTTTAAGAACCGGCTCCTGACAACCTCCCGTGGGAAGTCGTCTCCGGCAATGCGGATATAGGGCCGTCTTGACAGCACCGTTTCCAGCATAAGCTCCACAGTCTCGTCCATGCGTTCCTGCCCATAGCGGGGAACCAGAAAGTCATACTCAATATTCTCTTTGATAATTCCACGGTATGCCTCTGCCATATCCATCCTATCAATCCCATCCTGACAGCCTGCCGTTTCCGGCTCTTCCGGATAGATTGATTGATGTGTCCTTGATATATCCGTTTTTGATTTTTTAGTTTTTTGTGGATTAGTATTTAATTGTGCGGGATTTTCCTGTTCAGGTTCCGCCTGTTCAGGTTTTGCCTGTCTTGGATTTACCTGTCTTGGATTTTCCCGTTTAGGTGAAACACCTTGTTTTACGCCGGTTACAGGCTTTTCGTGGATCGTGTACTCAATATCGCCGAGCTGTCCGTTCTCATTGCGGAGGCGCTGCCTGGTGAGATACCCGTGCCGTTCCAGCTCCTTCAGGGCGGTGGTAATGGAATCCACGCCATCCCTGCAAATGTGGGCCAGCCCCTTTGTGGTATAATCCCAATCTTCCGGCAGCGACAGCATAAGGGAAAGAAGCCCCTTCGCCTTTAAGGACAGTTCCGTATTGCGCAGGTGGTGATTGCTCATAACCGTAAAGTCCTTCGTTTTCTCTACACGGAATACAGCCATTTCACAGCCTCCTTTCTTCGGTTATTCCGTTACAAAGCGCGGTCCCTGCGGTCATAATGGAGATGGCCGCCTGAGACCTTCGCATGATTTTTCAGTTTGACTTCGCCCCGTTCCTGGCTCTCTAAGAATTTCTGATAGCCGGCCTCCGTAAGAAACAGGCGCATTTTATCGCCCTTATCCCCAACAGGGGAATCATAGGACAGCACATCAAAGACGATCATGTGCTTAACCTCCGGGTCAAAGCGTTCCAGCCCCATGATGTCATGCCCCTTTAATTTCTCCGCGCCGGACTGCTGCCTGGCCTCGGCGATCCTTTCCCCGATAGTCCGGGGCGGGTGGGGCAGCCGGTAATTCTTCTGAATGTCCCGCACCAAATCCATGCACTCACGGTCCGACAGAACACGCACCTTTGCCATAAGGCTTTCCGCCGCCTCCCGCAGCTCGGAATTGTTTGAATATCGCACGGTCATGTAAAGCTCATTCAGAACCTTTGCCTGACAGTCTCCTTCGGCCTGAAAGAGCATCTTTTTTTCCATTTCGTTCAGTTCCATGTGTGGCTCCTTTCTTCTAAAAATCTGCATGAAAAAAGGGCGTCCACCTAAAAAGATGAAACGCCCACGGCAATCAGCGGCCAGGCAAAATGCCGGACCGCTGGCACTATTCGGTTTTGTCGTTAATGTAACAGCCTCCTTTTTTCGTCAATTTTCTCGCCATATTTCAACTTGGGAAAAGGAATTGAATAGACGGCGACAAACGCTGAAACCCCTTGAAAATCAAGGCTTTTTCCGTTTGTCGTTATTATACCGTAATGGCATTCCCATGTGTCATTATTGATCAATATGGGATATTCTGCGGTGGCAATTGGAGAAAGGGTAGGGCATGAAAGTGTGGAAATCACATATCGATATGCACATTTGTTCCCGACAATTCAAACAGAGATGGCGGAAAATCTAAATCAGGAAAGAGAGGAATATCTGGATGAGTGAAAAAAATATGGACAGCAAGAACCGGTGGCGTAATGTAACCATAGCGTTTCGAATGTCTCCAGAAGAAAATGAAGAGCTAGATTTAAGAGTAAAACTTTGTGGATACCAGACGAGACAAGAATATATCATTGAAAGCGTTTTACATCAAAAAGTCACAGCAGTAGGAAATCCGTTGATGTTAGTACAGTTTAGAAAACAGCTTCGAGGGATTGAAGAGGAACTAAAAAGGTTAACTACATTAGAGGATGCCGATGAAGAGTTGTTTACACCTATTCGAACAATGTTGGAGATATTAAATGCATTTGCAGAAGAAAGAAACTATGAAAAAAGGAAAAAAGAAAAAGCCCAGAAATAATCTGAGCAAGTTCCCTGATCATCAGAATAACTGATATATCACCTTAACAACTTGAGTATATCACAAAATTGTTGTTGCAACAATTGTTAAATTCTGTTTGCCAGGGACTTGCCCGGTTGGGCAGGAGGTGGAAATGGAAGAGAATTATAGAGAAGTAAAAAAGGCAGAACCATGCCTGAAATTGATCCACATGGATCAGGTTGAAGTGGAAGAAATCAAATGGCTCTTTTATCCCTTCATACCATACGGGAAGGTCACCATTATTCAAGGAGATCCTGGAGAGGGGAAGACCACCGTGGTGTTGCAGATCATTGCAAAGTTAACAAAAGGAGAAGCAATATTAAGTGAAACAAGCGAAGGAAAATCCGAAGAGACAGGGGTAGAGCCAATCAATGTGATTTATCAAACAGCTGAAGATGGATTGGGCGATACGATCAAACCAAGATTGTTAGCGGCAGGGGCAGATTGTTCCAGAGTCTTGGTAATTGATGATCAGGATCAGCCATTAACAATGGTAGATGCAAGGCTGGAAGAAGCGATTATACAGACAAAAGCAAGACTTGTAGTATTAGATCCAATTCAAGGCTTTCTAGGGGCTGGTGTTGATATGCATAGGGCAAATGAGATTCGCCCATTGATGAAAAGAATCTCTGTATTAGCAGAGAAATATCAATGTGCCATTATTCTGATCGGTCATATGAATAAGAATAGTAATGGAAAATCATCCTATCGTGGATTGGGTTCTATTGACTTTCAAGCGGCAGCAAGAAGCGTATTGATTGTTGGAAGAGTGAAAGATGAACCGGAAATCCGGGTGATCTGTCATGTAAAGAGTTCTCTTGCTCCGGAAGGAGATGCTATCGCCTTTCGATTAGACAAAGAAAAAGGATTCCATTGGATTGGAAAATATGACATCAGTGCAGAGGACTTATTGTCTGGTGATGGACGAGGGCAAAAGATCCGAAGTGCGAAAGAATTTTTAAAAGAGATCTTAGAGAATGGATCAATGGAACAGGCAAAAATAGCGGAAGAAGCAGAAGAACGAGGAATTAAAAAGAAAACACTTTGGAATGCGAAGAAAGAGCTGCAGATTGATTCCGTGAAGATAGGGAATAAATGGTTTTGGATGTTACAAGACGAGTAAAGGAAGATGGCAAGATTACCATATCTTAAAGAATAGGGAATCTTGCCACCTTGAATAAAAAGGAGTGAAGCGATGAAAAAAGTACAGATTGATTATGAACTGTTTCGAAAATTGATCTTTTATCATCTGGGTTCAGATGATCAGTATGAAGAAGATATTCGAAATGGCTTGGAAGACAAATTGGATGCATTAGTCAGACATGAACTTTATACGAAGTATAAGACGGCTCCTTCTGAGGAAGAGCAGGAGAAAGCACGACAGGATTATTTGGATAAACGTGGAGTGTCAGCCGGTTATCGATGGTGATGTTTGTTTGGAAAATATAGAACAGGAGCGTGGCACGCACCTGTATAATACCAAACAAGGATAATTGCTGTAGGGTGTAGCCGATACGGTACTGGCTGATTTGGAAGCTCCCGGCAGGGCGCAAGGGTACTTTTGATGGACGTTAGGCTGTCGAAAGTGCTTTTGCGTTACTTTTGACAAAAGTAACAAAACATGATCGCCATATCTGGCGTTTTAAAATGAATGAAAGGAGATTTATTGAAGAGGACGATTAGTTTTATGACAGGAAAAGGCTCCCTGAAGCATAACAGTAGAAAATTTCATGCAAAGAATACGGATCCGAACAGAACTCATTGGAATGTTGAATATTGTAATGAAGATATCAAAGACGTATATCATGAATTATTTGACGAAGCCTTGAAGCGTTACAATGATAAACAGACTCGAAAAGATCGTAAGATAGATGATTACTACGAAAAGATACGTTCCGGGAAACAAGAAAAATTATTTCATGAGGTTATCCTTCAGATCGGTGATAAAGACAATATGGGATCAGAAACGATGGAAGGACAACTTGCTGCAAAGATATTAGATGAATACATGAAAGGATTTCAAGAACGGAATCCTACGTTGCGAGTATTTGCTGCTCATCTGCATTTAGACGAAGCAACACCACATCTACATATTGATTTTATTCCCTATGTTACAGGAAGTAAGCGAGGACTTGATACAAGAGTATCTTTAAAACAAGCCTTATCGTCATTAGGATTTAAAGGTGGCTCCAGAAGTGAGACGGAGCTAAATCAATGGGTACAATCGGAAAAGCAAAAATTAGCCATGGTCATGAGGGAAAATGAGATAGAATGGGATCAAAAAGGAACTCATGCACAACATCTTTCTGTGTTGGATTACAAGAAAAAGGTTCGAGAACAGGAAGTAGAAGAATTAACGGAACATAAGAATTTATTGGAACATGATTTGCATGATATTAGTGAATGTGTGGATGAGATTCAAAAGGAAAAAGAACAGGTAGAAAAAGAGAGAGATGCGGTAATAAAAAAGACAGAAGTTTTAGAGAAACGATTTTCTGCACTAAATTCAAAAGCTGGACTTGTTGACTCACATGCACGTGAGTATGGATATTACCCGGAAGAATGGCTGCCTGAAGCTGGAACTTTAGAGTCAGCAAAATCTTATCGGAAGAGAATATTTCCTTTGCTGAAAAAAGTTGCGAATATGATACAGTCATTATATAGCAAATATTTAGAGCTGAAAGACAGAAATCGAAAGCTATCCGATCGAAATATGGATCTTGAAAATCGTGTAGATCGATTGCGAGATGAAGTGTCTATTATAAAGAAAGAGAATTTAGCTTTGTTAAATGTGGCATATGATCTGGAAAGAGCAAGAAATATGCTTGGAAAAAGTAAGGTTGATGATGCGATAGCGATGGCGAAGCGTTTGGAACAGGTAAATGCAAAACAAAAAGCCAATAAGAAACACATAGATAGAGATGTTAGATAAACGAAGATAAAAGGAATTGATAGAAGCCAATTGGTGCTCCAAAAGTACGGTCTAGACGTTGCTTTTTTGAGTTGAAACTCAAAGGGCATAGTTTTATATAGGCAGGGAGAGGAGACGGCTCTGGCGGATCTTTTGGAATTTGGTGAATAGGTTTTTGGGTAATGTAAAAATAAGAAAAGCTTAAATAGATTTTGAATAAGTAGTGTGGTATAATAAAAAGAAAAACGAAACTTTGAATTTGGAAGGGGTAAATTCATGGCATTAAAATTAATTAAAGGCAGTTTACAATACAAAAATCAAATTATAGAAATGATTAAAGAGTGGAAATCGCATAACGACGCCCATAACGCAAATACTTCGCCATGGGCTATATTTAAAAATGATTATGATGATTTTGAATATTATTTGAATAATTTAGAAATATCAACCACTGAAGATGGATTTGTTCCTGATTCTACTTTCTTTTGTTTAGATGAAGACAGGAATATTATTGTTGGCGCTGTTAATATTAGACATTATTTAAATGAATATTTATTAAAATATGGTGGTCATATTGGAGATGGTATAAGACCAAGTGAAAGAAGAAAAGGCTATGCAACCAAAATGATTGGCTTGGCTTTAGAAGAATGCAAGAGACTTGGCATTGATAAAGTTTTATTGGTTTGTGATAAAGACAACATTGGTTCTGCTAAATCGATTATCAATAATGGCGGAATATTAGAAAATGAAGTTTTAGAAGAGGGTAAGTTAATACAAAGATATTGGATTACGCTATAACTTTAAATTTCAGGTTGTAGGGGCGTTGGAGTGCTATCTGAAAGTATTTAAACACTATGATGTAAGAGCATCAGATGAATTTTGAGATATACGATATAAGTTGCTGACAATAAAATGACAATACAATTTGATGAAATCACAGCAAATACATACAAAACAGTTCGAAAACGAACGGATTTAAGACTAAAACAAAGCAGAAGAACTACAATGCAAATAGAACTTTACGAGTTTGAATAAGTTGGAGTATCGTAAAAACCCAGTGTTAGCAAGGCTTTGATAAGGATGGTAGTAAAAAACCAATAAAATCAAGGCATTGCGGACAGCAACAGACAGGGCTTTGGCTTAAAACTGAATATCAGACAGACTAAGGGATATTGTTATGACAGCAGTATCCCTTTTCTGTTGCCTCCGTATGCCTCTCATCGGGCAGACCGCCATAGGTATTTTCGCCTATGGCTTTTTTCATGCCCATTTACAGAAAGGAGCCAACCATGAAACTGACGGAACCTGAAATGAGGATGGCCTACCAGCTTGAAAGCACAAGCCAGGCGGGTGTCCTGAACGAACTTTACATGACCTGCCGCTATTCACGGGATGAAGATACCAAAGCCACGGCGGAAAGCCTTATGGCAAAAATCCGCCCCCTCTCCGACAAGGAGTGCATGGCTCTGGTAAATGATGTTCAGAAGAATTACCACTTGCCGGGGAAAGCCCGAACCATCGGGGAAATGCTTGCGGAGGCAAGGCAGAAGTCCGGGGCAGAGAAACTGGCCGGCCATGACATTATGGCTCTGGAGCGTTTTGCCCCTGATACCCGCCACATGATCGTCTTAGATGTTCTCTCCCATGAGTCCCCTATGGGATATAAAGGTGAGCGTATGCGTCTGTTCCTCACCGAGCAGGGATACCAGAAAGCCAGGGAGAACCAGGACAAGGGATTTATCAAGATCAGAAACCACGCCAAAGTGATAGCGGGAAACCTCCACTATGACGCAAAAGACCGTGACCTCTGAAAAGCACCCTCTTTTGGGGCGAAAATCATCCCTTTTCCTCTCTGTATGCCTCTCTCCGACAACAGGCAGGAGGATTTATCCCTGTACCCTGACGGAAACAGCACAGAGGAAAAATCACAAGAAAAACGACCTTTTTAGAAAACGGAAAGGAGGTGTCCGATTATGGCAGTTTTCCGCATAGAGAAAACCCGTGATTATACCGTGATGGCAAACCACCATCTGCGGAACACGAAACTCTCCCTCAAAGCAAAGGGGCTTCTCTCCCTCATGCTCTCCCTACCGGAGGACTGGGATTACACCACCAAAGGGCTTGCAAAGATATGCAAGGACGGTGTGGACAGCATTTGCTCAACGGTAAATGAGCTGGAGGAACACGGCTATGTGATACGGGAGCGTATCCGAAACGCCAAAGGGCAGCTTACGGATATTCAGTACACCATTTTAGAACAGCCTAAGCCGTCCCAGCCGGGACAGGGAAAACCTAAACAGGAAAATCCAGTTTTGGGTAATCCAGTCCTGGGAAGTCCTGAACAGGAAGAACCTGAACAGGGAAACCCCGCACAATTAAATACTAAGAAATCAAGTAACCAGGGATTAAATACTGATTTATCAAATACGGAGGTATCAAATCCTATCCGATCAAATCCGTATGAGGATGAGCCACAGGCGGCGGATGGGATGGGAACGGATACGAGGTCTGCCAGAGAGATTTATCGGGAGATCATCCTGGAAAATATCGAGTACCGCCATCTGGTCCAGAATAACCAGATCGACAGAGAGCGGCTTGACGAACTGGTGGAACTGATCGTGGACACGGTCTGTTCCGCAAGAAAGACCATCCGTATTGCCGGGGACGACTACCCGGCGGGGGTGGTGAAATCCCGCTTTATGAAACTGGACAGTTCGCATATTGAGTATGTGCTTTCCAGTATGCAGGAGAATACCACCTATGTCCGTAACATCAAGAAATATCTGCTGGCGGCCCTGTATAATGCACCATCCACCATCAGCAGCTACTACACTTCCCTGGTGAACCATGACCTGTACGGCGGAGGGGAAAGGAGGTAATCCATGCAGGAAGAAGTAACCCAGAAAACAATGGCACTTGCCATCACCACTTCCAAAATGACCGCCTCCGTCCTGGCTAAGGCCATGCGGAAGTTCCTGGAGGCACAGAAAAACAAAAGCCACCAGCTCCCCAAAGGGAAACAGACCCTAAAGGAGCTGATGAAACATAACACCGGAGTCTCCAACCTGGAGATCACCAACGACAACATCCGGGCATTTTCTGCCACCGCTAAGAAGTACGGCATTGATTTTGCCCTGAAAAAAGACAGCAGCACGCAGCCGCCCCGGTACCTGGTATTCTTCAAAGGCCGGGACGCTGACGTTATGACGGCGGCTTTTAAGGAGTTTTCCGCAAAGCAGCTCTCCCAGGAGAAAAAGCCCTCTATCCGCAAACTCCTGTCCAGCATGAAAGAGCTGGTGCAGAAAAAGGATAAAGTTCTGGACCGCACCAAACACAAGGACAGGGGGATGGAGCTATGAAACAGGTAAATGTGAAAAAGCTGCTGATCTTAAACCTCCCATACTTACTATTTGTGTGGCTGTTCGATAAGGCAGCCCAGGCGGTGCGGCTCTCTCCCGGAGCTGACCTCTCCGGCAAACTGCTGAACCTGGGAGACGGATTTTCTCAGGCTATGGAAAGCGTTGCTCCCAGTTTTCACCCGGCAGACCTGCTTGTGGGGCTGATCGGTGTGGTGATAATCCGGTTGATTATCTACACCAAAGGCAAAAACGCAAAGAAATACCGTAAAGGCATGGAGTATGGCTCGGCAAGATGGGGAACGCCGGAGGATATAAAACCCTACATAGACCCGGTATTTGAAAACAATGTACTGCTGACCCAAACGGAACGGCTGATGATGTCGAACCGCCCAAAGAACCCAAAGTATGCCAGGAATAAAAATATCCTGGTGATCGGCGGTTCTGGCAGCGGCAAGACCAGGTTCTTTGTAAAGCCCAACCTCATGCAGCTCCATTCCTCGTATGTCGTCACGGACCCGAAAGGAACCCTCATTCTGGAAACAGGCTCTCTCCTGGTGCGGGCAGGCTACAAGGTCAAGGTGCTGAACACGATCAACTTTAAGAAGTCCATGCACTATAACCCATTCGCCTATCTGCGGAGTGAAAAGGATATTTTGAAACTTACCAACACCATCATAGCCAACACCAAAGGCGACGGTGAAAAATCTTCCGAGGATTTCTGGGTCAAGGCGGAACGCCTCCTGTACTGTGCCCTGATTGGCTATATCTGGTATGAGGCCCCGGAGGAAGAAAAGAACTTCATCACCCTTTTGGAAATGATAAACGCAAGCGAGGCCAGGGAGGACGACGAGGCATACCAGAGCCCCGTTGATCTCATGTTCTCCCGTCTGGAGGAAAAAGAGCCGGACCATTTCGCAGTCAAACAGTACAAGAAATACAAGCTGGCTGCCGGCAAAACGGCAAAGTCCATCCTGATTAGCTGCGGAGCCCGGCTTGCCCCATTCGATATTAAGGAACTGCGGGATTTGATGGAGTATGACGATCTGGAACTTGATACCCTGGGCGACCGAAAAACCGCCTTGTTCCTCATTATGAGCGACACGGACACCACCTTTAATTTCGTGATCGCCATGCTCCAGAGTCAGCTTTTCAATCTGCTCTGTGATAAGGCGGATGATGAATACGGCGGCAGGCTGCCGGTTCATGTACGGTGTATCCTGGATGAGTTCGCCAACATTGGACAGATACCAAACTTTGATAAACTGATCGCTACTATCAGAAGCCGGGAAATCTCGGCTTCTATTATTTTACAATCACAGTCACAGCTAAAGACCATCTACAAGGACGCCGCAGATACCATTGTCGGCAACTGCGACACTACCTTGTTTTTGGGAGGCAAGGAGAAATCCACGCTCAAAGAGCTCTCGGAAATCCTGGGGAAAGAGACCATTGACAGTTTCAACACCTCAGAGAACCGGGGGACGCAGGTTTCCCACGGCCTCAATTATCAGAAATTAGGAAAGGAGTTGATGAGCCAGGACGAGATCGCAGTCATGGACGGAGGCAAGTGTATCCTGCAGGTGCGGGGCACCCGGCCGTTTTTATCGGACAAGTTCGATATTACAGCCCATAAGAATTACAAATACCTTGCCGATGCCGACAAGAAAAATGAATTTGATGTGGAACGGTACATGAAACGGCGTCCTGCGGTGGTAAAGCCGGAGGAACCTTTTGAGATGTACGAACTGGAAATAGAACCTGACAGCGATAACGAAAAAAATTAGGAGGATTGAATTTATGGAATTTTTCAACAGCGCAGTAGACGTATTACAGACCCTTGTTGTGGCTCTGGGAGCCGGTCTTGGTATCTGGGGTGGTATCAACCTCATGGAGGGATACGGAAATGATAACCCTGGAGCAAAAAGCCAGGGCATGAAACAGCTTATGGCGGGCGGCGGCGTTGCCCTCATCGGCATGACCCTTGTACCGCTGCTTTCCGGCCTGTTTGGATAATGACGGAGGGATAACCTATGCAAAGCATACTCGACAAGCTGGCGGAGTGGCTCAAAGAGCTGCTCATCAGCGGGATACTCGGTAATCTGTCGGGGATGTTTGACACGGTAAATACCAAAGTGGGCGAGATCGCCGGGGAGGTTGGCATGACGCCGTCGGCATGGAACGGTGGCGTTTTCAACCTCATTCGGTCTCTGTCTGAAACAGTCATTATCCCCATAGCCGGTATCATTTTAACCTTTGTGATGTGCTACGAGCTCATTCAGCTTGTGATCGAGAAGAACAACCTGCATGATGTAGACACATGGATTTTCTTCAAGTGGATATTCAAAACCTTTGTGGCCGTGTTCTTAGTCACCAACACCTGGAATATCGTTATGGCGATCTTTGATGTGGCCCAGAACGTGGTAAGCCAGAGCGGCGGTATCATCAGCGGATCTACCAGCATTGACCTCTCCACCGCCATCCCTGATATGGAGGCTCAGCTTGAGGCTATGGACTTAGGGCCTCTTTTAGGGCTGTGGTTCCAGAGCATGGTGGTGGGGCTCACCATGAATATCCTCTCCATCTGTATCTTCCTGGTGGTCTATGGCCGTATGATCGAGATTTATCTTGTAACCTCCGTGGGGCCTATCCCCTTTGCTACCATGAGCAACCGGGAATGGTCCGGCGTGGGGCAGAACTACTTAAAGTCTCTGATCGCTTTAGGCTTCCAGGCGTTTCTCATTATGATATGCGTTGGCATTTATGCGGTCCTCATCCAGGAGATTTCCACCGCCGACAACATATCCGCTGCCATCTGGGGCTGCATGGGATACACGGTCCTCTTATGCTTTACCCTCTTTAAGACCGGCAGCATGGCAAAGGGCATTTTCAGCGCCCATTAAAGGAGGTGTATGCTGATTGGCTTATGTGACCGTACCGAAAGACCTTTCCAAAATCAAAACAAAGGTATTTTTCGGCCTGACAAAAAGGCAGCTTGTCTGCTTTACCCCGGCGGTGCTTTTAGGAGTGCCGCTTTTCTTTTTACTCAAAGAGTCTGCCGGGAACTCCACGGCGACCCTTTGCATGATGATGGTTATGCTGCCGTTCTTTCTGCTTGCCATGTATGAGAAAAACGGACAGCCTTTAGAGGTGATCTTAAAGCAGATGATCGAAACAAAATTCATCCGCCCAAAGAACCGCCCCTATCAGACCAACAACTTCTACGAGGCCCTGGCAAGGCAGCGTGATCTGGAAATGGAGGTGAAACGGATTGTCCAGAACAGAAAAAACGGCGGGAAAGGTAAAACTCACCGCCAGAGAGAAAAAGGCCGTGGATAAGGCCATCCGGCAGGCTAAGGGGGACGGAAAGCCCCATACTGCCCAGGACAGTATCCCTTTTGAGGTGATATACCCGGACGGTATCTGCAAGCTGCCGGGCAAATCCTATTCCAAAAGCCTTGCTTTTGACGATATAAATTACCAGCTCGCCCAGGCGGATGATAAGACAGCCACCTTTGAAAACCTGTGCGATCTGTATAACTACTTTGACGCTTCCGTGGGAGTGCAGCTCTCCCTTATCAGCCAGTATGTAGGCCGGGAGGAATTTGAACGCTCCATCGAGATCAGCGACCAGGGGGACAGCTTTGACAGTATCCGAAAGGAATATGCCCTCATGTTAAAGAACCAGCTTTCTCGCGGCAACAACGGCCTGGTGAAACGGAAATATCTGACCCTCACCATCGAGGCGGAGGACTTAAAGGCAGCCAGGGCAAGGCTCTCCCGGATTGAAACGGATGTGCTGAACCTCTTTAAGGTGATCGGTGCGGCGGCAAGACCACTAAACGGCAAAGAACGCCTGCAAGTCCTCCACGGGCTCATGCACCCGGACGGGGAGCCGTTTTCCTTTGAATGGAACTGGCTTCCTAAGACAGGCCTCTCTGTCAAGGATTATATCGCCCCGTCCTCATTCCAGTTTGGAAACACAAGGATGTTCCGCATGGGGAAGAAACTGGGTGCGGTCTCTTTCCTGCAAATCCTGGCGCCGGAACTCAATGACCGTATGCTGGCGGATTTCATGGAGGCACAGGACGGCCTTATGGTGACGCTGCATATCCGCAGTATCGACCACAACGAGGCGATCAAGACCATCAAGAGGAAGATCACCGATCTGGACGCCATGAAGATCGCCGAACAGAAAAAAGCAGTCCGGGCAGGTTATGATATGGATATAATCCCCTCTGACCTTGCTACCTATGGCGGCGAGGCAAAGAACCTGCTCCGTGATTTGCAGAGCAGAAATGAAAGGATGTTCCTGCTCACATTCCTGGTGGTGAACTTTGCGGATACCAGACAGAAACTTGAAAACAATGTATTCCAGTCGGCGGGCGTGGCTCAGAAATATAACTGTGCCCTGACCCGCCTTGATTTCTGCCAGGAACAGGGGCTTATGTCCTCTCTCCCTTTGGGACTGAACCAGGTAAATATCAAGCGGAGCCTCACCACTTCTAGCACCGCCATCTTCGTGCCGTTCACCACTCAGGAACTTTTTCAGGGCGGCGAGGCGTTGTACTACGGGCTCAATGCCCTTTCCGGCAACATGATTATGGCAGACAGAAAGCAGCTTAAAAATCCCAACGGCCTTATCCTGGGTACACCGGGCAGCGGCAAGTCCTTCTCCGCAAAGAGGGAGATCACCAATGTATTCCTGGTGGCAAGTAAGAAAGATACCATCATCATCTGCGACCCGGAGGCAGAATACGCTCCGCTTGTGAACCGTCTGGGCGGGCAGGTGGTAAAGATTTCCCCTACAAGCAAAGACTTTGTGAACCCTATGGATTTGAACCTGAACTACTCCGAGGATGAAAGCCCCCTGGCCTTAAAGAGCGACTTCATCCTTTCCCTATGCGAGCTGATCGTGGGCGGCAAGGATGGATTGCAGCCCATTGAAAAGACCATTATTGACCGGGCCGTTACCACCGTGTACCGCGGGTATCTGGCTGACCCCAGACCGGAAAATATGCCTGTCCTCGGCGATCTCTATGAGGAAATCCAGAGACAGCCGGAGCTGGAGGCTGCCCGTATCGCCGCCGCCCTGGAGCTCTATGTGACAGGCAGCCTTAACATTTTCAACCACCGTACCAACGTGGATATTCAGAACCGTCTTGTGTGCTTTGACATTAAGGAACTGGGGAAACAGCTTAAAAAGCTGGGTATGCTCATCATCCAGGACCAGGTCTGGGGCAGAGTCACCGAAAACCGGGAACTGCACGCCAACACCTGGTTCTACTGTGACGAGTTCCATCTGCTCTTAAAGGAGGAACAGACCGCCGCCTACTCCGTGGAGATTTGGAAACGCTTTCGTAAATGGGGCGGTATCCCCACGGGTATCACCCAGAACATTAAGGATTTGCTGGCAAGCCGTGAGATCGAGAACATTTTTGGTGCGACACGTTGACGCACAAACATCGCTCTATGAGGGTAAAACTTCATGGACTTATGGCCATGCGATGCTAAAATCGTCGGACTTACCTTCTTACGAGGTAAGTAACAACTGATAATTCGAAAGGTAGAATGATGGGGTAACGCCTTGAAATGCCTTCTCTGATACTTCGACCGGCTCCGACTGTAATGGTTGGGGTCTGGAGCTCGATAAAGTCGGCGGAAGTCTGCCGAAACAGTGTAGAAATACAGCTGTCGAAAGTGCGGTAGAGGTACTGTATGCAGATGACACGTCGGGAGTCTATAAAATATCTATGGTGAGAATGTCCACGACGGACTGACGAAAACCGCGAATGTACGGGTCTAGATGTTTACCATATAGAAATGTATGGACACTTAATTGTGGGTCAGTGCGGTGTAGTAAGAATCGAAAATATGAAACTCCGTATTGTGTTACAGGCACAATCAAGCTGACAGGACTATAGCGAACACCTAAGGATATATGCACAGATAGAATTATCGGAACGTGGAAAGGTACAGAGTTGCTCATAAGCAATCTGCGGACGAATCATATAAGCCGCCTAATCTGTGCTGAAAAGCGAAGCTCGAACCTACGACAGCCCTACGAAAAAGGCGGGCACGAGGGATGAGCTTTAGTCGGTTAGAAACAATTGTTGTCATTCAATCTTATAAGGATTACGAGAATGACAAAAAGGGACACTTTCCCAAGAAAGGAGAGTGATGCCTTATGACCATGAAAAAGAAAAAGCAACTGCTCTGTGAGGATAATCTGCGTCACAATGAGTATTACGGAATGCAGAATACGATTGATAATCTATACCAGGCAAGTTTGAACGGAGAAGTTTTTACAGATTTAATGTCTGTCATTCTTCAACGGGAAAACATTCTTCTAGCGTACAGAAATATCAAGAAAAATACGGGAAGTAAAACAAGTGGCACAGACAATCTCACAATCGAGGACATTGGAAGATGTTCCCCCGATGAGGTTGTTGAAAAAGTTAGATTTATTATTAATGGAAGTGAACATGGGTATCGCCCAAAACCTGTAAGGCGTAAGGAGATACCAAAACCATACGACCCAAGTAAAATGAGACCCTTAGGGATTCCGTGTATATGGGATAGACTTGTTCAACAATGTATCAAACAGGTATTGGAACCTGTTTGTGAGGCTAAGTTCAGCAAAAACAGCTATGGATTCAGACCGAACCATTCGGTTGAGAACGCTATAGCAAGAAGTTATCAGCTACTTCAACATGCCAATCTTCACTATGTCATTGAATTCGATATAAAAGGGTTCTTTGATAACGTGAATCATGCCAAGCTGATACGACAGATATGGGCTATGGGTATTCATGACAAGCAACTGATATTTGTCATAAGACGAATTCTCAAAGCACCAATCAAACTGGAAGATGGGACTTTTATCACACCCGACAAAGGAACCCCACAGGGAGGTATTATATCGCCACTTCTGGCTAATATCGTGCTTAACGAATTAGACCACTGGGTAGAAAGTCAATGGCAATGGTGTCCGATTTGCAAACGGAATGCTAGACCTGAAAACGGCTTTCGACAGGCTAAGAAATCTAACCTGAAGGAAATGTTCATTGTTCGCTATGCAGATGATTTTCGAATCTTTTGTAGGACAAAGGACTCCGCTGAACGCACCAAATGTGCAGTCACTCTGTGGCTGAAAGAAAGGCTCAAACTGGAAATTTCTGAAAAGAAAACGAGGATTGTCAATGTAAGAAATCATTACTCTGATTTTCTCGGATTCAAAATGAAAGTTCACAGAAAAGGCAACAAACTCGTGGTTATATCTCATATCGCAGATAAAAATCTCGAGCACAAAAGGGAGAAGCTTAAAGAACAGGCAAAGAGAATCGTTCACCCTCGCAAAATATATGGCGAACAGGGGGAAATCAGACTCTATAACAGTATGGTTACTGGCATGCAGAATTATTACTGTATCGCCACACATGTTAATCATGATTGTGCTTCCCTAAACCGCACAGTCATGACCTTGCTGACAAACAGGCTTAGCACTCGCACAGGCAACCGTCTTGTGAAAACAGGGCGAGAGCTTACGGAGTTTGAAAAAGCCCGTTTTGGTAAATCCAAAATGATGCGATATGTCGCTGGTACGAATGAGCCCGTGTATCCAATAGGATACACACAGCACAAAAACCCACTTTTCCGTAAGAAGAGCTGGAATTATTACACTCCCGAAGGAAGAGAAGGTATTCACAACTGTCTGAGAATCAACATCCCTATGATGTTGGCTCTCATGCGTCAACCAGCCTATTCCAATAGTGCGGAATACGCAGACAATCGAATATCTCTCTTCTCAGCCCAATGGGGAAAATGTGCTATAACAGGTGTTGAATTCTCCTCTGTTGGGGAAATTCATTGCCATCATAAGTTACCCCGACATTTAGGCGGTACGGATGCCTATGAGAATCTTATTCTCATAAAGAATTCCGTACATAAACTCATTCATGCTTCAAAAGCGGAAACTATTTACAAATATATGGATTTACTACAGCTAGATATCAAACAGCTTATAAAGGTTAACCACCTTCGTGAGTTGGCTTCCATGCAACCTATTTAATCTTATTTCAACTACTACAGTTTTTATTCTATTCAAAGGTTGATTGTTTAGACAATGAAAAATACTAACCGATGGAACGCCGTGTGCGGTGAAAGTCGCATGCACGGTGTGGAGTGGGGGAAAAGCCCGAGATGATATCAGAGGCTTACCTATCACTATAGAACTCGGACTTCGTGTATATGTTAAACCAGGCAGCCGGTGACCGGGAAATCCTTGCAAAGAAACTGGGTATCTCCCCGCAGCAGCTCTCCTATGTGACACATTCAGGACCTGGCGAGGGGCTAATCTTCTACGGAAATGTGATTTTACCTTTCGTGGACCGGTTCCCGCAGGATACGGAGCTTTACCGCATTATGACGACAAAGCCGGAGGAAGTGAGTTAAAATTATCCTAAGGTAATACAAATAGACTTTTATAGGGAATGGAGGTATAATATGCACGAGGTGAACTGATATGAACACAACGATAATCGTTGCTCTTTTAGCGACATTTACTGCCATTGTCACAGCCATTATTACTGATTTCTTAAACAAACGTAGTAAGCTGAAATTTGAAGAACGAAAATTAAAAGAGCAATACTATTTAGAATTTATTCATGCGTTAAGCGAAAATATGAATAACTCAGAGTCTGCGGAGGCAACCATAAGATATAACCATGCTTTCAATAATTTGACTATTATCGCAAGTCCTAAAGTTTTATCGTCTCTATATGAATTTGCAGACTTATTGATAAACCACCTAAAAAATAATAGT
Organism: Faecalicatena sp. Marseille-Q4148; assembly: GCA_018228665.1. NCBI lineage: Bacteria > Bacillati > Bacillota > Clostridia > Lachnospirales > Lachnospiraceae > Faecalicatena > Faecalicatena sp. Marseille-Q4148. Next base: position 2,987,610 of record CP073692.1, read on the forward strand.
GTTGCTGATTACGAAACTCAATATACTAAAGCATTTACCAACCTAATCAAAGCAATGCGATCAGATTTGTATGGCAGCAAATCAAGCAAGGTTAATAAAGGATTGACCGAAATATATCTAATTAGTGGCATATTAAAATCTACTCCAACAGAATAGAAAGATTGTAGATTTAGCACTCATGTAAAGAGCATGGGTGCTATTTTTATGCCCAGAAATGAGGTGAATAAAATTTGTAAAATCAAACTGACCCATTTAAGCCTGTTCTCCGGTATCGGCGGTCTGGACCTGGCGGCGGAGGCTGCCGGCTTTGAAACGGTCTGCCAGTGTGAATGGGCGGATTATCCCTACGCCGTTTTAGAAAAGCACTGGCCGGACGTTCCGAAATTCAGGGATATAACCACTTTAACAAAGGAGGCATTTTTTGAAAAAACAGGACTTGAAACCGTCACGGTCATCTCCGGAGGCTTCCCCTGCCAGCCTTTCTCCACCGCAGGAAAGCAGAAAGGATTTGAGGATGAACGCTACCTGTGGCCGGAGATGTGCCGGGTTATTACAGAACTTAAGCCCCGTTTCGTGCTTGGGGAAAATGTTGCTGGCTTCATCAATATGGGGCTCGACAAAACGATCTTTGACCTGGCAAAAGCGGGATACGCTGTTCTCCCATTCGTATTTCCGGCTTGCGGCGTCGGCGCATGGCATGAGCGCCAGCGAACTTTTATCATCGCGGCTGATGTTTCCTACGCCCCTTGCCTCCGACAAGGGGACCGTAAAGGACGCCCAAAGCCTGGATGTGTACCTGTCGGACAATGGGATTTTCCGAAAGAAGAACAAAAGCGGGGCGATCTGGAGCCTGCCCCTATCGGCTGCGGTGTTCTACCTGACGCCGGTAGCCTCGGACGGGTTCCGCTCTACCCTGAAACCATCTGCCTACGACCCGAAAAAGAAGAACGGGAACCTGGCAGCCCAGGTGATCTTCCAGGAAAATCCCCTCTCGGACAAGGCGGCCTTAAACCCGGACTGGGTGGAATGGCTTATGGGCTTCCCGAAAGGATGGACGGAGCTGTCCTCTGGAACAGGGAGCCGGAGGGAGTGCCCCGCATAACGGAGCAGACCAAAGACCGGGCACTCCGCTTAAAGACCCTGGGGAATGCGGTCTGCCCTCCCCAGGCGTATCCTATCTTTCACTTTATGGCGGAGATACTGACCGGCAGGTGTAAAAAACATTGTATCTGGGAGGTGATGGAACATGAAACAGTATAAGCCCCGTGACAAGGTGACCCAGAAGATTACCCGTGAGGGTGCGGTGGAGGAAAACCAGACCACGGGCAAAAGCGAAAATATCAGTGGCAAAGAAAAGGAGGCGGATTTTTCCGGGCGGCTTCACTTTACCGAGGAAGATCGTGCCATGCCGGAACTGGACCGCTATATCCGCAAAGCGGAACAGGCGGCGGATAAAGCGGAGGCTGCCAGGGAGCGTATCCCAAAGAAGAAAAAGCTGACCCGTGAACGGCTCTATGATGAGGCAAAGGGCAAGGGCAAAACGAAACTCCGTTTTGAGGAAGTGGAAAAGCCCATGTCGGAAGTCGCAAAGACAAACCCTGTTTCCCGTCCGGCTTCCCTGGCGGGCCGCATGGTGGCGGGCAAAGCCCACGGCAAAATCCATGAAGTGGAAAAAGAAAATTCCGGCGTGGAGGCAGGGCACAGTATTGAACGGACCGGTGAGCGGGCTCTTTCCAAAGGTTCCGGTATGGCAAAGACCGCCCTCCGTAACCACCGCTTAAAGCCCTACCGGGAGGCTGCCAAAGCGGAACAGGCTCTCCATAAGACCAATGTGAATTTCCAGTATCACAAGGTCCTATCGGAGAACCCAAACCTTTCCTCCAACCCGCTCTCCCGGTTCCTGCAGAAACAGAAGATCAAGCATAATTACGCTAAGGATGTGAAAAACGCTGGCAAAGCAGCCGGAAAAACCGGACAGGCGGCAAGTACAGCCACAAAGAAAACCGCCCAGGCAGGGGAAAAAGGAGCCCGTTTTATTGCAAGGCATTGGAAAGGGGCTCTCCTGGTCCTGGCAATCGGGCTTCTTATCCTGGTACTGGCCGGCGGCATTTCCTCCTGCACCAATATGGTGATCGGCGGCCTGGGTGCTGTCACCGCCACCTCCTATCCGTCAGAAGAACAGGATATGAAAGCGGTGGAGGCGGCTTACACCGCTATGGAACAGGATTTACAGTATGAGCTTGACAACTACGAAAGCCTGAACCCAGGATATGATGAGTACCGCTTTGAACTGGACGGTATCCACCATGACCCTCACGAACTGGCGGCTTATCTTTCCGCTTACTTTGGCGGAGCCTACACCACGGCGTCTGCACAAGGGCAACTCCAAACGGTTTTTGACCTGCAGTATGAGCTTACCGAAACGGAAACGGAGGAAATCCGCTACCGCACCGAAACGAGGACCGACACCTGGACGGATGAGGATGGGAATACCCATAACGATACCTACGAGGTGGAAGTCCCCTATACTTACTACATTATGACCGTGACCTTAAAAAACCACGGGCTTTTTTATGTGGCGGAAGAAACCCTCACCGCAGAACAGCTTGAAATGTACCGGGCTTACCGGGACACCAGCGGAAATATGCCCCTGCTCTTTGGCGGCGGCTCATTCGACACCAGCCCATCCACCGATCTAAGCGGCGTGGAGTTTGTAAACGGCACCCGTCCGGGCAATCAGGAAATCATTGACCTGGCAAAAGCCCAGGTGGGAAATGTAGGCGGACAGCCTTACTGGTCCTGGTATGGATTTGACAGCCGTGTGGAATGGTGCGCCTGTTTCGTTTCCTGGTGTATCAACCAGGCGGGATACAGCGAGCCGAGGTTCGCTGCCTGTGCCTCCCAGGGTGTTCCCTGGTTCAAGGAACACGGGCAATGGGCGGCAGGCAACTACACGGATGTAGCCCCCGGTGATGTGATCTTTTTCGACTGGGACGGCGGCGGTTCCGACCATGTAGGCCTTGTGATCGGAACAGACGGAACCAATGTTTATACCGTGGAGGGAAACAGCGGCGACGCCTGCAAGATTAAGAGCTACCCTCTTAACAGTCAGTATATCCACGGCTACGGCCTGATGAACTGGTAACAAATTTCAGAAAGGATGATATTTTTATGGCGACGATTGAGAAATACAGAAGTGAGATTGAAAAAGCGAAAGCTAAGATCGGCGAGCTGCAGAAGAAAGTCCGTGACCTGGAGCAGAAGATCGCCGAGGAAGAAAACCTGGAGATTGTCCGCATGGTTAAGGCAGTCAAGATGGACCGTGGAGAGCTGTCTGCTTTCCTGAAAGCCTATGCAAGCGGTGAGATCACCCTGCCGGAGGAAGATTACTCCGGAGAAACGGAGGAAACTGAAGATGAAGAATAAGAGAATTTTCAGGAAGTTCCTGGTACTGGCAGCCGTTATGTTCTCCATGACGGCTTTTTCTGTGACCGCCTATGCAGGTGGCGGAGAGGCGGTGGAACCCCCGCCTGCAGAAACACCCCCGGCAGAAACGGAAACCCCGCCGGAGCCTGTGCCGCTCACCCCGGAGGGCAACCTGTCCCTGGTAGATGATATAGAGTCGGCCGGCAGCGAGGATAAACAGTTTATCACCGTTACCAGCAAAAGCGGTAATACCTTTTACATTATCATTGACCGGGCGGCAGATGGAAAAAATACGGTCCACTTTTTGAACCAGGTGGATGAGGCGGACCTGCTGGCTCTCACCGAGGGCAAAGAACCGCAGACAGCACCGGCGGTCTGCACCTGTGCGGAAAAATGCGAGGCCGGTAGTGTAAAGATGGACTGTGAAGTCTGCAAGAATGACCGTTCCGGCTGTGTAGGCAAGGAAACGGCAGCCGAGGAACCTAAGGAAGAACCCAAAGAAAAAGGAGGATTTAATCCCGCCCTCATCCTCCTGTCCCTGCTTCTGATCGGTGGCGGCGGTGCGTTCTATTACTTCAAGTTCGTAAAGGGCAAATCCTCCACCAAAGGGAATGACGATCTGGGGGAATATGACTTTGAGGATGAATATGAGGATACCGAGGTTGAGTATCTGGACGACACACCAAAGGAGGATGAAAGCGTATGAAACTGATTATCGCTGAAAAACCCAGCGTAGCGGCGGCTTATGCCGCTGCCCTGGGTGCAAAGAATAAAAAAGACGGATACCTGGAGGGAAACGGTTATCTGGTGACCTGGTGTATCGGACACCTAGTATCCCTGGCGGAGGCGGGAGCCTACGAGGAACGCTACAAGAAATGGAACTATGAGGACCTGCCTATTCTCCCGGAAGTCTGGCAGCATGTGGTATCTCCCGGAAAGAAAAAGCAGTTTTCCATTGTAAAGTCCCTGATGGACCGCCCGGACGTGACGGAGCTGGTGAACGGCTGTGACGCCGGGCGTGAGGGAGAACTGATCTTCCGTCTGGCGGTGGAAATGGCCGGCTGCACAAAACCTGTCTGGCGACTCTGGATTTCCTCTATGGAGGATACTGCCATCCGTGAGGGCTTTTCCAACCTGGAGCCGGGCAGCCGCTATGAACCGCTTTACCATTCGGCCCTGTGCCGTTCTAAGGCGGACTGGCTGATCGGCATTAACGCCACCCGCCTTTTTTCGGTCCTCTACCACAAGACCCTGAATGTAGGCCGCGTGCAGACGCCTACCCTGGCAATGTTGGCAGAGCGTGACGGAAAGATTATGCTCTTTCAGAAAAAGAAATACCATCATGTACGGCTGGACCTGAACGGTCTGGAGGCAGTAAGCGACAGGGTGGATGAAAAAGAGAAAGCGGTATCCATGCAGACGGCTTGCCAGAACGGGCAGGCCGTTTGTGTTTCCCTGGAACGGGAGAAAAAGACCGTCAAGCCCCCGAAACTCTATGACCTCACCACCTTGCAAAGGGAGGCGAACCGCCTCTTTGGGTTCACCGCGAAAGAGACTTTGGACTATGCCCAGGCACTCTATGAGAAAAAGCTGCTCACCTATCCGAGGACGGACAGCCGGTATCTCACCGGGGATATGGCGGAAACTGTTTCTGCGGTTGCCGGACTGGCCGCAGGGCTGCCCCTGTTTTCCTCCGTTGGTGGATTTACTCCTGATGTGGCGGCGGTGATCTCCGATAAGGATGTATCCGACCACCACGCCATTATCCCCACGCTGGAACTGGCAAAACAGGATATGTCCCTCCTGCCGGCCGGTGAACGGAGCCTGTTTACCCTGGTCTGCTGCAAACTGCTGTGTGCATTGGCAAAGTCCCATGTATATGAGACCGTTTCGGCGGTGTTCACCTGTGGGGAGTATACCTTTACCGCCAAAGGGAAAGAGATTATCTCCCAGGGCTGGAAAGAAATCTGGCAGGCGTTTGGTTCTTCCCTGAAAGAGAGACCGGCAGACGACCAGGAAGATACGGCGGTCCTCCCGGCGCTGACAAAGGGGCAGGTATTCGACCATGTGACCGCCACGGTAACTGAGCATTTCACAACGCCGCCCAAACCTTATACGGAGGATACCCTGCTGTCCGCTATGGAACACGCAGGAACAGAGGATATGCCGGATGATGTGGAGCGGAAAGGGCTTGGCACACCTGCCACCAGGGCCTCCATCATTGAAAAGCTGGTGTCCTCCGGCTTTGTGGAACGTAAGGGCAAGAACCTTATCCCCACCAGGAACGGTATCAACCTGGTAACGGTCCTCCCGGAAGTCCTGACCTCGCCCCAGCTCACCGCCGACTGGGAAAATAAGCTGTCCTTAGTGGCAAAGGGAAAACTTTCCCCGGAAACATTCATGGAGGGGATTGAAAGCATGGCAAAAGAACTGATCGCCCGCTACTCCCATATCTCCGAGGACAAGCAAAAGCTGTTTGCCCCGCAGAAAGAGTCTGTGGGTATCTGTCCCCGCTGCGGCCAGCCGGTCTTTGAGGGAAAGAAGAATTTTTACTGCGGAGACCGGGGCTGCAGCTTTGTTCTGTGGAAGAATGACCGTTTCTGGACTTCCCGCAGAAAAGAGCTGACAAAGAAGATGGCCGCCGATCTGCTCTCTAAAGGGAAAACCAAAGTCAAGGGGCTCTATTCCGAAAAGAAAGATACCACCTATGACGCGGTTATCGTGATGGAGGATACAGGCGGGAAGTATATCAACTTTAAGACCGAGTTCACCAAAGGGAAAGGAGGCCGCTAATGCAGGATAATTCCTCTGATTATATTTTCAAGGCGTATATCACCAACACGGCTGCCTATGACAGCGGAGAACGTGACAATGCCGGAACCTGGCTCTATTTCCCGGCAAATGCAGAGGAAATCACCGCTGCCTTTACAGAGATTGGACTGCCGATCTCTGCTACACCGGATATGTATTTCTTTGATGATTATGTCTCGGATGTACCGGGGCTTAGGCTGGCTCTCCCCATGTACGCCCATGTGGATGATCTGGCAATGCTGGCACAGGAACTTTCCGATCTGCCCGACCATGAATTTAACAAGCTGATGGCCGTCCAGGAAACACCCCTGCGGCTGACGGACTTTGAGCAGTTCAAAGAGTATCCCCACAACTTTGATTATTTCATCCTCATTCCGGGGATGAACAGTGATGAGGCTCTGGGCCGCTACCAGCTCTATGAGAGCGGCATGGTAGAAATGCCGGAGGTGTGGAAAGCCGGCATTGACCCGGAGGCTTTCGGTCGCAAAGTCCGGGAACAGGACAACGGATATTTCACGGATAAGGGGTATGTCCTCTTATCCGGGGATGAATGGGAGCGGGAAAAACCTACGGTGAAACAGGACAAGGAGGTCAAACCCTCCGTCAAGGATTTTTTGAAACAGGCAAAGAAAGAATGTGCCGCCCGTGAGGTGCTGCCGCCAAAGGCAGACAAACACGGGCCGGAACTGTAAGGAGGTGCAATTATATGGGATACAGCCATGACAGCGAATTTCCGTTTGCAGCATTTATCACAAACCTGGGAAAGTACAACGAGGGCGAGCTTGTGGGGGAATGGGTAAAGTTCCCCACTACCCCGGAAAAGCTGCAGGAAGTATTTGAGCGTATCGGTATTGGTTCTGCGGATGATTTCGGCAATCCCTATGAGGAATGGTTCATCACGGACTATGACTGCTATGTAGATGGGCTCTATAACCTCTTAGGGGAATATGAGAACCTGGATGAGCTCAACTACCTGGCTTCCAAACTGGAAGAACTGGGCGAGTCGGAATATGAACACTTCCAGGCCGCCATGGAGATCAGCGACTACACCGGCAGCATAAAAGACCTGATCAACCTAACCGATAATCTGGATAAATATGATGTGTACCCTGGCATTGACGACTACGACGATCTGGGCCGGTATTACATTGACGAGCTGGGAACCATGCAGGTGCCGGAGTACCTGCAGAACTATATCGACTATGAGGCATACGGGCGTGATATTGCCCTGGGAGACACGGGAGCTTTCACCGATTACGGTTATGTGTATGACAATCAGAGCCGCTTTGAGGAATATTATGACGGAGACCGCGAGAACATCCCGGAGGAATACCGTGTGATGGTCTCCCCGGAGGATGTGGAGGAACTGGAACCTGACTTTGATCGCCTGGATGTATCGACGGAACTTGCCCTCGATCTGGATTTACATTTCCGGGGATACAGTGCCGATTATGAACAGGCATTTCCCAAAGAGCAGGTACAGAGGGAGGCAATCGCTGACGCCCTCCTTGACGGGAACACTTCCCTTATCAAAACCGGGCTTCTCAATATGAGCCGTGAAATGGACCTCAGAGAGGAAACTGCCCCGCTGATTGGGCGGCTCACCGATTATGAAAAGGAATATGGTATCAACACCTACACCGTGTACCAGCTAAAGGAGGGGGAGGAACTTCATCCATACCGTTTTGAGAGCAGCGAGTATTTGGAGGCTGCCGGGCTTTCCGTTGACCGGAGAAATTATGAGGCGGTCTACGCCGCCCCACTCACCCCTGGGGAGAACCTGGAAAGTATTTATACTGATCTCAATATCCACCGCCCGGAGAACTTCCGGGGGCACAGCCTCTCCGTTTCGGATGTGGTGATCCTGCAGGAATATGGGAAAGAGACCGCCCATTTCTGTGACCGATTTGGAGACAAGGAAGTACCGGAGTTTTTGGAACAGCAGGCAGAAAAGGCGGAACTGGATATGGGGCAGATCACCTTTTATGCAGCGGAATGTATGGAGTTCCCCTCTCTGGGAGAATACCATGACAACTTGACTTTGCAGGAGGCGGTCACCGCATACCAGGCAATCCCAGCAGACCGGATTCACGGTATAAAAGGTATCGGCTTTACCCTGGAGGATGGCAGTATATACAGCGGTATGGAGTATCCCCTGGTACAGGGAAACCATCTTGATCTGGACACCCTCTGCCTGATAGAACATTTTAAGGAGAACTCTCTTGTCCAGACGGCGGTGGTCGATCTGGTAAAAGCTCTCCCTGATCTGACCGTGGATGATCGGGAAAATTTCCTGCTCAATCTCACAAGCCCGGAGAATCCTCTGAAGAATGCAGAGGTCCAGGTGGAGGACGACTACGGCATGATTGACGGTATTATCAACAACGGGGAGCGGGCAAAGGACAAGGAACCCGTTACAGATAAGCCCTCTGTCCTGGGACAGCTTTCCCAGGCCAAAAAGGAATGTGCCGAACGAAAGCCCCCGGAGATCGGCAAGCCCGGAAAGGATGGGCCAGAACTATGAGCCGAAGTAAAAAGTGGAAACAGGAATGGAGCTTCTTTCTTGGGGAGAACGGCAGGCGGCAGTACAACAAGATTTGCAGAAAATGTATCCATAACTGCAAGCAGAGTTTCCGAGCCGGAATAGTCGCCTGTCCTCTCTACCAGACAGATAGGGCAAAAAAGAGGCGGGAAAAGGGTTGAAAACAAAGGATTTTTTCGGCTCTGTGAGGCTCAAAATACATAGGTAATAGGATTTATCCTCTGCCCCCCTATGGCTCAAAATGATAGGAAAAAGTGTCGATTTTCGCCACTTTTCCAAACACGAAAACAGGAGTACAGTTACCGCTTGTGTGGTGGTGGCTGTACTCCCTATTTTTTTTATGCTCTTATTTTCTTTTATCCAGGTAGGAAAGAAAGGATGGATGTTTGCAGTAGTAGGCGCTGTGGGAATGCGTATAACTGGCCGTACTATGGAACTGTGGGAAACGATGTTTGCAGGATGTGGGAAAGCTCTGATTTTTCCATGTGCTGTGAATGTGTTTTCCATCGGTGGAATGGTCCGTTATGCACATTTCCACGGTGCAATTCTAATTAAGTCTAATATCTTTCAATGTATATATTTCAAGTCCTTTCATTTGAGATATTATCCTTTTTGCTTTTCTATAAACATCTGCTTGAAAGTTTTCTGTTATTACTGCATCTACATAAGGTATAATAGAACTAATCTGAATATCCATTACATCATTTGCTTTAAGGCTTTTTTGAGTTTGAAAAATGCGGACAAATTGAGAATATTCCATCACTCTTGAGGCTGGCAACTGTGAAATATCAATATCTTCTGGAACTGCAATACCAAAATTCATTAAGTCCTTTATAATGGTTTCTCTTTCGTGAACCCTATAAAATTTTTCATCAATCATGTTCAATGGCAAGTGTTGAGCCTTTAACATAAGTTCTGCACTTTTTCTTTTATCTTCCCATGCCTTAGCTATAGCAGGAAATTGTTTTACCTCTAAAGCAATATTATTCATTAAAACTGGCTGCTCTGCCAATATCTCAAAAAACTTTTTGCAATTATAATTATCTTTAGAAACAAAAGGTGTAAAAGCATTGGCAATTTGATTATCAATTACAAACCCCTTTTCTGTAAAGTAACACTCGACTTCTTTTTGAAATATGCTTTTAACCGGAAATATCATAAGACAAGGAATGATTGAGAAAAATTCTAAAAACTTCTCATAAATGTCTTGATAGGGCATAAGTTCAATTACATTATAAATTGAAAAACAAGGTGCATATTTATTTTGTTGCTCGGTAAAAAATTTTTCTAAAAATCCTTTTCCTGACAAGTTAACATTCATCACAATTTCTCTAATAGCATTTGTATCAAGTAATATCAATTTATATGTATTAGAACCTATCTGCATCTTTTTTTCCTCCGGCATTTGCTCCATTCTCCAGGTGGGATACAATTTGTACTCCACCTGGAAAATCTTTTTTATAAATTATAGCATGTATATTTTTCCGTTTCAATGTAAGTCTACCTCCGTTCCTGATTCTTCTCCCGTCCTTCCTTTTGCGGGACTGCTAAGAGTTGGTCCACATTCCGCTTGATGGTATCCAGTTCCCTTGCCTGGGTCCTGATCTTCTGGTAGTTCCCATACTCTTGCTGTTTCTCTGTGGTGAGGGAGGCCATCTCTTTTTTTAGGGTGGCAATATCCGGCAGCTTTTGGACACCCATCTGTTTGAGGGCTTTGGCGGCGCTCTCAAAGAGGATAATCTGGCTTTCCTGACCTCTCAGGAATTTCTCCTTGTCGGAGGATTTTCTGTACTGCTCATAGACCGGCCTGTGTTCCCGGTAGGCAGAAACGTGTTTTATCAGCAGGCCAATCTCGCCTATCCGCTGTTCCTTTGCCTTGATGGAGGACAGGAGTCTGTCCTGTTCGGCCATCACTTCATCGACCTTTCCCTGCAACTGCTCATAATGGGTAATGCTGTGTTCCGTGAGGAAATTGAATGTGCGGGCCGCCTCTTTTAGGTTGTTGATCTTCGCCCAGTGTGCAAAGCCGGCGCTTTCCTGGGCTTTGAGATTGTTCTGTATGTCAATGAGCAGGCTGATCTTCTGACTGCCTAACTTCGGCTGTCTGGATGGACGGGAACCTCCGGCAATCCTGAAGGCAACGGCTTCCTCCGTGTAATCCACGCCCAGGGTTTTCATACGGGTAAACCGTTCCTGCCCTGTGGCTCTGCAGGAAATATACTTGCCCCGCTTGATCTCGTATCCCTCTGCCTCCATCCGTTTCAGCAGTTCCTCAAAATCCGATACCTGGGGAATGAGCCGGTCAATGGCGGCTTTCAGTTTTGCCTTATAGCTGGTTCCCGCTTTCTCGGTGGTATGCTCAATGTAGCTCTTTCCTTTGTCCTGCCCCGGCACGATCACGGACAGACCGTATTCCTTACAAAGTCTGTCGCTGGTGCGACGGATGAAATGATAACTCCGCTTATTGGAATGGTATTTCCGATAATCCACAAAGCTGACAGAGTTAAAAATGATATGGTTATGGATATGCCCCCTGTCTATGTGGGTTGTGAGGACAAATTCATACTTGCCGCCCAGCACCTCATTTGCCAACTTCATGCCGATCTCATGAGCCTGTTCCGGTGTGACTTCCCCAGGGGAAAATGCCTGTATCAGGTGGCGGCCCAGGTTGGTGCCCTTGTCTATGGCATGTCGGCGGGTCCAGGAAAATTCTATGTCGGCAGTTTCAGCAGAACACCCAAATGAGGATACCAGGAGGGTATCATCCGTTTTCCCAGGATTGCAGATATAGGCTATGGCCTTGTTTAGCGTTGTTTTGATAGGATGTGTCTTTGTAACTGCCATATCTCATCCTGCCTTTCCCTGATCTCCTGAATGTCTGCTGCATAGGCTGGACCTCCCGCATTGAGCCGCTTTGCGATCTGGTTGATGTTCCGGCTGATGGCTGACAGGATTTTGTTCATCTCCTTTATGTCCGTAGTATCGGTGTAGATGATGTATCCGTCAATCGCCATCTTCCGCAGATACGCCCCATACCGCTGTGTGGGGAGCAGCTTCATCTTTTCATCTATCAGCCCTTTTTCCTCGGCTGTCACCCAAAATTTCATCTGGATATTTCTCTTTCGGTTCGCCATCGGTTTCCTCCGTTCTTCTAAGGGTTTGGGATTATCCCAACAAGCATTTTTCATTTTCGGGCAAGGGACCTGAAAATCGGAAAAATCGCAAACGGGTACTCGTTTGCTGTGCTTGCTGTTCTTTAGTTCTTCGTACTTGTGTAACCTTCAAAACCTCATTTTGGCTACCTAAAAGGGTAAGAAAAAACACTATGAGAGCAGATTTCCCATAGTGTCCTTATACTTCTGTTCAGTTGTGCCGGAGGGTTATTCTTCCTCCCGGTTCGCCTCTTGTATGCCTTTGGCCGTGGCGGTCATAATCGTTAGTTCCTTACTTCCCATCCCATCCAGCAGGCTGTCAAGCTGCCGACGCTGGGTAGACTTATCCACTTCCTTGTCCGGAAAGAAGAACTGATCGACAGAGACCTCTAGAAATGTCACCAGCTCATAGAAGATTTGCAGGCTTGGATGTTGCCCGCTGTTTTCTATGGACGCAATATACCGTGGGGCAATCCCCATCTTATCTGCTAACTGGTTTCTTGATATTCCTTTGGCTTTTCGTGCGGCCTTGATAGCGGCGCCGAACGCCTTGAAATCATATAGTTCTGTTGTTCTTTTCATGCTTACTTCACCCAACTACATTTTACCGTTCACCTTTCTTCTATGATATGAGTACACATATCATAGTGTTGACTGAAATAGAGCATATTATTTGCTTTTGAAAGTATTATAAATACCACAAGAATGTATATTGACAATGTAGGGAGTTGAGATTATAATAAATACATACCAAACGAATGAAAAAAGGCTGGAGGTGGTTTCTCAATGGCGAGAAATAAATATCCCGAAGTAACCGTTGAAAAGATATTGGAAGTATCACAGCGGTTATTCATGGAAAAGGGCTACGATAATACAACTATTCAAGACATTGTAAATGAGCTTGGAGGATTGACTAAAGGAGCGATTTATCATCATTTCAAGTCGAAAGAGGAAATTATTGACGCATTGGGGGAAAAACTCTTTTTTGACAATAACCCATTTGTTACCGTACAAAAGCAAAAGAACTTAAACGGTTTACAAAAAATGCGTGAGGTCATTAAGTTAAACCATATAGATATTGATAGAACAGAACTTGGAAAACAAAGTATTCCTCTTTTGAAAAATCCTCGTTTGTTAGCAGAACTGGCTGACACAAACAGAAAATTGATTGCACCGCTTTGGTTACAGCTTATTCAAGAGGGAATAGCAGACGGCTCTATCAAAACCGACTATGCAAAAGAACTTTCAGAACTTTTGCCATTGCTTACAAATTTTTGGTTAATTCCGTCGGTCTATCCCACAACTCCGAAAGAATTACTTTCAAAGTTTGCTTTCATTAAGTACCTGTTGGATAGTATGAACTTACCGATTATTGATGATGAAATTTTCGGTATGGCACAGAATTACTTTGAACACTTAAATGTAGGCGAGTAAATAAAATTGCCTTGAAAAAGGCAGTTTTATTTTCAAACATTACATTCATTCGTAAGGTATTATTTTTTTTAACAGATACATACCGTCTTAATGTATGAAAGGAGAATAGTATGTCAAACTTAGACCAAAAAATCGAAAATGCTGCAAACAAAATTGAAGTTGCCGCAAATGAAGCATGGAAAAAGCGGTCATTCCGCATTGTATCTAAGTCTATATCTGCTGCGGCAGAAATCGGACTGATGATAGGAGCTGCACACTTATCTGAAAAAGGCTATAAATCAACAGCTACTTGTCTGTTTGGTTTAGGGGCAGTAGGACTTGTTTGTGATTTACTTTTTAACAGGAAATAGGAGGACACCGATATATGATACGCTATTTGAAACAATACAAACTGTTGCTGTTCCTTACGGTATTATTTACTGCAATCAGTTCCCTATCCTATGTATTTATTGCTATCTTATTGCAACAGGTTATGGATATTGTAGCTATGGGTGATATGGACGGCTTTATCAGAATATTGCTCTTTTCTTTAGTCTACTTTGCTCTTATGGGAGTATTCATGTACCTACAATCTTTGTTCAGTAAAAAATTTGTTTGTAAAATCATGAAAGCTGTCCGTTCTAAAACCTTTATAGGAATTGAACGGCACACGATTGAGGACTACTCAAAAAATAATACTGCTGATTATCTATCCGCAATTACCAATGACGTAAAAATGATTGAAGATAACTATTTACTTCCTCTACTGCAAGTTATCCAGTATACGATTATTTTTATAGCTTCCCTTGCCGTAATGATTTACTTTGACATTATCGTTACAGTTTGCGTGATTATTGCAATCGCTATCATGCTTATTGTACCCAGTCTATTCGGAGGACTGCTCTCTAAACGACAGGATAAATATTCTGATATGCTATCCGATTTTACAAACCATGTAAAAGATCTGTTATCCGGTTTTGAAGTTATTAAGTCCTACCGAATGAAAAAGTATGTTCTCTCACGATTTGAGGCAAGCAACGAGGACACGATAAAAGCAAAATATTCCGTTGATAAAGCGATTGCTGCAAATGAAGCAGTTTCTATGGTTCTTGCACTTCTTGTTCAAGTTGTTGTTGTTTTCCTTTCAGCATACTTCATTATTATTGGGCGTATCAGTGCGGGAGCGTTATTAGGTATGGTACAGGTTAGCAGTAACCTTGCAAATCCGCTTTTAATTATTTTTAGTAATATTCCCAAAATTAAAAGTATCAAGCCGATTGCACAGAAGTTAAATGAATTTTCAGATTATAAGAAACAAGACACAGATACCCAAAAGCCCCCTACTTTCAATGAAATGATTTGTGTAGAGGATTTGCATTTTTCCTATGATAAAGAAAATGACGTCATAAACGGTATTTCATTATCCATTAAAAAAGGAAAAAAATATGCCTTTGTTGGTAAAAGTGGCTGCGGAAAATCTACGCTTATCAAGCTGATTGCCGGATATTATTCTGATTTCAAAGGCAATGTTCTGTATGATGAAGATAATCTTTCTATTGTGGATATTGATAAAGTAACCTCTTTGTCGTCGGTTATTCATCAGAACGTCTATATGTTTGACGAAAGCATTTTAGAGAATATTTGCTTGCATGAAAATTATAGCAAAGAAGAATTACAATCTGTACTATCTGATAGTGGCTTATTGCATTTCATTGAACAAGTACCAAACGGACTGGATTATCATGTTGGGGAAAATGGTAATAACCTTTCCGGCGGGCAGAAACAGCGAATTGCGGTAGCAAGAGCTTTAATTCGTAAAAAGCCGCTGTTAATTTTAGACGAGGGTACTTCTGCTATTGATATGCAGACTGCGTATGACATTGAAAGCAGGTTATTAGCAATATCTGATTTAACGCTGCTTACAATCACACACAATATGAGTAAAGACATTCTTGAACTCTATGACGAGATTATTTTTATGGCAGACGGAAGAATCATTGAGCATGGCACATTTGAAACTCTTATTGCAAAACACGCTGCATTTTATGATTTCTACCAACTGAAAAAATAGGCATTTTATTTAAGGGAAAGCCGCTACTGGTTTACCTTACGGCGGCTTTGAAATTTATAAATCAAAGCCGCCGTTTTCCTTTTTCAAAATGAGAATACGGAGGGTGTATTAAAGTCACCCATTTTTAAGGACACGGCGGTATCCAGGAGGTATCGTCATGTCCTTATTTGTTTTTCATCCTTCTAACTTATCAAAAAAAGCCAGACTGATAAATCAGATCATTACGGCTATGAAGATGAACACACACATCATCATATAGCAGTTTTTATCTTGCCCGGCTGCATTATGCAGTCGGGCTTTTCTGCTTTTTGGACAGTATCCGGCTTCCTGCAGGAACTTTTCAAAATTTTTCTCCGATCTTGGTTGCCAAAAACCAATTTTCGCAGTTACCCCTGCGAAAGGGAGGAAATCTATCACCCGCTTTCGCCGCGGTTGCGAAAGGAGGTGAGAAAATGAAAAACTCCTATGAGCAGCGTGTTCAAAATCAGTTTGGCGGATTTTGTACCAGGGTTTTGAAAAACGCAGCCAAAGATATTCTTAAAGAATATACAAGGCAGCGTGACCATGAGAAATCTCTGGATGAACTATCGCCGGACGAGCTGGCACAGGCCGCCTCCTATGACAAGTATTTTCAGGACGAATATGTCTTTGAAGTGCTTGGACAGAAAGTGTTTGTGGTCGGTGATCTGCTGGCAGAGGCTCTGTCGCAGTTGCCGGAGGACAAGCGGGACGTGATCCTGCTGTCCTACTTCCTGGGAATGACGGACCGTGAAATAAGCGAGCAGCTTAATGTGGTCCGCCAGGCTATCAGTAAACGGCGCAGCGGTATCCTTAAAGAACTGCGTGAGTATTTGGAAAAGGAGGGATTTGAATGGCCCGAAACATAAGAGAGCCCATACCGCTGCCGGTGATCCTGGCAGCCTCAGAGGGTGACGAGAGAGCCTTAAATGCTGTACTCAATCATTACAAGGGCTATATTCGTTTCCTCGCCATGAGACCTATGAAAGATGAATACGGCAACGAACACCTCTGTGTGGACGAAGATATGAGGCTTCGCCTGGAGGCAAAGTTGCTGTATAGCATTGTAACAGGTTTCAAGGTTCTGCCGATCTAAGGTACATACCAACGAGGCGTGTTTTTCTCCCTTTCCTCGCCTCTGCGGTGGAGCCTGACCGGTTCCGAGATCGCTCTTTGACAAAGAAAGTCCGGCTGATAATTCCGTGACAGTATAGGGCAGCCAGATACATTCCCTCTGTGCCGAGCCATGCGGCAGGTACGCCATGACCCCGTTCCGGGCGAGCGATCAGTACCATGCCATGGAACAGGTGTAGCATCCTGTGGGCGATAACTCGCAGAGGGGCAGATACTCCCTTATAGCCACAGTCCGAGCGTACAGCGGTCCGGGAACCGTGAGGCGTCGCAGGCAATGGGTAGGGCCGCATGAGAACCATGCGGAGGTGAAATTCCTGTGGAGCCTTGCTAAAGGCCGTTTGGACCAGCCTATTTTCTACTTATCTATCGTTTTTTACAGTAGAAAGGGATTTATATGCAAAAAACAAAAAAAAAGGCACCTGACATGGTGCGTGAATATAAAATCGGGAACACCGCTTATGTGGTGTCTTCTCGTTCAAAAGAAACAGCTACGGAGGACGCTGTGACAAAGGTAAAAAGACTTATCAGAAATGATCTCCGAAAAAATGTTTCCAGTTAGGCATTGAAAGCAGCAGACAGTTCCCAGACAGCGCGGTATAATAAAGGTAAGCAAAGCAATGTCTGTTTGACTGTCGGATAAGGAGGTTATTATGTTACAGCAGTCAAACACATTCAATGTACTTCGCAATCCGGCGGAACTTCTGACTGATGATATAACGGCTCTGTACTGCCGTCTATCCCAGGATGATAAACAGGAGGGTGACAGCAACAGTATTGTAAACCAGAAGAAAATCCTCAAAAAATACGCATTGGACCGCGGCTACTCCAACTATCTGTATTATATTGATGATGGATACTCAGGAACTAATTTCAACCGCCCCGATTTTCAGAGGATGATTGCAGATGTTGAGGCAGGCAAGATAAAAAGGATTATCGTAAAGGATATGTCCCGTCTTGGCCGTGACTACCTGCAGGTGGGAATGTACACCGAGATCATCTTCCCGGACCATGACATTCACTTTATCGCCGTAAATGACGGAGTGGACAGTACCCAGGGGGATAACGAGTTCACACCTTTTCGCAATATCATCAATGAATGGTATGCAAAGGACACAAGCAAAAAAATCAGAGCCGTAAAAAAGGCCAAAGGAATGGCCGGCGAGCATATCGGCTCTCATGCCCCTTATGGATACCGAAAAAATCCTGATAATCTCAAAGAGTGGCTGGTGGATGATGAGGCAGCGGCAGTTGTCCGAGAAATCTTTTCCCTATGTGTTGGAGGATACGGTCCTACTCAGATCGCCAACATTCTGACAGAAAGAAAAATCCTTTGCCCTACTATGTATGCGGTAAGCAAAGGACTGAAACAGCCTTCGGTGGTTCCTGAAATACCTTATCAATGGAACGCACCGGCAGTATCAAAAATCCTGGAACGCATGGAGTATCTGGGGCATACCGTCAACTTCAAAACCCATGTTAAATCCTACAAGGTGAAAAAGAAGATCGACAATGACTCCTCCCAATGGAAAATCTTTAGGGATACCCATGAACCGATCATCGATCAGGAGACTTTCGATATTGTTCAGAAAATTCGTCAGGGCAAAAAGCGCCCTACTAAAATGGGGGAAATGCCCATGTTCTCTGGTTTGCTCTTTTGTGCGGACTGCGGTAGCAAAATGAGTTTTCACCGCAGGGTGGATGAACCTGCCGAGAAACACAACTATGTATGTTCCAATTATCGCGGGAATACAAAATCCTGTACCATGCACTATATCCGTAATGTAGTTGTTGAACAGATTGTTCTTGACAACCTGCGGGAAGTGATCGGCTATGTGTCACAGTATGAGGATGAATTTATCCGCATGGTGATGGATACGGATGTACGCCAGAGGAACAAGGAACTGACAAAACAGAAAAAGAGAATGTCGGAAATCCAAAGCCGCATGAAAGAGCTGGATAACCTTTTCCAGCGTATCTATGAGGACAACATCAGCGGCAAACTGTCGGATGAACGGTTTATGAAACTGTCAAAGGGATATGACACAGAACAGGCTGACTTGCAGGAAGAAATGACAAGGTTACAGGAGCATATCCAGCAGGCAGAAAAACAGAGTGTCAATGTTGACCGTTTCCTCTCCATTGTGAAGAAGTACACCAACCTAACAGAGCTTACACCTGAAATACTGCATGAGTTTGTGGATAGGATAATTGTTCATGCCCCAGACAAAAGCAGCGGGCGGCGTTTACAGGAAATCGAGATTATCTACAATCACATCGGAACATTCGACCATTCAAAGGTCACTTTATGGAAAGGAAAAGCGGTATAGCACCAAAAATGCCATACCGCAAATCCTTACTTAAAAAACCATCCTTACGAAACCCTCACATTTATGCGGGTTTGCGGCACTTTCAAAAGTCTTTTGATAACAAATTGATAACAGTTGCATAAGAGCCATTATTCTTGTAATCCAGTGGTTTTATGGTTAGAGAATGATTGACAGGCGGTTGTGTAACAAATAAATCCATATTATAAACTAAGCCCTTAGCTGTGGGTATGAAACTCATGGCTAAGGGCTTTTTGTCGTCTTTATTTATCTGGTTTGAGTTGATCTTTGAACATTTCAACTAAGGCGTCACTAAGTTCCTGTGATGGCACTTTCGCCCATCTCTGTGTGGTATCGAACTTTGGATAGTGGTAACGCCAGTTATCGTATTCTTCTTTACTGATTTCTTCGGAAGATAACTTGTCCGCCTGTTCTTTCCAAGCATAGAGCATTTTCAGTAGTTCGTGAGCGTCTTTTCCTTTGTTCTTGTTGACTTTCAGACAGACTTCTCCGTCTGCTTCGCTGACAGTCAGACCGTATAAATCTTCAAGGGTAAACAAAGTGTGCATCAGTCCGATATAGCTGTCAATATCGGGTACATCGAGGGCATGAGGGGAAACATCAAGTGCCTGTGCCAGTGCAGCAGTAAGTTCCGCTTTTGGTTTTCTTGTTCCTGTTTCATATTGTGCTAAACGTACATCGGCACTTCGCTCAGGAAAACCGACAATCGTACCAAGATATTTTTGTGTCATTCCACGCAGAATGCGGAAAAAATGTATTCTCTCTCCAATCGCCATAATCATCGCTCCTTGTATATGTAGTGTAATCAGTATAGCAGATATGTTTAGGCAAAGTCAAGATAATACAAAACAAAAAAGTTTAATATTCTTCCGAAAACCACTTGACACAAACAAATATGCTTAGTATAATAGGTTCAAAATTAAACAAATAAGTTTAGAGAAAGAGGAGGGCAATCTATGGAGAACAAATTTATTCGTGCCGAAGAAGTGGCACAGGAACTAAGCGTATCAAAGCCTTATGCCTATAAGTTAATCCGACAGCTGAATGAGGAACTGAAAGCCAAAGGTTTTATTACGATTACAGGGCGTGTGAACCGCCAATATTTTTACGAAAGGCTCTACGGAGCAGGAAAGGAGGAAAAGTAATGCCGGTATTTAAGAATGAGGACAATGGAACATGGTATGTGATGGCAAGGTATGTGAACTGGAAAGGCGAGCGTAAGCAGAAATGCAAACGTGGTTTTGCCACCAAGAAAGAAGCTCAGGAATGGGAGAGAATGTTCCAGTTACAGAATGCGTCTGACCTTGATATGAGCTTTGAAGCCTTTACCGAACTGTATATCCGGGATGTGAAAACCCGTCTGAAGGAGAACACGTGGCTGACAAAGGAGCATATCATCCGCACGAAGATACTTCCGTATTTTGGCAAGTTAAGAATCAGCGAGATTTCCACAAAGGAGATTATCACATGGCAGAATGAACTGCTTGCCTATCGGGATGAGAAGAAAAAGCCATACTCACAGACCTATCTAAAAACGCTGCATAATCAACTGTCAGCCATATTTAATCATGCGGTACGTTATTATGAGTTGCGTTCCAATCCTGCCGCAAAGGTGGGAAATATGGGAAGTGAGGAACACAAGGAAATGCTGTTTTGGACAAAAGAAGAATACAAAAAGTTCTCTTTTGAGATGATGGACAAGCCAGTTTCCTTTTATGCTTTTGAAATGCTTTACTGGTGCGGTATCCGAGAAGGGGAGCTGCTTGCACTGACCGCAGCGGATTTTGATTTTGAGAAAGAAACGGTCAGAATTAACAAATCTTATCAGCGGCTACACGGAGAAGATGTGATTACTACACCGAAAACAAAGAAAAGCAACCGCATGATCAAAATGCCGAAGTTCCTTTGTGAAGAAATGCAGGAGTATTTGAAAATGCTCTACGGATTGAAAAAGAAAGACCGCATTTTTACAGTTACAAAAAGTTATCTCCATCACGAGATGGACAGAGGGGCAGAAGCCGCAGGTGTAAAGCGTATCCGCATTCATGATCTCAGGCACAGCCACATCAGTTTGCTCATTGATATGGGATTTTCGGCGGTGGCGATTGCAGACCGTGTGGGGCATGAAAGCATTGACATCACTTACCAGTACGCTCATCTGTTCCCGTCAAAACAGACGGAAATGGCAGACAGATTAGATGATTTAGGGAAAGGAGAGATTGCAAATGTCAGCTAAGAACAGGGATAACAAAAACCGATGGAGAAACATCACAGTAGGATTTCGGGTATCTCCCGAAGAAAATGAACGCATCAACAAGGCGGTTGCCTTATCGGGGCTGCCCAAACAGGAATATTGTTATCGCCGCTGTCTGAATCAGGATGTGGTGGTACAGGGCAATCCGAGAGTGTATAAGGCACTCAAACTGGAACTTGCCGCTGTCCTTACAGAGTTAAAGCGGATTGAAGCAGGGAATAGCGTGGATGAGGAACTACTGAATGTAATTGAACTGATTGCCATTATTCTTGGCGGTCTGAAAGGAGAGGATGAGAATGGAGAATAAAAAAGAAAAGACTGCCTTTAATCCATCTGTTGGCGCAGATGAAAGGCAGCCAATTCAAAAAATCGCTGAAAATAGTATATCCGAGTATGAGGAAAATATCAAGAGTTTTGAGGAAATGCAGAGAGAAATGCAGTTGAGTTTAGACCCCTCCTATCTCAAAGCAGTTTCCATGAATGAGCTGTTTGACACCCAGTATCAGAGCAAGCCGCCGTTGATCGACGGTCTGCTCTACCCCGGCACATATATTTTTGCAGGTTCTCCCAAACTGGGAAAGAGTTTTCTGATGGCACAGCTTGCCTATCACGTCAGCACAGGAACACCGCTTTGGAATTATACCACCCGAAAAGGAACGGTACTGTATCTTGCCCTTGAGGATGATTACCGCCGCTTACAGGAACGTCTGTATCGGATGTTTGGAACAGAGAGTGCGGACAATCTTTTCTTTTCTGCTTCCGCCAGCCAGCTAGGGAAAGGGCTGGATGAACAGCTTGCAAGGTTTGTGGCGGAGCATACGGACACGAAACTGATTATCATTGATACACTTCAAAAGGTGCGTGAGGTCGGCGGAGATAATTACAGCTACGCCAACGATTATCAGATTATGGCAAGGCTGAAAAGCTTTGCAGACGCCCACGGTCTTTGTATCCTGCTCGTACACCACACAAGGAAACAGACGGCGGATGATAAGTTTGATATGATTTCGGGAACAAGCGGACTGCTTGGTGCGGCAGACGGAGCATTTCTCCTTCAGAAAGAAAAACGGACAGGCAATGCAGCAACTTTGGAAGTATCGGGCAGAGATCAGCAAGACCAAAAGCTATATCTTATCCGCAATACAGAAACGTTATTGTGGGAACTGCAAAGGGCAGAAACTGAACTGTGGAAGGAACCGCCAGAGCCTTTACTGGATGAGATTGACGAACTTATTATGAAGGATAAATCCTTTTGGGAAGGCTCAGCAACGGAACTGGTTTCGCTGATAAAGGTAGAAATTCAGCCCCATGTCATCACACGAAAACTGAATGTTCTTTCAGGGCGATTGTATGCAGAGCATGGCATTTATTATAAGAGCAACCGCACCCACGATGGAAGAAAAATACGGTTTTGGAAAGACGATACGGAAACAGCGTGACAGTTGGTGACGGTTGTGACGGTATTTTTGACAGCGGGGGCGGTATCGAAATAACCGTCACAACTGTCACATACCGTCACGGAGAGGATGGGATATGATGAGAAACGTGCAAATATCACAGGAATTATTTATGCAGCTGCTCCGCTTTCACTTGATGGAAGATGAGAGTAGCGAGAAAGAGATTAAGCAGGAGTTGGAAAAAAAGTTGGACAAGATGGTCATGCGTGACCTGTTTGGAAAATCAAAAACTGCACCGACAGAGGAAGAACGGGAACAGGCAAGAAAAGAATATTTGGACAGGCGAGGAGTGCCGGAGAGTTTCCGTTGGTAATTCTTCCTTGATGATAAGGACAGGGGTGTGGCACACCCCTGTGAATAACAGATAAGGCAGGAAGTGGATATAAATTCGATTTCATTATGAATGGTGTGGTTCAAAGGTTTAAAGAAGTCGGAAAGAAAAAGTAGCCCGGATACGGGCAGAGAAAAAGGGCGGATACGCCCATAAATTTAAGCGTGAGTCCGAGAAGTAATCGGACTTTGTTAAATAAAAACAAGCCCTCGGCGTTTGAGAGCGAAATACACCCATCGCACAAACCTACGGTTTATACTCTGTGTATTTCGCTCTGCGAGGCTTATGCCGGACACGGCAATCAGTTCGTAAACAGGTGCCTATGCACCTACTCACAATAAAGTCGGCGAGAGCCGGGGAAGGAGGATGCTTATAGGCAGACATTCATTTATCAGACAAAGTAAGCTGTCCGATGTGGCAGGAAGGATTGATTATATCTCTAATCCGAAACGGCAGGAATATCTCTATGCGACCTATCAGACAGAAGGAGTAACACCGGAGTTTTGGAAAAATCTTGCAAGAGAAAATCAGTTGGATTTTAAGGCAAGTGGTTCAGCAGGGAAATGTATTGAAGGGCGTGAGTTTATCATAGCGCTTCCAGAAAGTTTTGTTCAGTACAGGGCAGATGATGTGGTAAGGATTTTTACGGAGACTTTCCATAAAAGATACGGTGTGGAGTGCATCGCTGCCCTTCATCACAACAAGGCAAAGACGAATTATCATATTCATCTGGTATTCAGTGAACGGAAAATGTTGGAGCAGCCTGAAGTGAAGATTGCCACCCGAAATATGTTTTATGATGAACAGGGAAAGCATAGACGCACGAAAAAAGAGATTTTAGACGAGCAGGGAAATATCCGGGCAGGGTGCAGTATTATCCCCAAAGGCGAAATTTATGAAAGCCATATCTTCACGAAAAAGGATGAATGGTTTAAGAACAAAGCATTTACCAAAGAAGTCAAGGAACTGTTTACCGATACGATCAACCGATATGTAAAAGAGGAATCAGAAAAATTATCCGTATTCCAACAGGGTGGCGTATATCTGGCAACGAAGAAAATCGGAAAGAACAATCCGAAAGCAGAGGAGATAAAGGCAGACAATGCGGCAAGGCAGGAATGGAATCGGACAGTTGATGTGGCATTAGTTGAAGGCGTTCCTGAAGAAGATATTTTGAAAATCAAGCAGGAAAAAATCACAGACAGAACGCTGCAATCTATCAGGATACATGGTTGGCTGCCGGATATGTTACGTCAGATTATCCGAGGTGCGAAAGACTTTTTGCAGGAGGTAATTTTCAAATTTAAACTACCGCCGAAACCTGTACCCAAGATTGATTTGCAGGAATGGAAAGATATGCAGAAGCTCATGTATGAATTGCAGAGACAGTCCATGGAGATAAAACGCACACAGCAGGATATTTCTTCTTTGAAAAAGCAACTGTCAGAGTTACGAGGACTATTTAAAGGCAAAGAGCGAAAATCTTTGGAGGGGAAAATTGAACTGTTAGAGGATTTGGAGAAACGTCTGCACAAGAGTTTGGAACAGATAGTAAAGCGGGAAGGCTATCCCAATGTGCAAGCCTTTCAGAAGGTTTATAACAAGACAGAAGGATTGATTATAGAATACAACGAAGAACTAAGGGCATGGAAAAATCAGACAAAACAGAAGAGAGAGAAACTGTTAGAACAACCGAAAAAAACAAGCGTATTGGAAAAGCTGCACCGCTATCAGCAGGAAGGCAGACAGCAGCCGAAACGGTCAGTCAAGAAAAAATCTATGGATAGAGAACGATAAGAAAGGTGGAAACGATTATGAAGAAAACAATATTTGAAGAAATAGGCGGCACTTATATCAGACATGGGGATTATCTTATCCCCTGTCTTACCTTGCCGGAGGAAGAACAGAGGTTTGTAGGCGTATGGGGACAAAGACATTTACGTTATTTGAAAGAGTATAAGAGAGCGGTTTATATTACTCTGCTTACAAGTGGCAGGCTGAATAGTTATCTTGCAGATATAGAGGAACAAGCACAGGAACGCTTTGAAAGGATTATAGAGCAGATGAAACAGGCACAGGGAATCACGGAACAGTTAAAGGTAGAGAACGTTTGGGAATGGATAGGCAGGATGAATGACATACAGGCATGTGCGAGGGAGATTGTGAATCATCAGATAATCTATATATAATTCGAACAGCGGTAAAGAACATGAAGATATATGATATGTTTTTACCGCTGCATTATATATTTGAATATCGAAAAAAATGTATGAAATTCATCAAAAATAATTGAAAAAAGATTTTTTATGCACTATACTGTGTATGTCGAATTATTTACGGGAGGATTTCTGAATGGCAGTCAGTTACAAAAGGCTTTGGAAACTTTTGATTGATAGAGATATGAAAAAAAGTGATCTGGAACGGGAAGCACATTTGACCCATTATTCCTTGTCTAAACTGGTAAAAGGGCAGGATGTTTCTACTGATGTTTTATATAAGATATGTTCAGCTTTGGATTGTGATGTTAATGATATTATGGAATTTGTAGATGATGAAGTTGAACAGTGAAACAAGGAGATAAAGTAATGGCAAATAATGCGAATTTACATGCAGCTGGTGTTGCAAAAAAGGATGAATTTTATACTCAATATGAGGATATACAGAGTGAATTAAATCATTATGAAAAGCACTTTAAGGGAAAGACAGTTTTATGTAATTGCGATGACCCATTTGAAAGTAATTTCTGTAAGTTCTTTTTGAGGAATTTTAATTATCTTGGATTGAAACGTTTGATTTGTACATCATATAGTACTTCATCAGTGGCGTGGAGACAAATGACAATATGGGATTATCTTGGCGAACAGGTTACGACAAAAAATGGACACGGTTACGTTATGGATATAAAAGAAGTTCCAATGGCGAATGGTCGTGGTGTATCAGATGAAGATATTGATAAATTGTTAAAATCCAAAAAACGTGGAGTTAAGAAATTGAATGGGGATGGCGATTTTCGTTCAGATGAATGTATTGAGTATTTAAAACAAGCGGACATTGTAGTTACAAATCCACCATTTAGTTTATTCCGAGAATATGTTGCATTGTTAATGAAATATGAGAAGAAGTTTTTGATTATAGGCAACGTCAATGCAATTACATACAAAGAAATATTTCCACTAATTCAAAATGACGAACTGTGGTTAGGGGTTAGTATTCATAGTGGCGATAGAAAATTTTATGTACCTGATAATTATCCGCTTAGAGCAGCGGGATGCGGTGTAGATGAAAATGGAAGAAAATATATTCGTGTTAAAGGAGTTCGTTGGTTTACCAATCTTGATCATGGTAAACGACATGAGAAACTGATTTTGTATCGCAAGTATTATGGTAATGAAGAAGATTATCCGCATTATGCGAATTATGATGCCATTAATGTAGATAAGGTTGCTGATATTCCTTGCGATTATTTTGAGGAAATGGGTGTACCAATTACATATCTGGACAAGCACAACCCTGAACAGTTTGAGATTATTGGGGCAAGCAGATGGTTAGGAAGACCTATGTCAGAAATTGCACCAAAAGGGAGCTATGTTGCAGGCGGAGTGAGATTTTATTTACCACTTGACAAGGCTGAAGAAACCAATAACAATCTGAGAGCAGAGCAGAGCAGAGCAGAGCAGAGCAGAGCAGAGCAGAGCAGAGCAGAGCAGAGCAGAGCAGAGCAGAGCAGAGCAGAGCAGAGCAGAGCAGAGCAGAGCAGAGCAGAGCAGAGCAGAGCAGCTCTACCGTTGCCTATACGACAGAATTGTCATCAGACAGCGCAGAGTATAAACGACTCTATGACAGAATCGTTATTAGGCGTAAGATGTAACGGGATAATGGGTGTACCAATTACTTTTTTGGATAAATATAATCCGAAACAATTTGAAATTTTGGGTATCACATTAGGAAACACAGTTGATTATGAAATGACTGCACTTTTTGAAAATGCTGTCCAGCATAATAAAAATGGCACATTACAGGGTGGTAGTAAAGTGAATACACGTGCTGCACTTTGTGTAAAAGATAAACCGACTGGTACAGTGTACTATACGGCAGATAATGTAGATGGATATTTATTAAGTATATATCCACGAATTTTAATCAGAAGGAGAAACGGCAATGAAAATTGAGCCAAAATCAATTAAAATCAGAGATGTGTTTGAAAGTTATGTAGATAATGGCGATGATGGAGTATTTGCGTATGGTGGAAGGTTGGCTATTCGTCCTCCATATCAGAGAGAATTTGTATATGACCAAAAGCAAGCGGAAGCGGTCATTCATACAGTTTTGAAAGGCTTTCCATTAAATGTTATGTATTGGGTAAAAACTGGGGATGAACAGTACGAAGTTCTTGACGGTCAGCAACGAACTTTGTCAGTAATGCAATATTTAAAGCATCAGTTTCCGATTACGATTGATGGCAAGAAATTTTATTGGGATGCGTTGCCAGACGATAAATATAATGCAATTATGAATTATGATTTTATGATTTATATCTGCGAGGGAACGGATTCTGAAAAATTAGACTGGTTTACGGTTGTAAATATAGCGGGAGAAAAACTGACAGATCAGGAAATTAGAAATATTAGTTATACAGGAGAGTGGCTTTCAGATGCAAAATTGCATTTTTCAAAGAGAAACTGTGCAGCAAAAGGTTTATCCGATAAATATATTACGGGTGATCCTAATCGCCAGGAGCTTCTTGAAAAAGCTCTTAGAGGTATCTGTGAATATCAGGGAATAAAGGATATTACGGAATATATGGCTTTGCATAAATCGGACGCAGATGCCGATGAATTGTGGCAATATTTTCAAGATGTTATTTACTGGGCACAGAAAATTTTCCCCAAATATTATGCAGATATGAAAGGATTAGACTGGTGCTATCTTTATAATGAATATCACGACCGTTCATACAATTCGTCTGCAATGAATGATGAAGTAAAGCGTTTGCATGAGGATGAGGATGTGCAGAAGTCGAAAGGAATTTATGAATATTTGCTTTGCAGGGAAACAGACCCATATGCAGGACGATTATTAAATTTACGAGCATTTGATAAGCGGGATAAAATGGCAGCGTATAGTAGACAAAATGGAATTTGTCCTATTTGCGGACAGCATTTTGAGTTTAATGAAATGGAAGGCGACCATATTAAGCCGTGGAGTAAAGGTGGACAGACTATTCCTGAAAATTGTCAAATGCTTTGTAAAGACTGTAATGGTAAAAAGACAGACAAGTATTGATAGAGTGAAATAAGTTTTTTCAGATTCCTATTTAAGAAAACGCTGATAAAAAGGAGATAAAGACTCTATGAAAAATATGAAAATAGATGCCAATGGAACAGAAATCAGAGTGATGGGCGATGTTGTTAATGAAGACGCTTATATTTCGCTTACTGACATTGCCAAATATAAAAATCCGGATAATGCCTTTATCGTGGTGGCAAATTGGATGCGTAATCATTCTACGATTTCATTTTTGGGCTTGTGGGAACAAATTCACAATCCCAAATTTAAACCTATCGAATTCGATAGGTTTAAAGCGGAATCTGGAGATAATGCTTTTACGTTGACACCGCAGCAATGGATAAAAGCAACGGATGCAATTGGTATAGTATCAAAATCGGGACGATATGGCGGCACTTATGCTCATACGGATATAGCGTTTGAGTTTGCTTCATGGATTTCGCCGGAATTTAAGCTTTATATCATCAAAGATTATCAGCGATTAAAGAAAGATGAAGCAGATCGGTTAGCAATCGGATGGGATGTAAAGAGAGAACTTTCAAAAATAAATTATCGTATCCATACAGATGCGGTAAAAGAATTTTTGATAACGCCCACATTATCTCCGCAGGAAATGGCATATACATATGCTTCAGAAGCAGATATTCTAAATATGGCTTTGTTTGGAAAAACAGCAGCACAATGGAGAAATGAAAAAGGAATAAAAGCTAAAACTCCTAATATCAGAGATTTTGCTTCTGCGGAAGAATTGGTTGTGCTTATCAATCTGGAGGATACAAATGCAGATTTGATAAGACAGGATGTGCCTAAAATTGAACGACTAAAGATATTACGAGAAAAGGCATATCGACAACTTGAAATTCTTAAAAAGAATCAGGAAACGATACAGGTATTGAAACGGAATCTTATTGAAGATACAGGAAAAAACAATTAGAAAACAGATAATGTGATAAATTTTTTGAGGGAAGAAGGTGGGATTATATGAAGGTTAATGTTTTTAGAATTGAAAATGACAAAGTTGGTGATTTGACAGTTGAATTGGAAGATAATGGATTTGAATGTGAGGCAGATAATGAAGATAAAAATAGTTATTCGGCATTATATTTGCGAAAAAAACATTCCCAAAACAGAGGCTGGTTGGAATATTATCAGCAGTTATTATCAGAAGAAAAATTTGCATACTACACTGAAAATATAGGCAGTGAATCCGTTTCAGGACTTTTCCTAATACAGAAAAATGATTATTCATATGCATTTTCCTATGGACAGACGCATTTTATTGTTCGTAAATATTGTGATAAGGATTTTGGATTAAATCTTGCAGAACGAATCCTTGATCCACAAGGACTAAAAATGAAACATTCCCAAACATTTACGTCAGCTGGGAAAAAAGATATAACATCATATCTACAAAATAGAAAGCTTGATGATTCTCGTGATTATGGAGAAGCATTTAGTTATGTAAAATGTAAAACGATAGATAAGGAACTGTGGGGCGAAAGTGCTGATTTTGGTGAATCTGCACGATTTTCTTTTGGAAAAAGTTTTCATTTAAGTCCACTGGAACTTTATCGTTTTACGGATGAGATTGAAAAAGCATTGAAAGCAGAAGTAAATATTAAACTTCCAAGATATCATAAAGTTATTGATAAGAATGTTCTTGATTCTTTAAATGAAGAATTAGATAAACATTTTGGGGATTTTGTTATGGATGTTGATGTTAGTGATTACTGGTTGACAGGAGTTAGTTTTAATTTTTCGAATGATTATAGATATTCACTTAAACTCTTCAAAACGGATTTGTCAGATATTAGTGATACTTTGGATATAAATTATATTCGTGAAGCAATTTCTGATAATAAAGAAAAAATTAAAGGAAAATATAATTCTATCAGGGTAATATTTTATAATGAAAATGACGAAGCTTTATTTTCCAAGAAATTAAAGGAACTATTGCAAATTACTGTGGAGTTTAATGGAAAATATTATGTTTTCTTTCAAAATGAATGGGTTGAGTTTAGTGAATCATATGTTAAATTTATCCAAGAGCAAGTTGATAGTATTAATTTTCATATAAAACAATCTACAAATCAAACGGAAACGGAATTAATTGATTCGTTGGTAGCAAGTGGTAAATATACACAATTACACAAAGACAATGTGTATATTAATGGAAAATATTGCATAGAGAAGGCAGATCTTATGGATGATGAGAGCGTGGTTATGATAAAGGATCAGCATCAACAGGCAGATTTAGTTTATTTGGTAAAACAGGCTACAACATCTTTGAGATTAGCCAATGCGGGAGAAATAGGGGAAAATGTGTTTAATGGACGCAGTGTATGCTTATGGATGTTAGTTAATCGAAAGAGGTTAACCAAACTTTCAGATTTTAAATCATTTCATCTGTTGGATGCATTAAATGATTTTAAAAAGGCGGCGGTGGCTCTGAATTTAACACCAGAAATTTGGATTAGTTTGGAAAAATAATTTGTGAAGGAAGACCGGAAATTTTTATTGTATTTCTAAGCAAAACCGCTTATAATTTGAGTCGGAATATATTGCTATTATCCACAGTTTCAGAGCGTGTGTTATCAATGCCGATAACAAAATGATAACATGAGCATGTATAGGCAGGATAATATGGATAAATCAAATAATCAAAAGAACTATAAATACGACAATGAATAATCTCTAAACAAAATTGATTAGTAATTGTCGAATTTGAATAATATATTTGTCACTTAACAACCTTCGTTATCCTCTTTTTAACAAAAGTCGTTAGCGTGGGAAGAATGGCAGGCATAAAAAATAATACAAAGAAAATGAGTATGAAAAGACCTTGAAGGAGAAATCCTTTAAGGTCTTTTTTTAACGAATTTTCTGACCGTATCATCTATCAGAAACCTTGTAAAATCAATACTTTCGAGCATTTACGAATACCTTGAACGAATATCTTTTATGAATATTCGTTAAGAAAATCTTGAACGAAATCCCAGTGCGAAAATTCGTTAAGAAAGTCGGACAGAAATTCGGGGAGACGCTAACGGAGTTTGTTAAAAAGACGCTAACGGGATTTGTTAAACGACATAGTGGTTTTTGAAAATAGCGTTTTTGGGAAAAAGCGAAAATACAAGAATCACTAGGAAAATCAAGGGTTCCAGCCATTTTAGGGAAAATTCCCAAAACCATTTTGGGAAGAAGAAAACTTGTTTTTGGGGAAATTCTTTCATTTTTGGGAACGTTTTTGGGAAGATGCTAGGAAGGATTGAAATACGGACATGAAAGGATAACGGAACAGTGAGAAGAAAGAATTACAAGGGAAGGTGCGAGAAGCGTGTACTTGCTAAAAGCACAGAAGTTTGTAGGCTATATGATGAGATACAGGCACTATACGCTAATAGGTTACAGGATTGTGAGGAAATCAAAGAAATACGATGTAACATATTACTGGAAGGATTAGAGGTGGGAGACTATACTTCTGATTTTGTATGTGTAAAATCAGATGGTGATTTGATGGTACGGGAATGTGTCTATCGGAAATTCCTTACAAAACCTATGACAGTAAAGTTACTGGATGCAAGTCGGAACTATTGGTTGAATCATGGTGTTACGGATTGGGGGTTGGTGATAGATGAAGAAAAATAGTTTGTGGAAATCAGGAGAACAGATAGTTCGTGTACTGGAACTGAAAAATGAGAAGGTCTTTGTGATTGATTGTGTAAAAAGGTCTATGCCCTATTGGGTTATAGCGGATTCTCTTTCAGGATATGAAGAATGTACAGAATCAGAAATGCTACAAGAAACAGGTGTGGTGATTCCAGATATAGAGTGTTTGGATGCAGAAAGCAGACGGTTTATCCGAGAGCATTTTACAATGATTGCCCCTGTACTTCCTTTTGTATCGGATATTAAGCAGAGAACCTATATTATTAATCAAATAGCTGCTGAAAAGAATGTAAGCAAGCAGACTATACGAAACTATCTTTGTCTGTATCTTGTATATCAAAATGAAGCTGTCTTTTGTCCAAAACAGAAGGAAGAAAAAGAACTTACTGAGGATGAAAAGAACATGCGGTGGGGATTAAACAAGTTTTACTATAATCAGCATAAGAACAGCATTTCCACAGCATATACCATGATGCTACGTGCGAAATATTGTGATAAGAACGGTGTGATTCTTCCAGAACATCCGAGTATCAATCAATTCCGATACTTTGAAAAGAAATACAGGAAAAGACAGAACTATTATATATCAAGAAATGGATTAAAGGATTATCAAAAGAATCATAGACCGCTTTTAGGAGATGGAATACAGGAGTTTGCCCCTCATGTTGGGGTAGGGATGCTGGATGCAACGGTCTGTGATATTTACCTTGTAAATGATGCTGGGGAATTGATAGGCAGACCGATTCTTACAGCTTGTATAGATGCGTACAGTGGATTGTGTTGTGGATATTCTTTAACATGGGAAGGTGGAACATACAGTCTGAGAGGATTAATGCTAAATGTGATAGGAGATAAGCAGGAGCATTGTAAAAGGTTTGGAATACAGATTCAAAAAGAAGATTGGAATTGTAACAGACTTCCGGCAACGCTTGTGACCGATATGGGAGTAACCTTTTTTAATCAGTTCGTTCTGCCATCGTCTGATGTCCGCAGCGGTAATATCATTCACACGTTTCTGCCCAAAGTACGGAAGAATTTTCAAATCGATAATATATTTTTTCGTTCTCATGGTATGCTCACGCAGACGTGTTTCCATGTCTGCGTAATACATCTTCAGAAACTCCTCAAATTTCATATCGAAATCGGCTTTTTGTGTGACAAGGAAAGTCCTCAGCCATTCCTCCGCTTCTCTTTTGGTAGCAAATCCCCGTTTTGTTGATTTCCGGCGCTTTCCCTGCCAATCCGTAAATCGATACTGGATTAACCATTTTCCAGTTTTAGGATCCTTTTCAGCTTTCATGTCTTACCTCTCCTTTCTACGCACCGTAACCATACCAGCGTTTTTCTAAATAACGTCTGGGAACTTTGCCTGCAATGACCAAGAAGAACATGATAATATACCTGGATTTCGTGACCACGATGTATATATTTCTTGTGAGAAATGTAAGCGAAAGTATATTTTAGATATCAGTAAAGGTGTAAGAAACTGGGAACTTGTAGAAAAATAATATTTTATAAACAAAATGAGATGGAATTAATGTTGATCTATATAGGAGATGATACATAATAAATGAAGAAGAGGATTGTATTAGTGCTAAGTGTTTTTTTGGTAATATCACTTATAGGAAATGTAGTGTTATTAATGAAACTAAGTGATAAAAACAGCAATAGTGAATTAGAGAGTGTATATGATTTAAATAATGTTCCAGATGAACTAATTGGAATTTGGGAAGCTAAGGCAGGAAGAAAAGTGGAAATTTTTGAAGATGGTAAAGTATACTGGACATATAATGCATCTGGTGCAATATATACAGGGTATATAGGGGAAATTAACGGATACTCTATCGTGTTATCTCAAGAATATGAGGGAAATGGGCAGGGAAATTATCAATCGATGTCAGAAGTATCAGAAGAAGAATTACAAAATACGTATATCATTTATGATATTACGATGCATGGAGAGGAAGCGTTTTCTGCACAAAATGTAGATTCTAGAGAATACGCATGGTCATTTATAAAAAGCAAGTAAAATGAGTGAAAAATGAAATTAAATCAACATTTTTACAAAGAGATGGTTGTTCCAGTGGCATGTTTATGTTATGATATTTTTATGGCAACATTTTGGCAACAGAAAATCAGTAAGCCAGAATAATTTATGTAATTGAAGTAAAAACAGGTGTGTATCCACATAAAACATAAACAAATATAGTTAAGAATGACGAAGAACACGCCGAGTTTGAATAGTTGCTATTGTCATTTAACAACCTTCGTTATCCTCTTTTTAACAAAAGCGTTAGCGTGGGAAGAATGGCAGATAAGAAAAAATACAGAAGTAATATCAGACCTTAGGGATGAAAAACCTTAGGGTCTTTTTTTACGAATCCTGTTCACGGCAGTCGTTGTGATATTGGAAAGAAAGTACGTGGAGGCGCTAAGGGAGTTTGCAAAGCGACAATATTTATATAAAGAACTTGCAAATTCCAGTTCATCTGAGCAAGAGAGGTGTGAAGGTTTCGTGGAATATGCAAGAATTAGATTAAATACTGGTTTTAATAAAAAAACTGTAAAATCTTGCGTTGAATTTTATAGAATTTGCTATATACTAGTGGTAGATAGGAGAATTATTTAAAAGAAATTGTTGATGAAATTATAAGAAGCAGAAAAAGGTTTAGATGTCCAAACTTTTGTACACTTGATATTTTATAATATCCTTAGTAAACAATAACAAAGTTTTATCTTTTAGAGGAGCATGGCAAGTGATGAGAATACAGGAAACAGTAAGAAAGCCGATGACGGAAGCAAAATATCTGAATGTGGATAATACGGACAGATATCGTCCGATCATCCGGCTTTTTTATTTGAAGTATGAAAAGCTGAAGTATTGGCTGTATCAGGAAGAGGTATATGAGGAATTAAAGGAAGATGCATACTTTAGAGAATATACACCGGAGCAGTGTCAGCAGGACTTGGCAGCTTTGACTGCATGGGGGAATCTGGTAACCATTCAGGATACGAAAAAGGTTGCGACTATTGAGGAGTTTAAGAATAAAAAGTTCCGATATCAGTTATCTGAAGCTACAGTAGAAATTGAGCGAATGGTTATCCGGGTAGAGAATCTGTTTATTGAAAGTTCTTCGCTGGAACCAACATTGTTGGAGAGACTTCGTATTAATCTGAGTAAATTTTCTGAAATTGCGAAAGCAGATCAGGAGCATATATATGCATGGTGGAATGATTTGAATAATGATTTTATGCGATTGAATCAGAATTATCAGGATTATATGCGGGAGTTGAACAGTGTAAAGGCAGAAGAAATGATGAAGACGACAGAGTTTCTTGTGTTCAAAGACCGTTTAATTGAGTATTTGAGAAGTTTCGTGAAGAGTCTGCAGGTCAATGCAGCATCTATAGAGCAGTGCCTGAAGAATACAGATAGAGAGGTTTTGAAGTGCCTGCTGGCGGAAGTTGTACAATATGAATTGTTGATTCCGAGAATCGATGTGGAAGTAAAGGAAGATTTAATTGCTGATAAAGTATATGGTCGATGGCAAAGCCTGGAGGAATGGTTTACCGGAGCGGAAGGAAAGGATTCCGAGGCGGCAAAAGTATTTGATACAACGAATGAAATTATACGAAAGATTACAAGGTATGCGGCAAGAATTAGTGAAATGAGCAATGCAGGGGCAAATCGGCGGGAAGAATATCATAAGGTAGCTGTGATGTTTTCAAAATGTAAGGACATTTTTGAGGCGCACAGATTAGCTGCTGTTGTATTTGGAATTGAAAAGCCGCTGCATTTAAAAGGACTGCCGGGGCGTCAGACAGAGAGTATTAACAGTGGTGTATTCGAGGAGGAGCCATATGTTGTAACAGTAACGCCGCGAGTTCGCACATACAAAGAAAAATCAAGACGGAGCGGGATTGTTGACCGTTCGAAAGAAAAAGAAGAAATGAGACTTGTTACGATACAGAGATTAGAGGAAGAACGCAGGCTTTTGAAAAGTTATATTCGGGATAATCGTCTGGAGTTTGCGAAACTTCCGGAGATAGAACCGCATGTAAGGGATGTATTTCTGACATGGCTTTCCAAAGCGTTGGAGAATAAAAGTCTTCAAGGAAAAACAGAGGATGGGCAGGTTTATCATGTGGAAAAGTCTGATACAGAGGAAATATGCATTTTGAAATCGCCGGACGGTAATTTGCAAATGCCGGCATATGTGATTGTATTTGAAAAAAATGAGTGAAGGGAATTTGAAAAGAAGTTATGAGAGCATTAGAAATTTTGCTGGAACGGCGTTGGATATTAAAGAGTCGGGAAAAAGAATTATATTATCAAATAAAGGATGAACTGGGGACGGTTAAGAAATTCTTGATGGAAAAGTTGGGGTATCAGGTAATCGTGAATCCTTATCTTGTAAAAGTGGAAAAGATGCCGGCGACACCGGAGAACTGGATGGGAATTCAAGAATTTACCCGGAAAATAGAATACATTTTTTTCTGTATGATTTTAATGTTTCTGGAAGAAAAAGAAGCCGAAGAGCAATTTGTGCTTTCAGAACTGACAGAATATATACAGGGGCAGTACAGGGAGGAGCAGATTGACTGGACGATATATCAGTATCGAAGACATTTGATTAAGGTAATTAAGTATTGTGTGAATTGCGGAATCCTGAATTTGAATGATGGAAGTGAAGAGAATTTTGCGAGAGATGATACAAGCGAAGTACTCTATGAAAATACAGGCGTCTCCAGATATTTTATGAAAAATTTCACACAGGATATTATGGGATATACTACGCCGGAAGATTTTGAAAAACAGGAATGGATTGATGTGAACGAAGATCGGGGGATTGTCAGAAGACAGCGGGTGTATCGGAAACTTCTCATGACTATGGGAATGTACAAAAGTCCCGAGACAGAGGAAGATTTTGCCTATGTCCGGAACTACCGCAATATGATTCAGGGCGAGTTGTCGGAGCTTTTTGATTGTGAACTGCATGTGCATAGGACAAGTGCATTTCTTATTTTGGGCGAGGACTGCAGAATGGGAAAATGTTTTCCTGAGGAAAATACATTGTCAGATATCGTGCTTTTGATACATGGCATCATTTCAGACTGGATACAGCAGGGAAGGATTGAAGTGACTGTGGATGAAACAATCGAAATTCCGAAGGAAAAATTTCGGGAGATTCTTGAGGAGTGTAAAGAACGATATGGGAAAGGATTTATAAAAACATATCGTGAAATGACAACAGGAGATTTTTTTGAAAGTGTGCAAAGGTATATGTTGGAACTAGGACTGATTTTTTTAGAAAAAGATATCGTTAGAATCCGTACGGCAGTTGGAAAGATTACAGGACGTTATCCAAAAGAGTTTTTAGAGAACGGAGGAAGAGATGAATAGCAAATGGCAGATACACAGAGTAGGACTCGTGGATTTTTGGTATTATGATGAAGAAGAATTTTATTTTTTGGACGGAAGGATGCTGCTGAGAGGAGCCAATGGTTCCGGGAAATCTGTTACGATGCAGAGTTTTATACCGCTGCTGCTGGATGGAAATATGCGTCCGGAGCGTTTGGATCCATTTGGTTCCAGAGCTCGTAAAATGGAAAATTATCTTCTGGAAGAAAATGATGAACGGGAAGAGCGGACCGGGTATCTGTATATGGAAATGAAGCGGACGGAAAGTGATGAATTTTTGACGCTTGGAATTGGAATGAGAGCGCGTAAAAATAAGAAAATGGAGTCGTGGTATTTTTGTCTGACAGATGGACGGAGAGTTGGAAAGGATTTTTATCTGTATAAAGAAGGACAGAGCAAGATTGCCTGTACCAAGCTGGAGCTTCGAAATCGGATTGGAGACGGCGGACGCGTGATGGAGACGCAGGGAGAATATGCCCAGTGCGTAAACCGGATTTTATTTGGATTTGAAACGCAGGAAGAATATAAGGAGTTACTGGATCTATTGATTCAGCTGAGAACGCCAAAGCTATCAAAGGATTTTAAGCCAACAGTGATCAATGAGATTCTAAGCAGTTCGTTACAGACTCTTTCAGAAGATGATCTGCGTCCGATGTCTGAGGCAATTGAAAATATGGACGGCTTGAAAACAAATCTGGATACATTGGATGAAAGTATTGGGGCGGCAGGTCAGATAGAAAAAGTATATGATCAGTATAATGAAATTATGTTATATGATAAAGCATTATTGTTTCGAAAGTCGGTAGAAGAATACGATAGTTTTAGAAAACAGGCAGAACAGCTGAGGCAGGAAATTGATGACTGTAAACGAATGCGGGAGAAAGAAGAGAAACATTATATTGAATTAAAACAAGAACAAAAAATTTGTCAAGCGGAAAAGGAATCTCTGTCTGATAGTGATACAGTGAAGTTAAAGCAGCGGGAGGTTGAAATCCGAAGTCAATTAGAAGAGTTAAAAAAGAATATTACCGGGAAACAGCAGCAAGAAGAGGAGAAAAAAGAAAAATATCAGGAAACAGAGCAGAGAATGAAACTTCAATTTCAGAAAAATGAAATGCTTTGGGAGGAAATTGAAAACAGTTTGGAGTATATGGAGGAAGAGATAGAGGGGATTCCTTTTGATGAATTTGTATTTATGAAGAAAGAGCTGATAGAGCAGAAAGGGGAACAGTATTCTTTTCAATCTCATTCGGAATTATTAAAGGATTATATAGAAAAAGTTCATCTTGGAAAAACGACGCTGGAAGAAGAAAAGGGGTGTCAGGAAAGATATAGTAAATTTTTGCAGGAATTGGACACATATCAGGAAGAAAAGAACGGAGCAGAACGAGAAGTCTTTCAATATGAAAATCAGTTCCATGAAGTAAAACAGGAGACAATTGAATCAGTTTACCATTGGGAAAAGGAGAATACGGAGTTACATTTGCAGTCAGAGATATTGCAGGAAATGGCAAGAGAGATTGAGAAGTACACAACGGAAACGGATTATTGGGATATCCGCGGATTGGCAAATGGTGAATTTGAGCGGAAAAATCAGGAACTTTCAGGCGAGATTTTGCGGCTGAGCAGGGAATTATCCGATAAGCGTTTGGAGAAAGAAGAAATTTACGAAGAACTGGAACAGTGGAAGGAGCAAAAGGAACCGGAGCCGGAATGCAGTGAAGCGGTGGAAAAGAATCGACGTCTTTTGGAAGAAAAAGAAATTCCATATTTACAGCTGTATAAAGTAATTGATTTTGACAGTAAATTGGATGAATCACAACGGGCATATCTGGAAGAGGCGCTATTGCATATGGGAATATTGGATGCGTTGATTGTTTCGGAAGAATATAGAGAACAGGTGCTGGCGTTGGATGCAGGGGGATGCGATCGCTATATTTTCAGTGACGCTGCATATGTAAGAAATAACATTATGGATTTTCTGGATGTAGACAATGAAGAAGAGGATATTCTCCTGTATCAGAATGTTTCCCGCATATTAACGGCAATTGGATGGAAAGAACAGGGTGAAGCGGCAATAAATGAATCTGTAGAAAAAAATAGGACATGGATTGATAGAAAAGGAAATTATGGAATTGGAATCATCGAAGGAACGATTACGAAAAATTATACTCCATGTTTTATAGGAGCTTCTGCAAGAGAACAGTATCGCATAAAGAAGATACAGGAACTGGAAGCAGAAAGTCAGAGACTGGAAGATATCATTCAAATAGTGGAAGAAGAAATTACACAATTAAAGGGAAGGAAAAGCCGTCTGGAAACAGAGTGGAAATCATTTCCGAAAGAACAGGATCTGAAGGTTGCGGCAAAAGAATTAGAAAAGAAAAAGAATATTCTGGAAGAGATAGAGTGTAAAGTACAGAACCAGAAAGGCATTGTAGAAAAAGAACGAAAAAGTCTGGATGCGGTTCGGCTGCGGGTGCAGGAAGTATGTCAGAAGTGTTATCTGACACCGCGTTTGGACGTGTTTACGGAAGCGGAAAAGGCTTTGGCGGAGTATAAAGAAGAGCTGATGAGGGTACAGATTTCCTATGGAAATTATAGGAATGGAATTAGTTTTGTAAAGGTGCAGAAGGAATATCTGGAAGGAATTGACGCTGATTTAGATGATATTCGTTACGATTTGAACCACATGATACAAAATGAACGGGAAAAACGAGGAAGTCTAAATTCGGTGCTGGAACAGATTGCTTTGACGGATTATGAGGAAATCAGGGAACGATTGGAACATTGTGTGGAACGATTGGAGAAACTGCCGTTAGAGATCGAGGCGAGTGTTACGCAAAACTCTCATTTGGAAACAAAAGAAAAACAACTCTTGGAAAAATTGGGAGATATAGAGGTTTCAGTCGGAACATCCAGACAGCGGAAAAACAGATTTTGTGCTGCTTTTGGAATGGAGTATCAACTTGGATATGTAGAGTATCAGGCAGCAGTGAGCGATGATCCGGAAGAACAGGCAGAGAAGATATGCAGGATGTTTATGGGAAGCTTTGGAAATAAAAAGCACAGTGAAATTTTGGAGAATCTTCAAAATGTATACCATATGAATAGAGGATATCTGTTGGAATATCAGGTTACACTGCAGTCATTGTTTGAAGAGCTGGATGAGGAGAATGGAGTTTTTGACACAAGTATGAGACGAATTGACATTTCGGCTAAATACAGAGGAATCACGATCAAGTTTAAAGAGTTGATTGCCAGAATGAAGGAAGATGCAGAAGTGCAACGCCGGCTTTTGAGTGATAAGGACAGAGAGCTATTTGAAGACATT
Organism: Faecalicatena sp. Marseille-Q4148; assembly: GCA_018228665.1. Classification (NCBI taxonomy): domain Bacteria; kingdom Bacillati; phylum Bacillota; class Clostridia; order Lachnospirales; family Lachnospiraceae; genus Faecalicatena; species Faecalicatena sp. Marseille-Q4148. The sequence goes on from CP073692.1 coordinate 3,028,275, forward strand.
CTTGCAAATACAATCAGTAAGAAAATTCGTGGAAAAATTCAGGCTAGTAAGCGGTGGATTGAGAAGATGAATACACTGATGGAGTCTATGAAGACTTCCAGTGGACTTACGCTGAGTCTGCGCTGGAAAAATAAACGGGCAGAGAAAGAAGAGCAGCTGGATACGAGGGAACTTGTAGAACTTCTGCAAAAGGATGCTGAGATTATGCGTCCGGAAGAGGCGCAGCAGTTATCCAGACATTTTCGGTCTAAGATTGAAGAGGCGAGAAAATTTGCAAATGATCTGGGAAATGTGCAGTCATTTCATGCGATTATGAGAAATGTGCTGGATTATCGTCAATGGTTTGAATTTCAATTGGAATGTCAAAAAACAGGAGAGAAGAAAAGGGAGCTGACAGACAGGGTATTCTTTACTTTTAGTGGTGGAGAAAAGGCCATGGCGATGTATGTGCCGTTATTTTCGGCAGTAGTAGCAAAATATGCAGGGGCAAGACAGGATGCACCGTATTTGATTTCACTGGATGAAGCTTTTGCCGGAGTGGATGAGATGAATATTCGAGACATGTTTCGGCTGATGGTGGAGTTTGACTTTAATTTTATGATTAACTCACAGATTCTTTGGGGGGATTATGATACGGTTCCGGGACTGGCAATTTATCAGCTTGTCCGTCCGGAAAATGCAAAATATGTTACGGTTATTCGATATGTTTGGAATGGAAACGTAAAAAGTATGGTGCTGGAAAAGGACTTGAGTCATGGATAAAACAGAGAAAAACAAGTTGTTAGAAGAATGTATGCTGTATTTTAAGGCACGCCCGGTATATCAAAAATTGTTTTTGAAAATGAGGGATAAATATGCCGGTCTTGGACATTTTGGCGGGACAGTATTATTTGCGTCACTGAGTAGAGAAGAGAAAGAGCAATTGGGAGGATTTTTTCAAAGGGATTATACAATTAATAAAACAATAACAATTTCTGCGGATTTAATGAAAAGGTGTCTGGCATCCAGTAAATTTGCGGGACTAACTTGGGAATTGATTCTGGAAACTTATTTTGGAGAGCCGCTGCAAGTAAAAAAGGAAATCGAACTGGCGGAGTCTAAAAGACGAGAAGATTATTTTACGGAGATACTGGAAAGTATTTCTGATGAAAGTGGACGAGAATGGCTGCATCGCGTACTGGAAGAAAAGAAAGAGGGCTATTTGCTTATCATGCAGTTATACAAAGAAAAACCAGAGGAGTTGAGGAACATTTTAACGTATGTAATGACAGGGATTGCAAACCTGAAAGTGTTTCAAGATAAAAGCCAGAAAGAATTGTTACCGGTGTTTTCGGCAAATATTACAGGGAATCCACATTATTTTGATGAAGGGAAGACAGGTGAAAAACTACTCTTTAATTATCTCAGAGAAAGGAACTTCGATTTAAAACAGGAAGGACTTTCCAGAGTGGAATACAAAAACAGAATTTATTATGAGGCGGGGATCCTGAAAGATGAAGTGTCAAATGATGTGCTAGTATATGGGATTCATGGATGGAAACCGGAGGGGAGTCTGCATGAAGGGATTGAAGGTTTTTTTGAGAATCAAGAGCCGGTAAAATTGACTTTACAGACAATCGGAAGATTGGAGAAAGTTTGTGGACAGAGCCAACAGATATATGTTGTAGAAAATCCGGCAGTGTTTTCTGGATTGATAAGAGAGCATCCGGAGCAGACTGTGATTTGTGGGAATGGACAATTGCGTCTGGCAGTGCTTGTTCTTATGGATAAATTCGCATGTGACACCATTTTCTGGTATGCGGGAGATTTTGATCCGGAGGGGCTTTTGATCGCACAGAAGTTAAAACTTCGGTATGGAGAGAGGCTGAAGCTTTGGAAGTATGAGGTGAATTTGTATGAAACATATTTATCGGAAGTAGAACTAAGTGACAGGCGGATAAAGAAGCTAGAGCAGATTTATATTCAAGAACTTCAGGAAATAAAAGAAGTGATGTATAAGAAACGAAGAGCGGCATATCAGGAAAGCATGATGGAAAAGTTCAATGAAATTTTTTAAAATATGATTACATTTACATTCCAATGAGGTTTGGTGGAGAAAGAACGGATTACATTGGTCAATGTTGATAATTGGGGAGGGAGAACTATGGCAGTTTCGAAAGTAAAGTTAAGAATGCTTTACATCATGAAAATATTATTTGAAAAATCGGACGAAAGGCATACGCTTTCGGCGACCGATATCAATCGACTGCTTCAGAACTATGGAATGGAGGCAGATCGCAAGACTGTTTATAGTGATATTGAGACATTGAGAGAGTTTCACATTGATATTATACAAGTAAAAGGAACAAATGGTGGACATTATATCGGCAGCAGAGAATTTGAATTACCGGAATTAAAGCTGCTTGTGGATGCTGTACAGGCTTCTAAATTTATTAGTTGTAAAAAGTCAGAGGAATTGATTCGGAAACTAGAAAATCTGACTAATGAATACGATGCCAAATTGTTACAGCGAAATGTGTTTATTTACAATCGTTCCAAGACAGGAAATGAAACTATTTATTATAATGTAAATGAAATACATACAGCGATATTAGAAAATCATCAAATCAGGTATCAATATGCGGAGTGGACGGTGCAGAAAAAGTTGGTGCCAAAGAAAAATGGAGCCATATATACAGTAAGTCCGTGGGCGCTTACATGGGATGCTGAAAAATATTATCTGATTGCATATGATGAAGCAGAAGATGTTATCAAGCATTACAGGGTGGATAAAATGCAACAGGTTCAATCGATTGAAAAAGAGCGTGTGGGCAGAGAGCTGTTTCAGAAATTTGATTTGGCTGAATTTGCAAAGAAAACATTTGGAATGTACGGAGGGAAAGAAGTTGAGGTAACTTTAATTTGTCGCAACGAATTAGTTGGTGTCATTATAGATCGTTTTGGCAAGGAAACGAGTTTGGTTCCAATAGATGCAGAGCATTTTCGAGTACATCTATTGGTGGCGGTAAGCAGTCAATTTTTTGGATGGCTGACTGGTATTGGAAAGAAAATGAAGATAGAATCTCCAGAATTTGTGAAAACAGAATACAAAAAATATCTGCAGGAGATTTTGCAGGAGTATTAGAATGTGTGGGTGTACAGATTTTTGTACACCTTATTTTTTATTATTAATGTATCAAAGAGAACGATTTTGAGGAGGAGATATTCATGAAGGAAAAGTACATTACGATTGTTGGATTTAATCATTATTACGGAGTTACACCATTTAAGATTGGGAAAAAGATCAAATGTGTCAAAGAACCAAATAATCCATATGATGGAGAAGCAATTAAAGCTACAATGAAGCAGATTGGGACGGTTGGTTATGTTGCAAATTCTCCATATACGGTTGCAACCGGGACGAAAAGTGCGGGAGGAATCGCACATAAGGTGAAAAAGAAATTTACGGTAGAAGTGATGTTTATTACAAGAACAAAAGTGATTTGTAAAGTGATAGATGGATTTAAAGAGAAGAAAAAGATGGATTTAGCGGAGAAGGAAGCAGGAACACCTAGAGAGTGTGAAGTAGTTAAATGATGGAAGATTTCATATCTCATGTTGGGGTTTATCTTTATACACTTAAAAAAATGCGTTATAATATGAAAAAATGGTAAGGGAGGTTGCTGTTATGGTGAAAGGAAATGGGAAATTTGATTTTAATAAGTTGGTTAAGTTTTCAATGCCGTCCAGAGCTAATCACGCATCTAAGATTAAAGTAGACTTGAAGGGAGAGGTTTATTTTAGTAAATCAATCATAGATGGTGTGCGTCGAGATAATGAAGGAATGAAAGTTGACTTTCGACATTCGGAGGACTATCGTACTATTGCGATTAAACCGGAACAGGAAGGTAATTTTCGAATCCCCAAGGCAGGAACGATGAAATATAAAGAATGGAAAGATGCGATGCAGAATTTTGGATATCTGTTGCCGGCAATTTATTGCGGAGAATGGAATAAGGAGCAGGGAATCTGAATCGGAGTGCTTCAGGAAGTGTCAGAGGCTCCGAAAGTTTAGAAAATGAGGCAGGCCTATGAAAAAACAGCAGGAAATGTCAGCGTATGAATTTGCTCAGATGAACAAATTCGTACATCGTTTGTATAAGCAATACGGACAAGGATTAGAGTGGGAAGAATGTCAGAGTATTGCATGGTTAGAATATATAAAGACACGAAAAGAGCCGGGGGAATTCTATAACAGAGAATTACTGTGGATAAATGCGAGAAAGGCCATTGTGGAAGCGTTCCAGAAAGAACGGAAGAGCAGGAATTGTAAATACAGGCTGGAAGGAATGTTATCGCTGGATATGACATTTGCGGAAGGAAAGGAGCCTGTTTATTCAAGACTATTTCCGATACAGGGAAATTTTGTAAATACAAGTTGTTTTTGGATGGATATGAGAAACTGTGGAGAATTATCGTATCAGATTCTGCGGCATCTTTATCGCGGAGAGGAAGACTGGGAAATTATTCGGGCGCTTCGGCTTACGATAGATCAGTATTTTCAAATAAAGTATGAACTGCGGGAAATGCTTATGGAATATGAAGAATTCTCAGATGCAGAGATTTAGGAAAAGTATAGAGGATACCGGGAGAAAAGTGAGGGCTTGAAAATGTTGCTGATAATAGTTTTTGGAGGAATAGAATTGCTTTTTTTAAAGCTTTGTTACAACAAACTGCTAAAACCGGAATTATTGGGACTGCATTTGGGGAGAGAGTTAAGAAGAGCAGGCGTTAATCTGATACGTCTGCCGTTTTTATATTTGGCAGAAAGCTTTTCGAAAGGAATTGGACGGGAAAGGGAACAACATCAGGAAATACATATAGAAATGGAGAAAGCAATAGAGCTTTTTGGGATGGAATTTATCATTATATTATGTTATCCGATGATTTTGTCAGTGCTTGTATCGGGTGCAGCAAAAGATATGGGAATTTGGATGGCTTTATTTATTGGCTTTGCAGGAGAAAGTAGTATTTTAAAGCAGATTTATGGAACAGTTAGAAATAAAAGGCAGAGTTTAGTTTTTTATTTGGGAAATCTGCCGGAATGGAATGATTTGGTTCAAACTATATGAAGAGAAAGAAGAAATGTTTTGTCTGTTAAGAAGTTTACATATATGATTTTGCTTGTAATGCTCGGATTTAGCATGATGATTAGTACATGGAAGCTATATCAGATTCTACCGTCAAAGGCAGCTTTTTTCGTGTGCACAGCAGGGGGAATATGGATTTTGTTTCATGAAATGAGACAGAAAAAGAAACAAGTGGATCAGGAGATTTTAGTTGAAGGGGAGGAGTTGAGCAAGTATCGGGAAGAAATGGAAGATTTGTGTGGTCAGATGCACATTCAGAATCTTCTTCTTGAAGAATGTGAAAGGGAAATTGCGGCGTCGGTGTCTAAAGAAGCGAGTGGCAGATGGCATATACTTGTTGGAAGAGGTACTATTTCGGAGCTGCAGAAGAGTAATTTGGAATCTGCCGGAATGAAAATGATTTTGGCACATGAGTTGATACATATTAAATACCGGGATGATAAAAATATGGGGTTGAGAAAAGCAGCATTCGGCTCATTGGTACTGATCTATGTATGTTTGATTGTCTGTGCCGTAGTGTTGCAATCTGGTCTGGCAGCAGAGATTTCTCTATGTTTTGGATGTTTGCTAGTGGTACATTTGTTAGCGAGCAGTATTTATGCAAATAAAAAATATTGGAAGCAGCTGGCAGAATTAAGGGCAGGTAAATTGGGAATGGAATTGGATGAAATTAGTGTAGATGAGTGGAAAGAGATCAATCAGATTCTGATGAAGAAAAAGGATTATACGAAGGAATATTTTGAAAATGATAGAAATAAATTGTTTGGATATTATTTAAAATATGGAGAAAGTAATGGATATCCTTGTTGGGAAAGAAGAGTGAAGGCTATTGAAAAAGAGAATAGGTGGGGCTGTTATTTCTATTTTTGGCTGTTTGGGGAAATTTTGACAGGGCTGTTGCGAAAAGAAGGGTGGTATGGACGATGAGTGACAGGCTTATTATGAAGGGTTCCAAGAAAATGGTATTGGAGCAGATGGAACAGTTATCACTTTTTGAAGATGTGGAACGGGTTTTTCAGAGTCTGGAATTATGGGCAGAGGTTTTTCCGGAAGATGAAACATTTATTCGCAAAAGAAGTGATCATAGTGAGAATGGTTATATGTTGCCGGGATTTGATTATTATATTAATATGAAGAAAAGTTTCCTTATATTTTTAGCGTGGCTTCTTGATACAAATCTGACAGCAGGCGGTATAGAACTGCTGTTGACGCTGTTAGGGGTGCCAGACGGGATAATTTTAAAAATTTGTGAAGACAATGGAGAGAAATGTATTGCGAAAGAATTGTTTCATCAGAAAAAGAAGCGGGCAACGAAACGAATCCTGCAGGGAATGAAGGGAGAATGTTGTAACAATCAATATGAATGCCGGTATCGTCAGGAAGGAAAATGTCTTTGCGACGAAGAAGAAACGAAAGAAATTTTAGAGCGATTTGCAGAAAGAGGAATTGTTAAAAAGTTTGGAAGCTATTATCAATATCAGATTTAAGAAAGCTATTTTCTTTTAGAAAGGGGATTGATGAAATGAGATTGAAGAACATATTAATTGTCGTAGAAGATATTGAGAAATCGAAACAGTTTTATCATGATTTATTTGGATTGGATACGATATTAGAGCAAGAGGGAAATCTAATGTTAACGGAAGGGCTTGTGCTTCAGGAGAAGAAGATCTGGAAAGAGGCGTTGGGCAAAGAGGTAATTCCAAACAATAATGCCTGCGCTTTGTATTTTGAAGAAACGGATTTAGATAGGCTTCTTCAGAAACTGGAACACAGCTATCCTTCTGTTCAGTATGTGAATCAGTTAGAAACATTTAGTTGGGGACAAAAAATGGTTCGGTTTTATGATCCGGACGGTAATCTGATTGAAGTTAGAACTCCTATAGTATAATATAGTGTATATAGAGGAACAGGGGATTATGCAGCGATAGAAACCAGTCAATTAAGAAAAGGGAGATAATTATGTATCGGATTAAAAATTTTATGGAAAATGATGATGTGAATGTAATTGATTCTTTAGGAGCATTTTCGGTAGTAGAATATCAAAAAGATTTGAGTGTGATGCCGGAGACTGCTATGGAAGCATATTATGCAAGTCAGATGAATGTGCGTAAGAGACAGGTTGTCTGTGATGTGGCAAAAGCAAATGTGACAGTGCAGGCAGGAGCGATGCAGTGGATGGTCGGAGATGTGAAGGCGACGACAGGATTGAAAGGTGTGGGAGATTTATTTGGGAAGGCAGTCCGTGGTTCTGTGACGGGAGAATCTGCTATCAAACCGGAGTATACCGGAAGTGGAACGCTTGTATTAGAACCGACTTATAAGCATATTCTCCTGGTAGATTTGGATGACTGGAATGGTTCTATTGTTTTGGATGACGGATTGTTTCTTGCCTGTGAAGCCACATTGAAACATAAGGCGGTGATGCGCTCTAATTTTTCTTCTGCAGTTGCCGGCAATGAAGGTCTGTTTAACCTGGGAATTCAGGGAAGAGGAGTTGTTTGTCTGGAATCACCTTGTCCAAGAGAAGAATTGGTAGAGATTACATTGGAAAAAGATGTTCTAAAAGTAGATGGAAACTTTGCGATTGCATGGAGCGGAAGTCTTGATTTTACAGTAGAACGCTCTGGAAAGAGTTTGATTGGATCCGCGGCATCCGGAGAAGGTCTGGTAAATGTATATCGTGGAACGGGAAAAGTTTTGCTGGTACCTGTGCGGTAATATTTGGAAAAAGGAGGAACGGTATGAATCGAGCGAAGGAAGCATGTCACTGTAAAAATGTGACATATGGAATGATTGAAGATGCTGTGAAAGCGGGGGCAAGTACCTTTGAAGAAGTGCAGCAGATGACAAAGTTTGGGACAGGCTGTGGAAAATGTCAGGATTTTATTCGATGTTTTGTGCGGGATTTGGTAGAGGAGCGTGACCGGTAAATGAAATTATCAGAAATGACAGAATGGATCCGTGAAATTCCATTTCAGGAGATGGAAGGAGTTTCCATTGGGCATGCTGAGGATGATGAGGCAAAGACAGGAGTCAGTGTGCTTTATTTTGAAAATGGAGCACAGACCGGATGCGATATCAGCGGAGGCGGGCCGGCTTCCAGAGAAACACCGCTGACAGATAGTATGACTGCAGACAATCCGCTGAATGCAGTTGTACTTTCTGGCGGGAGTGCATTTGGACTGGCTGCAAGCGATGGAGTTATGAAATGTCTGGAAGAGCGTGGGATTGGATTTGCTACCGGTTATGCGCGTGTACCGCTTGTGTGCCAGTCATGTATTTATGATCTTGGATATGGACGAAATGATGTGCGTCCAGGCGCTGAGATGGGATATGCAGCCTGTGAGCGTGCATTGAAAGGCAGTGATACTAAGATGGGAAATGTTGGCGCCGGTATTGGAGCCAGCGTTGGAAAATTATGTGGAATGCGTCAGGCATCCAAGTCGGGCCTTGGAATTCATGCAGTTCAGATGGGAGCATTAAAATTTGCGGCAGTTGTTGTTGTGAATGCATTTGGCGATGTGTATGATCCGGACAGCGGAGAAAAACTGGCTGGTTTGATGGATTCGAAGCGTGAGAGTTTTGAGGATATCGGAAGACAGTTTTGCCAGATGGTAATGGCGCCGACAAGTTTGTTTCAAACAGCGGAAAATAAAGAGAAAGTCTGGAATGATGAGGCACGGATGAATACGACAATCGGTTGTGTGATAACGAATGCCAAGTTCGATAAGGCGAAACTAAATAAAATTGCGTCAATGACAAGAAATGCTTATGCCAGATGTATTGAACCGGTTGGAACGATGGCAGATGGAGACAGTATTTATGCATGCAGTATCGGAAAAGAGACGTGTGATATAAATCTTGCGGGATTTCTCAGTGAAAAAGTGATGGAGCAGGCGATTGTGAAAGCGGTCCGTATGTCAGTGATTCCGGAGGAAGAATTTTTGAGCCATTGCTTATAACAATAATGTTTCCATAGATCTGATATGATTTATCTAAGCAAGAAAGTGAAGGAGACAAGAACGAATATGGCAGAACAAATTTATTTTGACAATGGGAGTACGTCATTTTCAAAGGCGCCCGGGGTTGCAGAGGCGATGTTTGAGCATTTGAAGAAGGGTGCTTACAACATTAACTTGGTATTGAGACAGATTATACGGACAGTGATGCGCAGCAGCTTCGAACAAGAATCAGCGCGTTTATTGAAATGCTTAATAACTAGTGGTAGAATGATATGAAAGAAACGGTGCATTATGTATTGTTCCCGAATCATGACAATGGAATGCGTCTCCACCGTGCGCTGCGGGCAGCAGGGCTGAAGTCTCAGATTTCACCGACGCCCAGGCAGGCAAGCAAGTGCTGCGGGATTTCGCTGATTGTAAAAGAAGAGGAGTTGGAGCAGGTAAAGGCGTGTATTCGGGAGAAGGGTGTGGAGATAATTGGGATTACAGCCCTTGAAAAAGATGTGAATCCAAACAGAGATCAGTATTGTTAAGAGGAGGAAAGAAAGATGAATCAGGAAGCGGTTAATTTTGTAAAAGAAAAAACAGAAGAACTGATTGCTGCATTTTCCTGCAGTGCAGAGGCAAAAGCAGCAGCACAGGCCTGGCTTGATGCACTTGGAACAGAGCGTCAGGAAGAAGAGACAAAGAAATATATTGCAGAGCTTGAGGAAGATATCGTGACGGTGGATGGTCTGATCGCATTTGCAGAGTCAGAAGCAGGTGCAGGTGTATTTGGTGCGGATCATGCAAAAGAAGTGGCAGCCCACGCAAGGGAAATCAAAGCAGCAGGAGCAAAATACTGTGATTGTCCGGCATGTGCAGCGGTAGAAGCAATTTTGGAGAGAAAGGATTTGCTGTAAGAAAGACAGATGAAAAAGGAATTTACTTACAGAGATACGATCAAAGCCTGTTATCTTGGGAATTTTTTTCAATCAGCCGGATCAATTTTTGCAGTGCTGTTTATTCCGATTCGCACGTTGTATGGAATTAGTTACACGCAGTTTGCATTGCTGTTGACGATTAATTTTATTACACAGGTATGCAGTGATGTATTGTTTAGCAAACCGGTAGAACGATATGGATTTCGGCGCTTCGCAATTGGAGCGCCGGTTTTAAGTGCACTTGGGCTGTTTTTGTTTGCGATGGCACCGTTTTTGTTTCCCGGGCATCCATTTCCGGGATTTTGCTTTGGAATGTTTGTGTTTGCAGCAGCCGCTGGACTTCAGGAGCTTCTGTTAAGTCCGATTATGGATGCACTTCCGATTCCGGAAGAAGAAAAAGGAAAGCGCATGAGTATGCTGCATTCCTGTTTTGCGTGGGGACAGATTTTTGGAGTACTGACTACTACGCTTTTTGTCTATTTTGCTGAGGCCAAATACTGGCAGGTGATTGCCTGTATCTGGGCGGCTGTTCCGCTTGTGAATGTATGGTTATTTGCGAAAGTTCCACTTTATCAGAAAGTAAGTGGAGCGAAAGCCATGAAAGTGCGGGAACTGTTTCGAAGTCCGGTTTTTTTGCTTGTGATGTTGGCGATCATTACGGGAGGATCTGCTGAAGTTGTAATGGCACAGTGGTCTTCTGCGTTTATAGAACGGGGACTAAATTTGCCGAAAATTTTAGGAGATATGGTTGGTGTCTGTGGTTTTTCTTTAATGCTTGCCATTGGAAGAACTTCTTATGGAATCTGGGGAGACCGGATTTCTATTCATAAAGTTATGATTTTAGGCGCTTCTGCAGGAACCGTTTGTTATGTGATAGCTGCAGTAAGTCATAATCCATGTATTGGAATTGCAGCGTGTATTCTAACAGGACTGTGTGTGAGCCTTCTATGGCCGGGAAGTGTTGTGATTGCAGCGCGGGAACTTCCGTTGGCAGGTGCATCGATGTTTGCCCTTCTGTCTGCCGGAGGAGATGTGGGTGCTTCTGCAGGTTCTTTTCTGATTGGAAGGATTACAGATACAGTTGCGGTATCCGGCGTCACAAATGTATTTGGGATTGCAGGATTGACTCCGGAGCAGGCGGGACTTCGAATCGGTCTGCTGCTTGCAGCTTTGTTTCCACTTGTATGTATTGGGATAAATTATATTATATGGAAAAAAACGGAGAGAGCGAGATAAGCTCTTTCCGTTTTTTTCTTGTGGAGTCTGTTTCTAATGGTGCAATTCCTTTTCTTCTTCTGCAGCTAAAAGCTCAGACAGGGTGTCTTCGCTGATGTTTTCACTGATATTTAGAAAATCATATTCCGGTTCTTCCTTCAGTGAGTTGAGAAGAGTCTTCTTTATTGTGCTGCCAAAAGCTGTATCGACAGACTTTGTTTTGATATGGCGATAGAGGGGAGAGGCATTCAGATCCCATTTTTTTGAAAGTGAGCGAATCATTTGAAGGAAAGTTTTCAGTGTTTTGATTCTTTCTTTTCTGGCACAGTGGAGCTGAAAATGAGCTACATAGGCTGCATACTCCCATTGATCCAACGCCGTTGCAGTCGATTTGGAAACATTTGCAATATATTCGGCATCTTCATTCCGCTGTTCCTTGAGTGCAATTTCCAAAAGTGTTATAAGTGTACAGTGCAGTTCGGAAGCCTGTGACAGCAGTTTTTCTTCGGCCAGCTTTGCGGCGTCGCTGTAGCGTTCGCTGGCAATGAAGAGATTCGCCTGCAGCTGTTTTTTATCTGTCCAGATAGCATCCGGCAGCTGATCGATCAGTGTCTGTGCCTGCTCATACTCTTTACGTTCGATGTATTTGGAAATGAGTTGTGCCTGTGCCTGACTTCTGACATTAAGATCATTACTTTCAGCGGCGCGAAGAAAAAGGTTTTCGATTTTTTCCTGATATTGTTCTGTGTCTTTGGAAGGATGTCCCTTCTTATAAATAAGGCATCCTTCCAAAAAGAGAGCGCTGTTTAAAATCAAAGAATCACAAGTCGGAAAGAGGCGGATTTTCTCTAAGGCTGTATCGTAAGCGGTTTGAAATCCGTCTCGGTCTGCAATTGCGGATAAATCATTGAGAAATAATGAAATTTCCCGGTCAGTGAGTGTTTCGTGGAAAGAAAGCAGCGTGTTCAGATCAGTATGCAGCAATCGTGCCAGTGGAGGTAAAAGGGTAATATCCGGGTAAGAAGTTCCTTTTTCCCATTTGTTCACAGCAGGCGTCGATACGCCAAGATATTTTGCGACCTGTTCCTGTGTCAGTTTCTGTTCGATACGTTTTTGTTTAATCATTTCATTTATTTTCATATGCTACCTACCTCATGCATTGATTCCATGCGTTAAACCAGATTCCTGTTTGTTGATTTTTCATATAGTTATTATATCAAGCAGCAGGAAACGCCACAATTGATTGTATGTTCATTTTTGAATAGAAAATTTAACTGTTAGTTTATTTCACTGTTTGTTGCGGCACGATCAAGGCAGACCGGAGATTCCTTATGCATTTCCAATAAGAAGTATGGCAATAAAGGCAAGCATGAGTGTTGTGGCAGTGAATGCCAGGAGATTTATGATGGCATTGGTGTGCTTTTTGAATATTTTTGAAAAGATCCAATATAGGATAATACCTATGATTCCTCCGAAGGTATTATTGATCAGATCTGTAATATCACAGGCGCCGACTGCAAGAAGAAACTGAAAGAGTTCCAGACCAAGACTTATGAAAAATGCCGGAAGTACTTTAATGAAAAAAGAACGTTCCGGGAGCAACATACAGGCATAAATCCCGCAAGGAATAAAAATCAGTATGTTGTTTAAGAGCTCAGATAAATCAATAGTGCCGTTAGAAATCGCAGATGCAGAAAATGGAATGAGATTCATGCTGCGTGGCTGGCGAAAAGAGAGGATGGACAGATCCATTTTAAATAAGATAATCCAGATCAATGCGGCAAAATAAATACCAAACAAAAATATGGTTATTTTTTTGTTCTGAAGTTTCATGTAATTTTCCTCCTGAGTTATGAAATTCTTCGCAAAGCATTGTAACATAAGAAAAGAGAATACTTCAATAATGAAACGGATACGATTTTCTAAAGAAATTCATACAATTTTCTTAAGATCTTTTGATTTATTTATAGAAAATTTATGACTGATAGTCAATTTGTTAAAAGTTTATTAAATTGAAAATGAAGTAGTTGACTTTTAGTCATTTTAAGCGTATACCATAGTATGAAATAAATGACTATTAGTCATAAATGGAAAGGGTGTATGAAAATGATGGTAAAGATAGGTAAGAAAATTGCCAAATGGAAATGGTTTTTCTTCCTGCTGGCGATTGTGTTACTTGTTCCGGCTGGAATCGGTATCTCGCGTACAAAGGTAAATTACGATATTCTGAGTTATCTTCCGGAAGATCTGGAAACAGTCAAAGGACAGGAAATCATGGTAGATCAGTTTGGAACAGGTGCATTTTCTATGGTGGTTGTAGAAGATATGCCTTTGAAGAACGTGGCTGCATTGAAAGAAAAGATTGAGGGGATTGATCATGTAGAGAAGGTACTCTGGTATGACAGTGTGGCAGATCTTTCCATGCCGGCAGATATGCTTCCGAAAAAGATTCGGGATGTATTGTTTCAGGGAAATGCTACGATGATGGCAGTTATGTTTGATGATACGACTTCTTCAGATACTTCTATGGAGGCGGTAAGCCAGATGAGAGATCTTGTTGGAAAAGAGTGTTTCATCAGCGGTATGACAGGAATTGTTACAGATATTAAAAATCTGTCATTGAAAGAAATGCCAATGTATGTTGTCATTGCAGCAGTCCTTTGTCTCATTGTACTGGGACTTACAATGGAATCTTTCGTTGTTCCGGTATTATTTCTGATCAGTATTGGAGCTGCGATTTTATACAATCTGGGAAGCAATCTTTTTCTTGGGGAGATTTCTTATATTACACAGGCGCTGACAGCGGTACTTCAGCTTGGTGTGACGATGGATTATTCTATCTTCCTTCTGAATAGTTATGAAGATAATAAGCTTCGTTTTCCGGGACAGAAAGAACGGGCTATGGGGCATGCGATTGCAAATACATTTAAATCGGTTGTTGGAAGTTCTGTTACGACGATCGCAGGTTTTGTAGCACTTTGCTTTATGACATTTAAGCTTGGAATGAATATTGGTATTGTCATGGCAAAGGGCGTTGTAATCGGTGTGCTTTGCTGTGTTACACTCCTTCCGTCTATGATATTGATCTTTGATAAACTGATTGAAAAAACAAAGCATAAAGCATTGATCCCGAATATGGATCGGATTTCTGCATTTATTACAAAGCACGAGAAACTCTGGCTTGTGATTTTCCTGATTCTGATCGTGCCTGCAGTTTACGGAAATAATAATGTAAAAGTATACTACAACATTGATAAGTCACTTCCGGCATCTCTTGAGAGTAATGTGGCGAATAAGAAGCTGCAGGAAGATTTTAAAATGAATAACGTGCACATGGTGCTTGTGAAAAACGGTATGAGCAGCAAAGAGAAAGAGAGCATGTTAAATGAGATTGAGAAAGTAGACGGTGTGAAATGGGCATTAGGACTTGATTCTATTATTGGACCGGGAGTCCCATCCTCTATGATTCCGTCTGACATAAAAGAGCTGATGCAAAGTGATGAGTACGAAATGGAGTTCATCTGTTCCGAATACAAGACGGCGACAGATGAAGTTAATAAGCAGATTGATGCTATTGATAAAATCGTGAAATCTTACAGCAGAGGTTCTATGGTGATTGGAGAGGCTCCTCTGACAAAAGACCTTGCTGATGTGACAGATATCGATTTGAGAAACGTGAATATGATTTCGATTGCGGCAATCTTCCTGATTATTATGTTTGTGTTTAAATCCATTTCACTGCCGGTCATTCTTGTAGCAGTTATTGAGTTTGCGATTTTTGTGAATATGGCAATTCCGTTCTATACCGGTACGGAACTTCCATTTGTGGCAAGTATCGTAATTGGAACGATTCAGCTGGGAGCTACGGTAGACTATGCGATTCTGATGACAAGCCGTTACCAGAAAGAAAGATATCGCGGCAGAAGTAAGATGGATGCGATCAGCATTGCACATAAAACTTCAATGAAGTCTATTATGATCAGTGGTATCAGTTTCTTTGCAGCAACTTATGGTGTCAGCCTGTATTCACAGGTGGATATGATCGGTTCGATCTGTACTCTGCTTTCCAGAGGTGCAGTTATCAGTACGATTGTTGTAATTTTTGTATTACCGGCAATGTTTATGGTATTTGATCCGGTAATCGTTAGAACTTCTATCGGTTTTTTACCAAAAAAAGAGAAGAAACAGCAGACGGAAAGGAAGGAAACTTGTTATGAATAGAAATCAGAATTGGAAAAAACGTATGGCTATGATCGCAGCAGCATCAGTCTCTGTATCAGGCTGCGGTATGTGCGTAATGGCTGCAGATCAGGATGAAACGAATGTAAAGAGACAATATAAAGATGAATCCGTTTATGTGAATACAGGAGCAGACGGAAGTGTAGAGAAAATTACAGTCTCTGACTGGCTGAAAAATGAAGCGGCGAAGGAAAAAATCGAAGATCAGTCTTCTCTTTCCAATATCCAGAATGTGAAAGGAGAAGAAACCTTTGCACAAAATGGAGAAGCACTTGTATGGGATGCAGCAGGAGAAGATATTTATTATCAGGGAGAAAGTACAAAGGAACTTCCGGTAACGATGAAGATTACTTATACATTAGACGGAAGAGAAATGACACCGGAAGAGATGGCAGGTAAGAGCGGCCATATGGAGATGAAGATTACTTATACAAACCGGACGCGTCAGGTGGTAGATGTAAATGGAACACAGACAGAAATGTGCGTACCGTTTTTAATGCTGACAGGAGGCATTTTCCCGACAGAGCATTTCAAAAATATTGAGATTGATCACGGGAAAGTCATTTCCGATGCAAGCAGACAGATTGTTGCGGGAGCAGCACTTCCGGGACTGACGGAAAGCCTTGATCTGACAGAGGAGGATACACTTGAAATTCCGGAGAGCTTAACGATTACGGCAGATGTGACAGAATTTGAAATGGGTTCGATTTTTACTGTAGGAAGTGCAGATGCCTTTGCAGAGCTTGGATTCAGTGATGCAGACAATCTGGATGAACTGACGGATAAAGTAAACGAATTGACAGATGCATCACTTAAACTTGTAGACGGCAGTTCTACGCTGGCAGACGGAGTACGGACGTTAAAAGAAAAATCATCTGAATTTGCCTCGGGAATCGATACACTGGTCTCAGGAGTCAGTCAGGTAAATGCAGGCGCCAGAACATTGTACGGAGGGTTAGAGACATATACATCGGGAACCGGACAGCTGGTGGAAGGAGTAGCAGCCTATACAGAGGGCGCTTCCACACTGTCTGATGGAATCACAGCATATGTCGAAGGCGTTGGAACAATTCAGCATGGAGCGTCTAAGAGCCTTCCGGTTCTTTCGGAAAACGTACGGAAACTATCAGAAGGAATCACCGCATTCCAAAATGGAGCATTTGGAGAAGAAGGACTAGAGGCCGGTGCTGAAAAGCTTGCGGTTGGTGCGGAGAAGATTTATGAAGAAACAAAGCAGCTTGCACCAATGATGAGCGCTGAAAATCTGAAAACATTATCGAAACAGATAAAATTACTTGGAAATGGATTAACTTCTGCGAAGGAAGCAATTAGTCAGGCTGCTTCCGGAATTGGGAATGGGGCGAAAGCGATGCAGGAGGCCGGAGCAGGAATGAGTACATCAGGCAAGCAGCTGACAGAACTTAGTAAGGTACTGACAACGGCTTCCGGAGCGGTAAATCAGTCTGTGGCAGAAGTGAATGCAAAACTTCAGGCAGCAGAGGCAGATACACAGAATCAGGTAGATGCAGCGCTGGAAAAAACAGAGCAGGAAGCAAATGCAAAGCTGCAGGCGCAGACAGATGAAGTAAATGCATGTGCAGAAAAAGCAGCGGAACAAGTAAAAAGTCAGCTTCTTGCTGCAGGTACAGACGAAGCTGTAGCAGAAGCGGCAGCAGCAACAGTGCGAAATGAAGTAAGCGCTTCTGCGGGCACAGTGGAAGTGGGAAGTGTATCGGTAGATCTTCCGGAAGTATCTGTCGCAAATCCGTTTGCAGAGGGAGGCCAGGTGGCGCAGGCGTTACAGGGAGCATCTGCATCTCTTACAGCCGGTGCAGCAAAGCTTGAAGCCGGTGGAACAGCGCTGACGGAAGGGGCGAAAAAACTCGGAGCAGACAGTGAACTGATAAAAGGATTGACAGAAGGAGCTGCACAGATGGATGCGGCGGCAGCAAAAATGGATGCCATGTCAGAAATGCTTGACAATGCCGGAGATCCGGCAAAACAGTTAGTAGATGGATTAAAACAGCTGTCAGAGGGAGCAAATGCATTGAAAGCAGGTGCAGGAAATGCAGCAGAGGCAGTGGACACATTGACGGACAATTCTGTTTTGCTGGCATCTAAGACAGAAGAAGGTGTCAATCAGCTTCTTGGCGGCTTCCAGACACTTCAGGCTAATGACAGCCAGCTGTTAAGCGGAAGCAGTCTTCTGAAAATGTCAGGAAAGGATTTGATTGTTGGGGCGAATAAGTTAAAAGAAGGAACACCAACACTTTTGACAGGAGCTTCTGCTCTTGCAGCCGGAACTTCTCAGCTTGCAGCCGGCACTGATACATTGAAATCCGGTACATCTAAGCTCCTTTCCGGAATAGATGAACTGTCAGAAGGAGCAGATAAACTGGCAGACGGTATGAAAGAATTTAACGAAGAAGGAATCGAGAAGATTTCTGATGTGCTTACCGGAGATCTGGAAAATGTATTCGATCGCTTGAAGAGTCTGGCAGATCTTTCAGAAAACTATGAATCGTTTAGCGGAATTTCGGAAGATATGTCCGGTGAAGTGAAATTTATTTTTGAAACGGAAACTGTAGAGGTAAATAAGTAGAGCAATACTATAGGAAAAAGCATTGGGAAAACTGGTTTGGCATGGTTGCCAAACCGGTTTTTTTGTTTTATGATAAATAGGAAAGACAAAAAGGGGATAAGAACAATGGTAGATGTTGGAGTAATTCATGGCCGTTTTCAGATACTGCATTTAAAGCATATGGAATATCTGCTTGCGGCGAAAATGAGATGTAAGAAATTATATGTGGGAATCAGCAATCCGGATGATTCTTACATTAAAGAAAGTGAAAATGATAAAAAACGTTCTAAAAAAACGGCAAACCCACTCACATATTATGAGCGAATGGAGATGATTCAGGCAGCGCTGCTTGATTTTGGTGTGAAGAGAGAGGAATTTGATATTATTCCGTTCCCGATTAACCGTCCGGAATATATTTTACAGTATGCGCCGAAAGATGCCACATTTTTCATGAGTATCTGTGATAAGTGGGGAGAGGAAAAGAAGAAGATATTGGAAGATCTCGGAGTGAAAGTAGAAGTTCTCTGGAATCGTCCGGAAGAGGAGAAGGGAACTACGGCAACGGAGGTCAGAAGTAAGATTGTTTGTAACCTTCCGTGGAGTCACCTTGTACCCCGGACAACTTATGAATATGTTGTGACACATGGCCTGGATGAAAGAATCAAGTGTCTGGCAGAAGAAGAGATGCTTGAAGAAAAAGAACAGCAGGAGAAAGAGCGCCGGGAGAACACACTGCAAGAAAAAGAGGAAGAAGCGAACGTATGATAGCAGTATATCTGTTTCCGTTGTATGTACTCGTCAATCTGTATGTATTTCGGTGGGGAATCCGCTATATGAGCGCCTGCAGCAGGCATTTTAAGAAAAAGTGGATCAGAATTTTCATCGGAATCGTATATACATTTTCTGCGTTGTCTCTTGGAATTGGATTTTTCCTGAAACCTTCTATGGCGCAGAGATTTTTCAAATGTTTTGGGAATTACTGGCTTGGTGTTTCTCTTTACATGATTCTTGTGATTGTTATCGTAGATTTGGGACGTTTTTTCCTGAAACGAATACGCTGGATTCCACAAGAAAAACTTCGTTCCCGCAGAACCTTTGTGATTACAGGAACATGCTGCGTGATTCTGATCGCATCGGTTTCCGTGTATGGGGTACTTCATGTGCGCCATATCCGGACTACTCCCTATGAGGTAACTGTAGAAAAAAGGTGTGCCGGAAGAGAAGAACTGAAGATTGCTCTTGTAGCAGACATTCATCTTGGATACAGCATTGGCACATGGCAGATGCGCGAGATGGCAAAGAAGATCAACGCGCAGCAGCCGGATCTTGTATGTATTGCAGGAGATATTTTTGACAATGAATACGAAGCGCTGGATGATCCGGAAGAATTGATTCAAATTTTCCGGAGTATCGAAAGCACATATGGAGTATATGCCTGCTATGGTAACCATGATATTCAAGAGAAGATTCTGGCAGGATTTACATTTGACAGCGATCAGAAGAAAATGAGTGATGAACGAATGGATAAATTTCTGGAAGAGGCAGGAATTATACTGTTGAGGGACGAAGCAGTTTGTATTGATGATGCGTTTTATCTTTGCGGAAGACCTGACGCGAAAGTGCCTGGCAGGGGGATAGAACAGAGAAAAACTCCTAAAGAATTAATCGAAGGATTGGACCTTTCTAAACCGCTTATTGTAATTGATCATGAGCCGAGTGATCTTCAGGAACTGGCAGATGCGGGAATTGATATGGATCTCTGCGGTCATACACATAATGGGCAGATGTTTCCGGGAAATCTTATCATGCCGTTTCTGTGGGAGAATCCATACGGTTATCTGAATAAAGACGGGATGCATAATATTGTTACATCCGGAATCGGATTATTCGGACCGAATATGAGAGTTGGAACAGACAGTGAGATCGTTATGATTGATGTAAACTTTCAGCCAGAGAACAGGCAGCCTTAATGGAGAAAATAATTTTAATTAAGAAGATAAAAAGCAGATAAAAAGGCAGATACACAGATGCGGACGCATTGGTATCTGCCTTAATTGCAGGTAAATGTTATGCCTCGCCGGTCAGTGTTACAACTGCGTAAGAATGGCCGGTATGTGGTAAGAATTTCTCTAAAATATCGACTGTTTTAAGATTGAGGCTGCTTGTGTTGATGCAAGGATGGCAGCCAATCACATCCTGTTTCAGAAGATCTTCATCAATGACTAACTGTACATGGTGTTCCGGATCATTCATAAGACCGAGAATGCTTGCAGAACCGGGCGTTGTGTTAAGATACTGCTCCATATATTCCGGCTCTGCAAAAGAGAGGCGGGAAATACCAAGCTGCTTGGAGAGCTCTTTTGTAAGAAAACGTTTGTCTCCCGGCATTAAGAGCAGATAAAAATTGGTTGCCTGGCGGTTGCGGAGAAAGAGATTCTTGCAGATCTGTGTGCCAAGTAATGTTTCAATGGCAGCGCAGTCCTCAATCGTATCTGCGTGTTCGTGGTCAATTCTGGTATATGAAATCTGAAGTTGATCTAACAGTTCATATACCCGCATTTCTTTTTCAAGACGTCCTTCAGCAGATGGGGCAGTTGTGTATAATGTCTTATCGATATACATAAATATCCTCCTTTATTCAAGTATGATTTCGTATAGTAATTTGGGAAAAGTATAGCATAATCGCTTGTGTAAAGTCAATTCAGGACGTATAATGTACAAGAAACTGCCGCCGGTTAAATCGGCAGCAGAGAAAGGAAGAAGAGAGCATATGTTTCGATTATTACCGTATTTAAAAAGGTATAAAAAAGAGAGTATTATCGGGCCGCTGTTTAAGCTGCTTGAGGCATGTTTTGAATTAATCGTTCCCCTTGTCATGGCAGATATTATTGATGTGGGGATTAAGAATCAGGACATGGGATATATATTAAAAATGGGAGGCGTTCTTGTATTTCTTGGTGTGCTTGGGCTTACTTGCTCGCTGACTGCACAGTATTTTGCAGCAAAGGCAGCCATTGGATTTGGAACAGAGCTCAGGCATGATCTGTTTGCGCATATTGAAGCCCTTTCTTATACAGAGATTGATCAGGCTGGAAGTTCTACTCTTGTAACACGCATGACAAGTGATATCAATCAGGTACAGTCAGGAGTAAATCTGGTGCTGCGGCTGCTCCTTCGCTCCCCGTTTATTGTAGTGGGAGCTATGGTGATGGCGTTTACGATTGATTTTCAGGCTGCGCTCGTATTTGTCGTAGCAGTGCCGCTTCTGGCAGTTGTTATTTATGGCATTATGCTGATAACAATCCCGCTTTATCGAAACGTACAAAAAGGATTGGATCAGGTACTTCTGACAACAAGAGAAAATCTGGCCGGTATCCGCGTGATTCGGGCATTTCGCACGCAGAAGGAAGAGCAGAAGCAGTTTGAGGAAGAAAGTGATATGCTCATGCGAATGCAGATGCTTGTTGGTAAGATTTCGGCAGCGCTGAATCCGATGACTTACATTATTGTAAATGCGGCAACAATTGCAATTGTCTGGGTTGGTGGCAAAAGAGTGTTTGGAGGAAGTATTACTCAGGGAGAAGTGATTGCCCTTGTCAATTACATGACACAGATTCTGATTGCGCTTGTAGCATTGGCGAATCTCATCGTGTCTTTTACAAAAGCGCTGGCATCGGCAGGACGTGTCAACGAAGTGTTTGCGTTAAAGCCGAGTATCTGCTCCGGCATTGGAGCTGGTCGGACAGAAAGCAAGGAGGCAAATTCGTCTGGGCGTGAAGCGGAAGATACATGCGGAAACGAAACACAGGAGGCGCCGGCAGTGGAAATGAATCATGTAAACTTTACCTATGCAGGAGCAAAGGAGGAGGCGCTCAGTGATATTACGTTTTCTGCAAAGAAAGGGGAAGTAATCGGAATCATTGGCGGTACAGGATCCGGTAAGTCTACGCTTGTGAATCTGATTCCGAGATTCTATGATGCGACAGCCGGATGGGTAAAAGTAAATGGAATGCCGGTAAAAGAAAGTTCTCTGGAAACTTTGCGGAAACGGATTGGAGTTGTTCCGCAAAAGGCTGTTCTGTTTCATGGCACAATTCGGGACAATCTGCGTATGGGAAAGGAAAACGCTTCGGAAGAAGAGATGATGCAGGCGCTGACAACTGCCCAGGGCAGAGAAATTATTGAAGGGAAAAAAGACGGATTGGACACCGTGGTCAGTGAAGGCGGAAAGAATCTGTCCGGTGGACAGAGACAGCGTCTGACGATTGCGAGGGCGCTTGTGAGACGACCGAAGATTTTGATTCTGGATGACAGTGCATCTGCACTTGATTTTGCTACAGATGCGAAACTTCGCAGGGCAATCGCAGAGGATACCGAAGGAATGACGGTGTTTATTGTATCACAGCGGGCAGCCTCTATTATGCAGGCAGATCAGATTCTTGTTATGGATGACGGAAGAATCGCAGGAAAGGGAACACATCAAGAACTTCTGGCATCCTGTCAGGTGTATCAGGAAATCTGTTATTCTCAGCTTTCGAAAGAGGAGGTGGAGCATCATGCGTAAACAGGAAGAGACAATAAAAAAGATATTAAAACGAATCCGTCCTTATCGCTTGTTTGTAGTTTGTTCACTGGTATTTGCGGTGATAACTGTCGGAACGACGCTATATGCTCCGATTCTGGTAGGAGATGCTGTAGACTATATTTTGGCAGAGGGAAAGGTTGATTTTGCAGCGATTTTTCCTATTTTGAAAAAGCTTGCGGTAATTATTTGTATGACCGGAGCGGCTCAGTGGCTTATGAATCTGTGCAATAACAGAATTACTTACTGTGTGGTAAAAGATGTAAGAACAGAGGCTTTTGCGAGACTTCAGGTGCTTCCGCTAAAATATGTGGATTCACATCAGTACGGTGAGACGATCAGCCGGATCATTACGGATGTGGAGCAGTTTTCTGACGGACTCTTGATGGGGTTCACACAGCTTTTTACAGGTCTTGTCACAATCTTTGGGACACTTGGTTTTATGCTGGCCATTAATGTGCAGATATCTCTTGTAGTCATTTTGATTACACCACTGTCCTTATTTGTAGCAAGTTTCATTGCAAAACGAACCTATACGATGTTCCAAAAACAATCTGAGACAAGGGCGGAAATGACAGCGCTTGTGGATGAAATGGTAGGAAACCAGAAAGTCGTACAGGCATTTGGATATGGCAGACGAGCGACGGAGCGGTTTGATGAAATTAATGTCAGACTTCAAAGCTGCAGTTTGAAAGCAACCTTTTTCTCATCCATTACGAATCCAAGTACAAGGTTTGTAAATGGACTTGTATATACAGGAGTGGGAATTGTGGGGGCAGTTATGGCTATGGGTGGCGCTATTACTGTCGGACAGCTTTCATGTTTTTTGACATATGCCAATCAGTATACAAAACCATTTAATGAAATTTCCAGCGTAGTAACAGAACTGCAAAATGCCATTGCCTGTGCGAAACGAGTGTTTGACTTTATGGAAGAACCGGCAGAAGAGCCGGATGCACCTGGGGCAGCTGCGCTAAAAGAAGTTGATGGAAGCTTAAAACTGAAAGACGTATCCTTCTCTTATCAGCCGGAAGTGCCTCTGCTTCAAGAGCTTAACCTTGATGTGAAGCCGGGACAGAAAATTGCGATTGTTGGTCCTACAGGATGCGGTAAAACAACGCTGATCAATCTGTTGATGCGGTTTTATGAGATTGATGCAGGGAAGATTCTGTTAAGCGGCCATAACATTGCCGATATACAAAAGGATAGTATGAGAGCCCAGTATGGCATGGTACTTCAGGAAACATGGCTGAAGACGGGAACGATTGCAGAAAATATTGCCTATGGATATCCGGAGGCTTCAAGAGAACAGATTGTTGCGGCAGCGAAGGCAGCTCATGCCCACAGTTTTATCAAGCGTATGCAGAATGGATACGATACGAAGATTACGGAGGAAGGAGGCAATCTTTCTCAGGGGCAGAAACAGCTGCTTTGTATTGCAAGAGTGATGTTGAATTTGCCGCCGATGCTGATTCTTGATGAGGCAACTTCTTCGATCGACACGCGCACAGAGATTAAGATTCAGGAAGCTTTTCAACGAATGATGAAGGGGCGCACAAGTTTTATTGTAGCGCACCGGCTTTCGACAATTAAAGAAGCTGATACAATCCTTGTGATGAAAGAGGGAAATATTATTGAGCAGGGAAGTCACGAAGAATTACTTCAAAAAAATGGATTTTATAAAAAATTGTATGAAAGTCAGTTTTAAACTGTTCCGTAAGGCAGAGATGACGGCAGAAAGCTGATAGATATTTGATGTCTGGCAGAACAAAATTGCGACAAAAGAGGAAGCCCGGCACATCGGAGAGAGATGTGTCAGACTTCCTTTTTGTTTAAGAGAGAGAGGATGATTCTGTCATAGCTTTGTGTTCGGCGTCAATTTCTTTGAAACACTGTAAAACATTCCAATGCTGATTTGTCTGTGTGAGGATTGCCTTGTGAGGAATTGGTCCGATTTTATTTCGGCGCATTCCAGCAAGTATCGTATCGAGACGTCTGCCGGGAAGATTCACAAAGACAATCATTGGTGCAGGCAGTTCTTCTCCGTCATAACATGTATCAGAGAAAGTGACATCAGGGCTGTTTACGAAGCTGCCAAGTGGTTTTAAATAGTCTTCTTTTGCTACTTTTTTCAGACGGATCTTCATCGGCAGCAGCAGCATTTCCAGCTTGCGAAGCTGAGTGCGGTCTTGAAAATTAAATAGTAATACAGTTTCTTTTATCATAGTAATATGGTTTCCTTTCTTGCGCAAAAATTTCGATTCAGATACATGTATTATTGCATGGAGCAGTTTTTCTGTCAACGCGGAAGATTTTTTGAAAAAATCCATAAATATATTGACAAAAGAAGCAAATAATATTATTGTATTAAACAAATAATACAGAAATACAATTACAGGTTATCTGGATCGGGAGGAAAGATATATGATTGAGATTCGTAATTTAACAAAAGTATATAAGCTGAATAAGCGCCAGATGCAGGAACTGCATACGAAGAATCCGAAAAAAGTGGCGGTGGATCACCTGGAACTGACAGCAAAACCGGGAGAGATCTATGGTCTGCTCGGACCAAATGGTGCAGGGAAGACAACAACGCTTCGCTGTATTGCTACGATCATTAAGCCGACAGAGGGAGAGATCTATGTCGGAGGACACGAAGTACAGAAGGAAAGCGAAGAAGTGCGCAGACAGATTGGATTTCTTACAAGTGATATTAAGCTTGATCCACAGTTTTCCACAGATTATATGTTTGACTTTTTTGGACGTCTTCATGAAGTTCCGGAGAAGCAGCTGAAAAAGCGAAAAGAAGAGTTATTTTCCTATTTTGGAATTAAAGAGTTTGCGCATAAGCAGATCAAAGAACTGTCAACCGGTATGAAACAAAAAGCAGCCATTGCGGTCAGTCTTGTCCATGATCCGGAGATTGTTATTTTTGATGAACCGACAAATGGACTCGATATTGTTACAGCAAGAAGCGTGACAGATTATCTGAAGAAATTAAAAGAAGAAGGCAAGCTTGTAATTATTTCTACACACATCATGTCTGAGGCAGAGAAACTGTGCGACCGGATCGGCATGATCATCGATGGAAGAAAAGCGGCAGAAGGAACGGTAGAAGAATTGCTGATGCAGACCGGAACCGGGGATTTGGAAGATGCCTTTTTTGAAATCTATAAAGGAATCAAGGGGGAAGAATAGCTATGAAAGGAATTCGTGAGATTTTTAGAAAAGAGATTGCAAGAGTTGTAAAAGATAAGAAAATGCTATTTTCTGTATTTCTTCTTCCGGCGCTTTTGATGGTAGGACTTATGATGCTGATCGGAAATCTCCAGAAAAATATGATGGCAGATATTGACAATCATATTCCGGTTATTTATGCGGAGCGATTTCCGGAAAGTTTTCAGAAGTTTTTGGAGACAGGCGGATATACATATGATCTGCGCGCGATGGAATCGGAAACTGTGGTAAAGGATGAATTGACATCCGGACAGGCAGACCTCTGGCTGCAGTTCCCGGAAAATTTTGAGGAAAGTATTGCTTCCTATCAAAAAGGAGATGAGATTCCTCAGATTAAAGTATACTACAATCCGTCAGAAGAATATTCCATGAGTGCATTCCGGGAAGTAACAGGAACTGTTTTGGAGTCTTATCGTCAGACATTGCTGGCAGGACGAGTCGGAGACTTAGAACAGCTTATGATCTTTACGGTAAATACGGATAATCCGGATATGATTGTTCAGGATGAAAAGAAAGCAAACGGAAAAGAACTCGGTATGATGCTCCCATATTTTATTACGATTTTGCTGTTTGCAGGAGCTATGGGAATCGGAACAGATATGATTGCGGGAGAAAAGGAAAGAGGAACGATGGCAAGCCTTCTTGTATCGCCGGTTAAGAGAAGTTCCATCGTGCTTGGCAAAGTATTTGCCCTTATGATTATTTCTGGAATTTCTTCTCTGATTTACGTTGCTGTTATGGTAATCTCTATGCCTCTGATGTCAGGGTCACTCTCCGGTATGGGGACAGAGGGATTGAAACTTTCGATTACATTTGGACAGGGAGCCATGTTGGCGGGGATATTGATTGCACTCGCATTTTTGTATGCCACACTGATCGTATTATTCTCCGTATTTGCCAAATCCACAAAAGAGGCGAATACTTATGTGATGCCGGCATATATCCTTGTTCTTGTTATCGGATTGATGTCAATGTTTACGAATCAGGAGCCATCAACAGGAGCGTTCTGTATTCCGCTTTATAATAGTGCGATTGTACTGAAAAATATTTTGTCCCATGAAGTGACTGCATTGCAGTATGTGCTGACACTGACAACAACATTGATTTGCGGTGCAGTTCTGACAGGAGTGATCGTTAAAGCATTTGATCGGGAGACGATCATGGCTCCATAGATAATTTATATTGAAAAAGTAGCATAATACGCATCCGGTGCATACTGTTAGTAATAAGAAGATGAAAGCAGGTGCACGGATGCGTTTTTGTGAATTGAGAGAAAAAGAAGTAGTAAATCTTTGTAATTGCCGCAGGCTTGGATGTGTAGCGGATATTATTCTCGATCTGTGCCAGGGATGTGTGCAGGCAATTATCGTTCCGGGGCCCTGCAAAGTTTGTGGATTGTTTGGATGTGATTCGGAGTATGTGATTCCGTTTGAATGCATAAAAAAAGTAGGACCGGATATTATTCTCGTGGAAATTTGCGAGGAAAATTTTTTGAGACGCTGCAAAGAATGCTGAAAATCATTAGAAAATATCGATAAAATGCAAGGAAAAGTAAGAATTTCGTTTACAAACGCAGAGTGGGAAGATATACTGTAATTAGTTTCAATATCGTTATTACAAAGAGAGGAAGAGCATATGAAGTGTCCATATTGTGGTAATCAGGATACAAGAGTAATTGATTCACGGCCGGCAGAAGACGGAAGCTCCATCAGAAGACGCCGTTCTTGCGATGCATGTGGAAAACGGTTTACAACTTATGAGAAAGTGGAGACCATTCCACTGATTATTATTAAGAAGGATAATAATAGGGAACAATATGATCGCTCAAAGATTGAGGGAGGGATTCTGCGCGCCTGTTACAAACGTCCGGTATCAGCTTCTGAAATCCAGAAAACGATTGATGCTATCGAAACAGAGATTTTCAGCCGTGAAGAGAAAGAGATTCAAAGCAGCGAGATCGGCGAGATTGTTATGGATAAACTAAAAGATTTGGATCCAGTGGCATATGTGCGGTTTGCATCAGTATATCGGGAATTTAAAGATGTGAATACATTTATGGCAGAATTAAAAAAAATACTGAAATAGGAGAACAAAATGAAGTTTATTTCATGGAATGTAAATGGAATCAGAGCTTGTGTACAAAAGGGATTTGAGGAGTTTTTTAAAAATGCGGATGCAGATATTTTCTGCATTCAGGAAAGCAAGATGCAGGAAGGACAGCTCGTTCTGGAACTGCCGGGATACTATCAGTATTGGAATTATGCTGAACGCAAAGGCTATTCCGGAACAGCAATTTTTACGAAAATAAAGCCTCTGTCCGTCAGCTATGGTATCGGTGTGCCGGAACACGATCAGGAAGGACGTGTGATCACGCTGGAGTTTGAAGAATATTATTTTGTGACAGTGTATACGCCGAACGCACAGCGGGAACTCACAAGATTGGAGTATCGGATGGCATGGGAAGATGCATTTCTTTCTTAACTAAAAGATCTGAAGGAGAAAAAACCGGTTGTTTTCTGTGGCGATCTGAATGTGGCTCACAGAGAGATTGACTTGAAGAATCCAAAAACAAATCATAAGAATGCAGGGTTTACCGATGAAGAGCGTGGGAAATTCCAGAATGTCATGGATGCAGGTTTTATTGATACATTTCGTTATTTCTATCCGGAGCTTGAAGGAGCCTATTCCTGGTGGTCTTATCGCTTTCAGGCAAGAGAGAAGAATGTCGGTTGGCGTATCGACTATTTCTGTGTTTCCGAGGAACTAAAAGAGCGACTGCGCGGTGCGAAAATTCTGACAGAGATTTACGGATCGGATCATTGCCCGATCCAGTTGGAAATTGATTAAGTAAATACTTTGAAAAATAAATGACCAAAAGCCGACAGATTGCTCTGCCGGCTTTTGGTTTACCTAATAAAATAGGGGGAGAGTAGAAAAACTACATATATTATGCTGCAAGGTATGGACTAATACAGTCCAGAACTTCCGAGCAATCATCTGCGTGAATCTGAAGTGTAAGTTCAGAAGCATCGCTGATCGCTGCAGCGCTGACAATGGACTTGGCATCTACAATTCGGCATCCTGCTTTTAAATCCATGTCGAAATCAAATTTACGAATTTTTGTTACAAAATCAAATACTTGCTCTGCATTATTAAAATGTACTTTGTAAGAATGCATGGAAATGAACCCTCCTTCAAAAAAATTTATAACAATATCCAAATAGGAAATAGTTATGTCTAATTATAAGCAGAATAAAGCAAAAGTCAATAGTGAAAATGTTAATAAAGTGTAAAAAAGATAGAATATTCTAACAATTTAAAGAAATCCGCCGTCAAATCCGATGATCTGACCTGTCATGTAGGAAGGGGCAGAAGCGGTGTGGAAGATAAACTTTGCTGCGTCCCGTGGAGAAGCGAAATATCCTGCCGGGATTTCTTCTGAAAGGCTTTCGCGTTCTTCTTCTGATAATTGGCTATTCATTTTTGTGTCAATTACGCCGCAGGCAATGGCGTTTACTTGAATATTGCTTGGGGCAAGTTCTTTTGCAAGCGCTTTTGTAAGACCATTGACACCTGATTTAGATGCAGAATAGGCTGCTTCACAGGAAGCGCCGGAAGTTCCCCACATAGAGGAAATATTAATAATCTTGCCCGATTTTCGGCGGAGCATCATAGGAATGGCGCTGCGGCAGCAATAAAATACAGAAGAAAGATTTGTATTAAGAACGTGATTCCATTCTTCGTCGGTCATATCGCTTAATAGTCCAATCCATGCGATTCCGGCATTGTTCACAAGAACATCCAGCCCAAGATGAGTATTTTCTATTTGAGTGAAGATATTGCGAACGGTTTCCGGATTGCTGATATCTCCCGGAAAGATGCTGCAGCCAGTATGAAAATTGGAAGTAATCTCTTCCTGAAGTGAGAGCAGGCGATCTTCTGACCGGGCGTTTAAAAATGTATGATAGCCGTTTTCGGCAAAGATAAGAGCAGCCGCACGTCCGATTCCTTCAGAGGCGCCGCTGATAAAAACTGTTTTTTGATGCATAATCATTCTCCTAACATATAATCTGAATTGATTGTATCATATTTCAGCGGATTTCGGTTGATTTTCATTGTGGGACAGGAGAAAAAATGTTACAATAAACGGAGTAAAATGAATAAAACTAAAAGGAGAAAAGCTGTTATGAAATCAAAGATAAATATGAAAGAATATTTATTTATTACGCTTGGTATCATGATTGTAGCGGGAGCAGTATACTTTTTTATGATACCGTGCCAGCTTGTTGTAGGAAGTTTGTCAGGTCTTGTACTGGTGCTTTCGAATTTTATTCCGCTGTCGATTTCGACAATGACATTGGTATTGAACATGCTGCTTTTGATTCTGGGATTTATTTTTATCGGGAAAGAATTTGGAGCAAAGACGATCTATACATCGATCATGCTTCCGGTTTTCCTGAAAGTGTTTGAAATTTTGTTCCCGGATCCGAAGCCTCTGACAGATGAGATTATTATTAACACAATTTGTTATGTGCTCATCGTCAGCATTGGTCTTGCCATGCTGTTTAATGCCAACGCTTCTTCCGGAGGTCTCGATATCATTGCCAAGTTTCTGAATAAATATTTTCATATAGAGCTTGGAAAGGCGATGACAATTGCCGGAATGGTAACGGCGTTTTCTTCGATCCTTGTGTATGATACGAAGACACTTGTGATCAGTATTCTTGCGACATACTTCAATGGAATCGTGCTGGATCATTATATTGATGGGTTCCATGTGAAGAAACGAGTCTGTATTCTTTCGTCAGAATATAAGAAGATACAGCAGTACATTGTGCAGGAGATGAGAAGAGGAGTAACCTTGTATCCGGCAAAGGGAGGTTATGACAATCAAGATAAGGTAGAACTGATCACAATTTTGACAAGACCTGAGTACGGAGAATTGCTGAAATATATTCACGAGGCAGATCCGAAAGCGTTTGTGACAGTTTCCATGGTAAGTGAAGTCATTGGTGAATGGAACAGAACGAAAAAATAAGGGGATAGAAACGATGATAGACAGGGCAATTGCGTTTGCGACAAGGGTGCATGAAGGACAAGTTCGCAAGGGGACGACACGTCCGTACATTGTACATCCGTTGGAAGTAGGCAGGATTGTATCGGTAATGACAGATGACGAGGAGATTATCAGTGCAGCAATTCTTCACGATACGATTGAAGATTGTGAAGAAGTGACGGAGGAAGTTTTGCGAAAAGAATTCGGAGACCGGGTAACAGAGCTTGTGCTTCAGGAAAGCGAAGATAAGTCAAAAACCTGGATGGAGCGTAAAAGCGCCACAATCCGTCAGTTACAATCAGCCACAAGAGAGCATAAAATGATCGCACTGGCAGATAAGCTGTCGAATATGCGGGATATTGACAGAGATTATCCGGAGTGCGGCGAGAAGTTGTGGGAGCGGTTTCGGATGAAAGATAAGAAAATCATCGGATGGTATTATAAAGGAATCCGGGATGTTTTGCGGGAAGAATTCGAAGGACTTCCGGTATATGAAGAATACTGTCATCTTGTTCATAAAAATTTTGAATAGTTTAGAAAATACTGACAAGAATCAGTTATAAAGTAAAAAACAAAAGAAAGCTGTCATTTCCATGATATAGAATGGAAGGACAGCTTTTTTGAATGTATGCCTGGCGGCACATGTTTTCAATTATGGAAAAATGATATTTGCTAAAGCGGATATTGTGATTTTGCACAAAAATCAATTGAAAATATTGTGACTGAAAATGACCGAAAGTGATTGACTATGACTAAAAACGGGAATATAATTAAATCAATCAAAAACAACTAAAAACAATCAAAAAAATCAAAAGGAGGAAAACCATGATCTATACAGTAACATTTAATCCATCGCTTGACTACATTGTTACAGTAGATGTGTTGAAAACCGGAGAAGTGAATCGGACGTCTTCCGAGATGATTTTACCGGGAGGAAAAGGGATTAACGTTTCTATCGTTTTGAAGCACCTCGGAATGGATAATACAGCGCTTGGATTCATTTCCGGTTTTACCGGAGAAGAAATCAGACGCCGGGTAAAAGAGCAGGGAGTTGGAGAAGCGTTTATTGAATTGAAAAATGGGTGGTCCAGAATCAATATGAAGATTCGCTCAGAAGAAGAGAGCGAGATCAATGGTCAAGGTCCGGTGATTGATGAAAATGCAGTCGCTAAGCTCTTTGAGAAATTAGAACACCTTTCAGAAGGAGATGTACTCGTGCTGGCAGGCAGCATTCCCAATACGATGCCGGATACAATCTACGGTGATATTCTGGCGAAGTTGGAAGGAAAAGGAATTCAAATCGTTGTGGATGCTACGAAAGATCTGCTTGTCAATGTTTTGAAATATCATCCATTTCTTATAAAACCGAATCACCATGAATTGGCAGAAATTTTTCAGACTACCTTTCAAAACCGGGAAGAAATCATCCGGCATGCGAAAAAACTTCAGGAGATGGGGGCGCGGAATGTCTTGATTTCAATGGCAGGAGATGGCGCAGTGCTTGTTTCTGAAACAGGGGAGGTTTATGAGAGCGAAGCGCCGAAAGGCGTGGTTGTGAATTCTGTAGGAGCCGGAGATTCGATGGTGGCCGGATTTCTTGCGGGATATCTGCAGACCGGTAATTATAAGGAAGCATTTAAGATGGGAATTGCCAGCGGCAGCGCCAGCGCCTTTTCAGAAAATCTGGCAACACTGGAAGAAGTAGAAGCATTGAAAAATGCATTGTGCTTTTAAAGTTAGAAAGAAGGAGGAAACATATGAGAATTACAGATTTATTATCAGCAGACAGTATTGAATTAAATGGAACTGCTCAAAATAAAACAGATGTTTTAAATCAGATGGTAGATCTGATGGAAAAAAGAGGAAATCTGTCGGAGAAAGAGACGTATCGCAGTGCAGTATTTGCAAGAGAGGAAGAAGGAACAACCGGAGTTGGAGAAGGAATTGCAATTCCGCATGGAAAATCTGCAGCAGTTACGGCACCGGGACTTGCAGCTATGGTTGTGAAAGACGGGGTAGAATACGATGCTTTGGACGGAGAACCTGTGGATTTAATCTTTCTGATTGCGGCGCCGAATACAAAAGATAATGTGCATCTGGAAGTATTGAGTAAACTTTCTGTTCTTTTGATGAATGAAGTGTTTACGGCAGC
Organism: Faecalicatena sp. Marseille-Q4148; assembly: GCA_018228665.1. NCBI lineage: Bacteria > Bacillati > Bacillota > Clostridia > Lachnospirales > Lachnospiraceae > Faecalicatena > Faecalicatena sp. Marseille-Q4148. The sequence continues at coordinate 3,061,351 of CP073692.1, forward strand.
GCTGAAAGCAGCAGCATCGAAAGAAGAATTCCTTCAGATCATTGAAACAGCAGAGAAGGAAAAAGATGCGGAGGAAAAAGAAATCCTGAAATCGGTGGAAGAGCCAAAGATGACGGCACAGAAAAAAATTGTTGCAGTAACAGCGTGCCCGACAGGAATTGCCCATACGTATATGGCGGCGGAAAGTCTTGAAAAGACGGCGAAAGAACTGGGGTATCAGATTAAAGTGGAAACAAGAGGTTCCGGCGGCGCTAAAAATGTGCTTACGGAAAAGGAAATTCAGGAGGCAGACGGTGTCATTGTTGCAGCAGATACAAAGGTTCCGATGGAACGTTTCCACGGAAAGCGCGTGATCGAATGCCAGGTTTCAGCGGGAATCAGTAAGCCGGAAGAATTGCTCCGGAAAATTGTTGCCGGAGATGCACCGATTTATCAAAGCAAGGGAGAGAAGCAGAAAGATATGCCAGTGGAAAAAGAAAGCACCGGACATCAAATCTATAAGCATTTAATGAATGGCGTTTCCCATATGCTTCCATTTGTAGTAGGCGGCGGTATTCTGATCGCAATTGCATTTTTGATTGATGGATTCAGTGTAGACATTGCGGCACTGGAAGATAAATCATTATTTGGAACAATCACACCGACAGCAGCATTCTTTAAACAGATCGGCGGACTTGCTTTTGGATTCATGCTTCCGATTTTGGCAGGTTTCATTGCCGAGAGTATTGCAGACAGACCGGGACTTGCAATTGGTTTTGTGGGTGGAGCTATTGCGGCAAACGGAAAATCAGGATTTCTTGGCGCACTTGCAGCCGGATTTATCGCGGGATATCTTGTACAGTTATTAAAGAAAGTATTTTCAAAGCTTCCTGACAGTCTGGAAGGTTTGAAGCCGGTACTTTTGTATCCACTTTGCGGAACACTGTTTATCGGTTTGATTATGACATTTATTATCGAGCCGGTTGTAGGAATTGTGAATATCGCTTTAACAAATGGATTGTCAGCTATGAGCGGTACAAGTGTTGTTCTGCTTGGCTTCATTCTGGCAGGTATGATGGCAGTCGATATGGGAGGTCCATTTAATAAAGCGGCATATGTATTTGGAACAGCATCGATTGCATCAGGTAACTATAACATTATGGCAGCAGTTATGATCGGAGGTATGGTTCCGCCGTGTGCGATCGCACTTGCTACATTATTATTCAAAAATAAATTTACGGTTGAAGAAAGAAAATCAGGTCCGACGAACTTTATTATGGGACTTTCCTTTATTACAGAAGGCGCGATTCCATTTGCAGCATCTGATCCGCTTCATGTCCTTCCGGCTTGTGTTGTCGGTTCAGGAGTGGCAGGAGCATTGTCCATGTTGTTTGGATGTACATTGATGGCGCCTCATGGTGGAATCTTCGTATTCCCGGTTGTGGGAAATGCACTAATGTATTTGGCTGCCCTTGCAGTTGGAACGGTAATTGGTGCAGTTCTTCTTGGTCTTTTGAAAAAAGAAGTAAAAATGAATTAAATTGTTTTGACAGAAACACATTTTGCAGGCATAATAGAGATATGCAGTAAAATCCTGTCGGAATACATCAGACGGAGCAAGGAGGAAATTATGCTTGCAGAAGAACGTATGGAAGAAATAGTACGGCTGGTGCGGGAATATGGCAGTATGACTGTTCAGAAATTAATGGAGTATACAGGGGCATCGGAATCTACTCTGAGAAGGGATCTCAATGCCCTTGATAAGCGTGGGATGCTTACAAAAGTTCATGGAGGAGCCATTGCGCTTGAAATGAATGCAGTTGTGAAAGATTCTGACGTAATACTTCGGGAGGAACTTCACAGAGAAGAGAAAATAGAAGTGGCCAGATATGCGGCGTCACTGATCCAACCGAATGATTTTGTATATCTTGATGCAGGAACGACAACAGGCTATCTAATTGACTTCCTGAAAGAAAAACGGGCAGTCTTCATGACAAATGGTGTGATGCATGCGAGAAAGCTCGTTCAGAAAGGATATACAGTATATCTTCCGGGCGGCGAGTTTAAGGCAGTTACGGAAGCTTTGATCGGAGAGATGGCGATACAGAATCTGCAGAAATATCATTTTACAAAAGGATTCTGGGGAACCAATGGGATTGATTCCCGCCATGGATTTACAACTCCGGACGCGCGGGAAGCGCAGATCAAGCAATGCTCTATGGAACAGACAGAAAAACGCTATGTTTTAAGCGACAGCAGTAAGATTGGGAAGGTATCCTGTGTCACTTTCGGGGCATTTGAAGATGCCGGGATGATCGTTGCCGGAGACGTACCGCAGGAATACAAAAAATATAAACATATGATTCATGTGTAGGAGGAAAAAAGGATGGTATCATTTAAATTTACAGTAAAAGACGACGAAGGAATTCATGCTAGACCGGCAGGAATGCTTGTGAAACATGTAGGATCTCTTTCAAGCGCAGTAGAGATTGAATTTAATGGAAAGAAAGTTTCCGCTAAGAAGCTTCTTGCAGTTATGGGACTTGGTGTAAAATGCGGAAATGAAATCGAAGTAGTTGTAACAGGTGATAATGAAGCAGCAGATGCCGACAGCGTAAAGACATTTTTAGAAGAAAACTTATAAAAAATGGCGGTGAAAGGCGGTTGCGTAATGAATAGATTGGAAGGAAAAACAGTATTTTCCGGTATTGCGATCGGAAAGATATCAATACTGCTGAAGGCAGACCAGAGCGTAAAAAGATATCATGTGGAAGAGATAGAGGCTGAGATCCGGAGAGTGGAGGAAGCTAAGCAGACAGCGACAGAAGAATTACAAAAGCTGTATGAGAAAGCGCTTCAGGAAGTGGGAGAATCCGGTGCGGCAATCTTTGAAGTGCATCAGATGATGCTTGATGATGAAGACTATCTGGATTCAATCCACAATATTATTGAGACGCAGCAGGTAAATGCAGAATATGCCGTTGCATCTACAGGCGATAACTTTTCAGCAATGTTTGCAGCAATGGATGATGACTATATGCAGGCGCGTGCGGCAGACATCAAAGATATTTCAGAACGTCTGGTCCGGGTACTGGCAGGACACGGTGAGGATTTGATGGATGCAGACGAGCCGGTAATTGTTGTGGCAGAGGATCTGGCTCCAAGCGAAACTGTTCAGATGGATAAGAGCAAGGTGCTGGCATTTGTGACAAGATTTGGTTCTTCCAATTCCCATACAGCAATTCTTGCGAGAACAATGAATATTCCAGCGCTGATCAATGTGGATTATGATGTGCAGATGAATGGTGCCCTTGGAATTGTAGATGGAAAGAATGGGGTACTCATTGTTGATCCTGATGAAGAAACATTAGAGAAATACCGTACAATTCAGGCAGAAGAAGCAGAGAAGAAGGCGATGCTGAAAGAGCTGAAAGGGAAGGAAACTGCTACAAAGAGCGGAAGAAAGATCAATCTTTATGCGAATATCGGAAGCCTTTCTGATGTGGCAAGTGTACTTCAGAATGATGCCGGAGGTATTGGATTGTTCCGCAGTGAGTTTATCTATCTGGAGAAGGATCAGTATCCGACAGAAGAAGAGCAGTTCCAAATCTATAAAACAGTTGCACAGAATATGGCAGGTAAGAAAGTAATTATCCGTACATTGGATATCGGTGCAGACAAGCAGGTAGATTACTTTAATATGGATCACGAAGAGAATCCGGCAATGGGATATCGTGCGATCCGGATCTGTCTTGACCGTCCGGAGATTTTCAAGACACAGCTGCGGGCGCTGTTCCGTGCAAGCGCTTATGGAACGATTGCAATTATGTATCCAATGATTATTTCTGTTAATGAAGTGCATCAGATTAAAGCAATTGTAGAAGAAGTGAAGCAGGAGCTGACACAGGAAAATATCCCATTTGGCGAAGTTGAGCAGGGAATTATGATTGAAACACCGGCGGCTGTTATGATCAGTGATCTTCTTGCAAAAGAAGTTGATTTCTTCAGTATCGGTACGAATGACTTGACACAGTATACGCTTGCGATTGACCGTCAGAATGCTAAACTTGACAATATCTATGATGCGCACCATGAGGCAGTGCTCCGCATGATCCGCATGGTTGTGGAAAATGCGCATAAAGAAGGAATCTGGGCAGGAATCTGTGGAGAACTTGGCGCAGATATGTCGTTAACAGAGACTTTTGTTGAGATGGGAGTAGATGAACTTTCTGTTTCTCCTACTTTTGTACTTCCAATCCGTAAAATTATCCGGGAGATGGAATAAGAATAGCGGACTGCAGTGAAAAGATTTGTTACATGAGAATTTAGAATCCGACAGAGAATGAAAGAGCTCTGCCGGATTCTTTTGTTTCCGAATGAAATATTTTTATGATTTCCAGAGTGAAATATAGTAAGGAATATGTTATGCTTAGTATAGTGTGTTAGACGAATATACAGAAGGAAAGGTGGATTGTTATGAACTATCCTGCGTGTGAGAAGAAGGATTTTCAGACAGAATATTTTGGACACAAGGTAGAAGATCCGTATCGTTGGCTGACAGATAACCATGATCCGGAAGTGCTGGCCTGGGTAAAAGCAGAAAATGCCTGTACCGATGAATGGTTTGAGAAAGAAAAGCTGGAAGCAAAGATTCAGGCTTTGAAAAAGGGAAAACGACGTCCGCTGTACAGTGCAATTTCTAAGTGGAGAGATGGATTTCTTGCTGCAAAGCGGGAAGATGGATATCCTGTTGTAGTGAAGTTAAGTCAGGATATGCAGGCAGAAGAAATCATTGCAGAGAGAGGAACACTTCCGGAATATACACCATATTCAGCGACGGCATGTCCGAAAGAGCAGAAGTATTTGGCGCTTTATGGGTTAAAAGATGAAGCTGCCAGACCGTCAGTGTTGATCATTGACTGTGAGAAGCGAGAGATTGTTGAAACGATCAAGGGAACATTTAATTATGCGTGGTCTGCATCCGATTTGGTACTCTACTATTCTGAAACGGTTTCTGATGCAAAGACACAGGAAAGTTATTCCAGAATGTGCGCTTATCATGCAGATACAGGAGTAACCGAATGTGTATTTGAAGACAGGGAATATTCTGTACTTGGCGATGTGCATGTGGCATCAGATGAACATACAATTTTGTTTGAATACTGGAGTGATTACTCCCATTCCAGATATTTCAGTTATGATGAAATGACAAAAGAAGTGAGGAGTATTAATGGAGATCATGCGGCAGAAATGCGCTATATTGATACAAAAGCAGGAGAACACTACTTTATTATGAAGGAAGATGCTCCTTTTGGAAAACTGATCGCCATTGCACAGGGAAAGTCTTTACAAGATGCCAGAGTATTGAGAGAAGAAGGAGAAGAAGTTCTGGATTCAGGATTTATGCTTGAGGACAGCGTGTATCTGATGAGCCTGAAAGCGGCGTGTGCGAGACTTATCTGTCTGCAGGAAGAAGAGCAGGCTGTACAGGAAAGAGAAGTAAAACTTCCGGAAGAAATCGGAACATTAACGGTGTGTGGAAGCGCCGGTGGAAAGAAATATTTTCAATACCAGTCTTTTGTTATGCCTCCTGTATTGTTAGAATTTGACGGAAAGACGATGAAGACTGTTCTGAAGAGTTCAGATGTGTCTCATCCGGACGTGATTACAGAGCAGCGCTATGCAAAATCAGTCAAAGACGGAAGAGAGATTCCTTACTTTGTCGTGAGAAGAAAAGATTTAAAACCAGAGGAGTGTAAAGCTGTCTGGATGTATGCTTATGGTGGGTATAATTTCTCGGAAGTGCCGGCTTATGAAATGCCTTGTACCGGTCTTAGAGTGGCAGAATGGGCAGAGGATAAGGGAATTTATATCCTGGCATCGATTCGGGGAGGAAATGAATTCGGAAGCCAATGGCACGAAGAAGGCATGGGACTTTTAAAGAAAAACTGTTATTATGATATGATCGGAATTGCAGAACAGATGATTGAAGAGGGATGGACGAGAAAGGGAGAAGTGATTGTTACCGGTGCGTCCAATGGCGGGTTAATGGTATCAGCGCTTGTAACGATGCGTCCGGATCTGTTCGGATGTGTGATCGGTTCTGTTCCGCACACGGACATGCTTCAATTTGCAGAAGATGACAGAGGGCCGATGTACATTACGGAATACGGAAATCCGCGGGAAAGTGAAGAAATGTTTAAATATCTGTTGAGTTATTCTCCGTATCATAATGTAAAACAGATTGCATATCCGTGGATTTATCTTCAGACAGGAGAATGCGATAATAATGTACCGCCGTATCACGGAAAGAAATTTGCAGCGCGCCTTCAGGAATTGAATCAGAGCGATGCACCAATTCTGCTGAGAGTTCTAAAGGATGGAAGTCATGACAGAGGAGCCGGCGAGGTATTCTGGAGAACAACGGCAGAGATGCAGCTTTTTGTAGATGAATATATTGCATACAGGGAGAACGAAAGATGAAGAAAATTTTGATGATTGGAACCGGAGGAACGATTGCTTCCAGACAGACAGATCAGGGACTTGCTCCGGGACTGACGCCGGAAGATCTCATTTCTTATATTCCGGAAGTAGAATCTGTCTGTGAAGTCAGTACTGTTCAAATCTGTAATGTGGACAGCACGAATATCACACCGGAACATTGGAAATTGATGACAAAAACCATTGAAGAGAATTACTATAGCTATGACGGATTTGTAATTTGTCATGGAACGGATACGCTGGCTTACACTGCGGCAGCTCTTTCGTACATGATTCAGAATTCTGCAAAGCCGATTGTCATTACCGGCGCACAAAAACCTATGAATATGGACGTGACAGATGCTAAGACGAATTTGCTTGACAGTTTTATCTATGCCTCAGATGATGATTCTCAGGATGTGACGATTGTATTTGACGGTAAAGTTATTGTTGGAACAAGAGCGAAGAAAGAGAGAGCGAAGAGCTATAATGCATTTTCCAGTATTAATTTTCCGTATCCGGCAGTCATACAGGATCACAGAGTTATTCGGTATATTCCGTCAGTACCGTATAAAAAACGGGTAGAATTTTACTATGATATGAAAGACAGCATTTGTGTCATGAAGATGATTCCGGGAAGTAAACCGGAGATTCTTTCCTACCTATTTGCAAATTATGATTGTATCGTAATTGAAAGCTTTGGAGTGGGCGGCATTCCGGCAACAATTATGGAAGAATTCTATCATCAGATGAAAGAATGGCAGCAAAAAGGGAAATATGTTGTGATGGCCACCCAGGTTGCGAATGAAGGAAGTAACATGGAAGTGTATGAGGTTGGACAGAAGGTAAAGAAAGATTTTGATCTGATCGAAGCTTATGACATGACGCTGGAGGCAGTAATTACGAAAATGATGTGGCTGATGGGAATTCCGGGGCTGAGCTATCGTCAGGTACAGGAAGCATTTTATCAGACTGTGAATCAGGATATTTTGTTTCCAAGTATTCGGAAGAAATTTTCGTAAATCGTATGGAAGCGGACAAAAACTCTGCTTCAGGTAAAAGTACATATAAATAAGAATAAGAAAAAGAACTGACAGAAACAGGTATTGTACGAGCTGTCAGTTCTTTCTTTTTTTATTTATTTTGCTTCCCAACGTCCACTGGCACCGCAAGGGAGAACGAGGCCGTTAGAAGAAACCGGAAGTCCGATCTCCTGAGAGGTAACAGTGCCATGAAATCTTTTTAATTCGGTTGCAAGCATATAAGTCAGGACAGCCGGAGCAAGTCCTGTTGTGTAAGAGTTAATTAGAAAGAATAAAGGCTCATCGGAAAGAATCTTTGTGCAAAGCTTTACGAGAGGATGAATTGCATCCTCAATCTTCCAGATTTCACCTTTTGGACCGCGGCCGTAAGAAGGCGGATCCATGATGATAGCGTCATAATGATTGCCGCGGCGGATCTCACGCTCTACAAACTTCACACAGTCATCTACAAGCCATCGGATTGGAGCGTCAGACAAACCGGAAGAGGCGGCATTTTCTTTTGCCCATCCAACCATACCTTTTGAGGCATCCACATGTGTTACATGAGCGCCGGCCTTTGCTGCGGCTAAAGTTGCGCCGCCGGTATAGGCGAAAAGATTAAGTACTTTAACAGGACGTCCGGCGTTTCGGATCTTTTCAGAGAACCAGTCCCAGTTTGTCGCCTGTTCCGGGAATAGTCCGGTATGTTTAAAACTGAATGGTTTCAGGTTAAATGTCAGTTCTTTATAGTGAATCTGCCACTGCTGAGGAAGATCAAAGAATTCCCATTCGCCGCCGCCTTTCTGACTGCGGTGATAATGGCCGTTCATGTGCTTCCAACGGCGGTCTGTCTTTGGAGTATCCCAGATGACTTGCGGATCTGGGCGGACGAGAATATAATCGCCCCAGCGTTCTAATTTTTCACCTTTGGAAGAATCAATCACTTCGTAGTCCTTCCATCCGTCTGCTATCCACATAATTTATAATTCCTTTCTGTAAAACATCTTGTAAATTCATTTCTTTAATCGTTTCATTATAGCAATTTTTGCAGAAAAAAACAATTCCTCGTGCAGAAATCCCTTGAAATTGCTTCTTGAGAAACAAAAAGAGAAATGGAATGAATGTCAAAGATATGAGAAACGTGTGCAGCTTTATCTGGAAGGGAAACATCAATGGGATACAAAAACCGCTGTGATTATGGTCGTGAGGGGAGAAAAAACTTGATTTTCCCATAATATCCTGCTACACTTAAAAATATGCAGTTATAGATAAATCATATATATATATTATAAAAACCTATAACCGGACTTGTTTACCTAATACCCAAACAATGATAGAATATGTCTATAAGTGTAAAAGCTTTTTACGAATGAAAGGTGGGTAATTTATGATTACAGTAAATGCGATCGGAGATAACTGTCCGATTCCGGTAATTAAAACAAAAAAAGCAATGCAGGCGCTGACAGGACCTGAGACAATTGAAGTATTGGTTGATAATGAAATAGCAGTACAGAATGTAACGAAGATGGCTACAGCAAGCGGCGGAAAAGTGACATCAGAAAAAGTTGCAGAGAAAGAATTCAAAGTAACAATTGAGATGGAAGGCGCTCCGGCAGTTGAGGGCGAGGAAGAAGCTGTATGTACACCGGACAGAAGAGAAAATACGGTTGTTGTGATTTCTTCTGACAGAATGGGAAGCGGTAATGATGAGCTTGGTAAAGTACTGATCAAAGGATTTATCTTTGCAGTAACACAGCTTGATAAGCTTCCTAAGACAATGCTGTTTTACAATGGAGGCGCAACATTGACTGCAGAAGGTTCTGATTCTCTGGAAGACTTGAAGCATTTAGAGGCACAGGGCGTAGAGATTCTGACATGCGGTACATGTTTGAATTATTATGGAATGACAGACAAACTTCAGGTTGGATCTGTGACGAATATGTATTCAATTGTAGAGAAGATGGCCGGAGCAGACAAGATCATTCAGCCATAAGAGAATTCGCTAGATTTTATAGAAGTGAACGTCAGCGTCGGTTTACCGTTGTATTCCGGCGCTGTTTTGCGAAAAAGAATTTGTGAAGGAGAGAGAGTTATGATTCGCGATGTAAAATTAACACATATGACAAAAACAGCAGGATGAGCTGCGAAAGTAGGTCCTGAAACCCTTGCCCAGGTTCTGGGTAAGCTGCCTAAATTTGAAGATGAAAATCTTCTTGTTGGAATTGAAACTTCGGATGATGCGGCAATCTATAAAGTAACAGATGATATCGCGATGATTCAGACGGTTGACTTCTTTACTCCAATTGTGGATGATCCATATATGTTCGGACAGATTGCAGCAGCCAATTCCTTAAGTGATGTCTATGCCATGGGAGGAGTTCCGAAGGTGGCTTTGAATATTGTCGGCTTTCCGAATTGTCTTGACCCTTCTATTCTGGGAGATATTTTAAAAGGAGGCGCCGACAAAGTAAAAGAAGCAGGCGCTGTGCTTGTAGGCGGACATACGATTCAGGATGATGAACCGAAATACGGTCTTTGTGTATCCGGTTTTGTTCATCCGAAAAAAATCTTCAAGAATTACGGCTGCCGGCCGGGAGATGTGTTAATTCTGACAAAGCAGATCGGAAACGGAGTTGTGAACACAGCGATCAAAGCTGAGATGGCTTCTGACCGTGCAATCCGGGAAGCTGAGATTGTCATGTCTTCCCTGAATAGAAAAGCAAAAGAAGTTGTGGATAAATATCATGTGAATGCATGTACAGATATTACAGGATTCGGACTTCTCGGACACTGTGCGGAGATGGCGGTACCAAGTCATGTAACATTTGAACTCCATGTCAAAGATATCGCTTATTTTGAAGATGCGATTTCTTATGCGAAGATGGGACTTGTGCCGGAGGGAGCTTATAAAAACCGTAAACATGCAGGCTCTCATATTGATGTTGGAACAGTGGAAGAGCATTATATTGATCTGCTTTACGATCCGCAGACATCGGGAGGATTGCTGTTAAGTGTTCCAAAAGAAGAGGCAGATGCAGTGATGGAAGATTTTGAGAAAAAGCATATGGATACAAAAGTATCTATCATAGGACAGGTACTAGAAGAAGAGACAAACGGAAAGAATATTCGTTTAGTATAAGAAAAGAAAGAGTTGGAGAAGGGAATGAACAAAAACTTATTATACCGCAATATCCCTAAAGTGGATGTGTTATTAGAAGAAGAAAAGATACAGGAACTGATTGAACGTTACAGTTATGATACGGTAATTGAAGCTATTCGTCAGGAGCTTGACAGCCTGCGGGCATTTATTGGTAAATGTGAGTCAGAAGACGAAGCAAATCACAGATTATCTGTATTGCGGGAGCGGATAGCAGAAAATGTTGCCAGAATGCATCGACCGAATATGCGCAGTGTAGTAAATGCTACAGGGACGATTCTGCATACCAATCTTGGACGTGCGCCAATCGGAGAAAAACACATGAAACATGTGTTTGAGATTGCTACAGGATATTCCAATCTGGAATACAGTCTGGAAGAAGGCAAAAGAGGAGAGCGCTATTCTCACTTTGAGAAGCTGCTCTGTAAGCTGACAGGAGCGGAAGCAGCTATGGCTGTGAATAATAATGCGTCTTCGGTGCTGCTGATTTTAAGTACATTGGGAAAAGGCGGAGAAGTAGTTGTTTCCCGTGGAGAACTCGTGGAAATTGGTGGAAAATTCCGGGTTCCGGATGTAATGGAACAAAGCGGTGCGACACTTGTGGAAGTCGGTACTACGAATAAAACACATTATTCCGATTATGAAAATGCAATTACGGAAGAAACAAAAGCTCTTCTGAAAGTGCATACAAGTAACTATCGGATCGTTGGTTTTACAGAGAACGTATCAATTGCAGAGATGTCCGAAATTGCGAAAGCCCATGATCTTCCGTTAATTGAAGATATTGGAAGCGGAGTGCTTGTGGATCTGAGTAAATATGGTTTGACATATGAGCCGACAGTACAGGATTCTCTGAAGAATGGGGCGGATATTGTTTGCTTTAGTGGGGATAAGCTTCTTGGCGGACCGCAGGCAGGAATTATTGTAGGAAAGAAGAAATACATTGATCAGATGAAGAAGAACCAGCTAACAAGAGCGCTTCGAATCGATAAGTTTACGGCAGCTACACTGGAAGTTGTTCTTCAGGAATATCTCTCTGAAGAGAAAGCAATTAAAAATATTCCGGTACTTCGAATGATGACAGAGTCATTTGAAGATGTGGCGAAACGGGCACGCGGATTGAAACGGATGCTGCAGAATGCAGGAATTGACGCTGTGATTGAGACGGAACACTGTGAGTCACAGATTGGAGGCGGATCCCTTCCGCTAGAACGGATTCCGAGTATGGCGGTAACAATTAAAGCAAATGCGATCACAACAGAAGAACTGGAAGAGCGTATGCGCTGTCTTGAAGTTCCGGTGATCGGGCGTACCTTAAATGATAAAATTCTTTTGGATGCAAGAACGCTTGATGCGAAAGCATGCAAAACAATTGTACAGCAGTTTAAAGAGACGGGAATCTGCAACCGATAGCGGCAGATCAGCGTCTATTACAGATGAGAGGAACGATAAATCAGATGAAGCATATTATTATCGGAACAGCAGGTCATATTGATCATGGAAAGACAACGCTGATTAAAGCGCTGACCGGGCGCAATACAGACCGGTGGGAAGAAGAACAACGAAGAGGAATTACGATTGATCTTGGATTTACTTATTTTGATCTTCCATGCGGGGACAGAGTCGGAATCATTGATGTGCCGGGTCATGAGCGTTTTATTAATAACATGGTAGCCGGTGTTGTTGGGATGGATCTTGTTATGCTTGTTGTAGCAGCGGATGAAGGAATTATGCCGCAGACAAGAGAGCATATGGATATTCTCGGACTGCTTGGAATTGAGAAAAGCATTCTTGTAATTAATAAATGCGATCTTGTAGATGAAGAATGGCTTGAACTTGTAGAAGAAGAGATTAAAGAAGAATTGGAAGGAACATTTCTTGAACATGCTCCGGTTGTGAAGATTTCAGCTGCGACAGGTCAGGGAATCCCGGAACTGATCAGCACGATTGAAGAGCTGACCGCAGATGATGTGACAGAAAAAGATACACAGACGATTCCACGGCTTCCGATTGACCGGGCATTTTCCATATCCGGATTTGGAACAATTATTACAGGAACATTGCTTTCCGGAACGATTGCGAAAGATACATCGCTGATGATGTATCCGATTGGAAAAGAGTGTAAGATCCGCAGTATCCAGGTACATGGACAGGATGTAGATAAATGTTATGCAGGACAGAGAGTTGCCATTAATTTGTCAAATGTAAAGAAATCAGAATTAAAACGTGGATGTGTGCTTGCACCGCCAAACAGTATGAAAAATACAATGATGCTGGATGTAAAAATGAATGTGCTGCCGTCTTCTATGAGAATTCTGACAAATCACAGCCGTCTGCATCTGTTTACAGGAACGAGTGAGATTCTCTGTCGTGCGATTTTGCTCGATCAGGAGGAGTTAGGACCTGGAGAGAGCGGTTATGTGCAGCTTCGTCTGGAAGAAGAAATTGCTGTCAGACGAGGGGATAAATTCGTGGTACGCTTTTATTCACCGATGGAAACAATCGGAGGCGGTATGATACTGGAGCCAAATCCGGAGAAGAAAAAACGTTTCCAGGAAGACGCAATTGAAGAATTAAAGCAGAAAGAATCAGGTTCTTCAGCAGATGTTATTGCGCTTCATGCGAAGCAGCATGGAGATACGATGGTAACGCTCCAGGAGCTGGCAAAACTGACAGCACTTTCCATTGAAGAAGTGACGGAAGATGTTGAGGAATTAAAAGCAGAGGGAACGGTCTATACATTTGCGATGAAGAAAGATATTTATGTATGGCACCGGTCAGATGAAGTAGCGGGAACAGAAAAGATTCTCGGAACACTTGCAGAATATCATAAGAAATATCCGTATCGTCCTGGAATGAAAAAAGCAGAGATCCATATGACATTCTTCAAAAAGATTAAACAGAATGTATTTGATCTTTATATCGATATGTTGGCGGAGCAGGAGACTGTCAGACGTCATCAGGAGTTCTTGAGCCTGCCAACTTTTGAGATTCAAAAGGATGCAACGTATCAGAAAGCAGAGAAAATTATTTGCGATACATTCCAACAGGCAGCATATGATTTTGCAAAATTTTCTGAAATTGATTTCAAAGGAATCGACAGGGGCACTGCCGATGACATTATCATGGGAATGGTAGAGCGTCAGGAAGTAGTGAAACTGGCGGAGGATATGTATACGCTTTCGTCATTTGTGGAAAACGCAAAAGAAAAGATCATTGAGCGTCTGAAGGAAAACGGCGGTGTGATTACAATTGCAGAAGTGCGGGATATGTTTGGTACGAGCCGCAAAAGTGCAAAACCGCTTTTAGAATATATGGACAGCATTAAAGTAACGAAGAAAACCGGTGGAGAAAGTGAGAGGGTGGCATACTAATGAATTTGAAGCAGTTAGAGGCGTTTGTGCAGGTGGCGCAAAGCGGAAGCTTTTCAAAGGCCGCAAAGCAATTGTACCTGACACAGCCGACTGTCAGCGCGCATATTTCTTCTCTGGAGAAAGAGCTGGATGCGAGGCTGTTTGTGAGAAATACAAAGGAAGTAAGCCTTTCCGAAGACGGAAAAACATTATACAATTATGCAAAACAGATTATTGATCTGGAACACAAAATAGAAGAAACGTTCTGTGCAGACCAACAGGAAGAGAAGCAGGAAATTACAATTGCAGCATCGACCATTCCGGCGCAGTATCTTCTTCCGAAGATTCTGGCCAGATTTGTGGAAAAGTATCCGGAAGAGCAATTTCGGATTATTGAGACAGACAGCAGTCAGGTAGTAGAGCAGATTATTAAGCGGAGTGTTGATATCGGCTTTACCGGTACGGTGCTTGAGAAGAAACATTGTAAATATATTCCGTTTTATCGAGATGAACTTGTAGTCATTACTCCAAATACGGAGAAATACCGCAAAATTCAGGAAGAAGAGCAGGATTTCAGGTGGCTGCAAAATGAAGCGTTGATTTTAAGAGAAGAGGGTTCCGGAACGAGAAAAGAGGCGGCTAAACAGTTAAGGCAGCTTGGAATTGAACTGGATAGATTAAATATTGTGGCAAGTATTGGAAATCAGGAAACAATTAAAAAATCTGTACAGAATGGGATTGCGATTTCCATTATTTCCCGTCTTGCTGCGGAAGAAGAAACAAATTCAGGAAAATTATTGAGTTTTCCGATTCCGTCAAAAGATGGAGGAAGGGATCTGAATGTTGTATACAACAGAAACTTTCATTTAACTCATTCAGCGGAACGGTTTATCAAGATTGTAAAAGAAATCTATACAAAGAAAAAATAGGCGATGAGAAAGAAATGCGTTTTATAGTTTTTATCTATAAGGCGCATTTCTTTATTGTTCTTTTCTATTAGACTAAGCTATGGAAAGAGGCTATACTTGAATGGAAGAAGTTATAGAAAATTAATGATATACGAGGGATGAACATGATTTACTTAGATAATGCAGCAACGACGATGCATAAGCCGCAGGCCGTGATAGATGCAGTTGTGCAGGCAATGAACAGTCTTGGAAATGCAGGCCGCGGTGCCAATGAAGCATCGCTGAGTGCAGCCAGAATTATTTATGATACGAGGGACAGGCTGGCACAGCTTTTCCATGCGGAGAATGCAAAAAGAATCGCATTTACATGCAATTCGACAGAGAGTTTGAATATTGCAATTAAAGGAAGTCTCAATCCGGGCGACCATGCTATTACAACAGCGCTGGAGCACAATTCTGTATTGCGGCCATTGTATGAGATGCAAGAGCAGGGCGTGGAATTAACTGTGATCGAGAGTGATAAAAGAGGACGCATCTGTTACGAAGATTTTGAGAAGGCAATCCGTCCGGAGACAAAAGTGATTGTCTGTACCAATGGATCGAATCTGACAGGTAACAGAGTCGATCTTGAGAGAGTCGGAAAGATTGCGGAAGATCATGGCATCCGCTTTATTGTAGATGCATCACAGACTGCAGGAGTATTTGAGATTGATGTACAGAAGATGCACATCGATATTCTTTGCTTTACAGGACATAAAGGACTTCTGGGACCTCAGGGAACAGGCGGAATCTATGTTCGGGAAGGAATTGAACTGCGTCCGCTCAAAAGCGGTGGAAGCGGTGTAGATACATATAATACGCACCATCCTGCAGAGATGCCGACTGCACTTGAGGCAGGGACATTGAACGGACACGGAATTGCCGGATTAGGCGCAGGTGTGAAATATATTATGGATACCGGCATGGAGCATATCCGTGAGACAGAACAGCATTATATGTGGAAGTTTTACAATGGGGTAAAGGATATTCCAGGTGTAAAAATATACGGTGATTTTGAAACAGAGGATCGCTGTCCGATCGTTACTCTGAATATTGCTGATTATGATTCTTCTGAAGTGAGCGATGAGCTCCTTATGACATATGGTATTTCTACAAGACCGGGAGCGCATTGCGCACCGCTTATGCACAAAGCTCTTGGAACAGTAGATCAGGGAGCAGTCAGATTCAGCTTCTCGCATTTTAATACGGAAGAAGAAATTGATGCTGCAATTGCAGCCATCAGAGAATTGGCAGAAGAGGAGTAAGAGGAGGAAATTACAATGAATTTATCTGATTCAAAGAAAAAACTGGCGTTTGCCGGCATTCTTTGCGGTATTGTAGCGGCGGTACTGGCAGTGCTTGGCAATCCTGGAAACATGGCATTTTGTATTGCTTGTTTCATTCGTGATACTGCAGGTGCAATGAAGATGCACAGTGCAGCAGTTGTACAGTATGCAAGACCGGAGACAATCGGTATTGTGCTTGGAGCATTTGCAATTTCTGTTGCAACGAAAGAATATCGTTCATCAGGTGGTTCTTCACCGATGACACGTTTTGTGCTTGGTATGATCATTATGATCGGTTCGTTAGTATTCTTAGGTTGTCCGCTCCGTATGGTAATCCGTATGTCAGCCGGAGATTTGAATGCTTGGGTTGCTCTGATCGGATTTGTCGGCGGTGTTGCGACAGGAGCATTCTTCTTGAAGAAAGGCTTTAGCCTCGGAAGAGCATACGAAACGAATGCAATGAGCGGCGCGGTACTTCCAGTCATCGTGCTTGGAATTCTTGCAGTCAGTGTTGGAACAACTTTATTTGCAGTCAGCGAAAAAGGCCCGGGAAGTATGCATGCTCCGATCATCGCATCATTGATCGGCGGAATTATTTTCGGTGTGCTTGCTCAGAAGTCAAGAATGTGTTTTGCGGGAAGTATCCGTGATATTATTTTAATGAAGAGTTTCGATTTAATTTCAGTGATTGCCGGATTATTTGTGGTAATGCTTGTATTTAATATCGCAACAGGCGGATTCCATCTTGGATTTGCCGGTCAGCCGATCGCACATTCTCAGCATTTATGGAACATTCTCGGTATGTATGCAGTTGGTTTCGCCGCTGTTCTCGCAGGGGGATGTCCGCTTCGTCAGTTAGTACTGGCAGGACAGGGTTCTTCTGATGCAGGAATAACAGTACTTGGACTTTTTATAGGAGCAGCACTGGCACATAATCTGGGACTTGCTTCCGCAGCAGCTTCTGCAGCAACAGCAGATGCACCGGCAGTAGCAGGAGGTCCATCTATCTACGGAAAAGCAGCTGTTATTATTTGTATTGTAGTTTGCTTTATTATTGCGGCAGGTAACAAACGTAAAGCGGCAAAATAAATCCGGGGAGCAGTATATTGAAAGTAAGAAGATAGCTTTTGAATGATGCTTGAAGAGTAATAGGAATTATGGTATTCTGGAAAGGCAGGTAAAATATTATGAAGGAAGTAGATGCAAGAGGTCTTTCTTGTCCGGAACCGTTAATGCTGACAGCAGAAGCGCTGAATAGCACAAAAGGTCCGGTAAAAGTTCTGGTAAGTGAAGCGCACCAGAAAACAAATGTTGAAAAATATGCCAAAGATCACGGCAAGAAAACAACCGTAAGAGAGATCGGTTCTGAATTCGAAATTGTAATTGAGTAGTTATGAGAAAGAAAGAATTAAAACTGGTTGTAACATTCCATACAACGGCAGACGCAATGGCGATGGAAAAAGCATGTAAAGAACACGATGTTCCGGGAAGACTGATTCCGGTTCCGAGAAGTATTTCCGCAGGGTGCGGACTGTCCTGGTGTGCAGATCTTACAGATCGTGAAACAATTCAGGATATGATGAAAAATGTTGGAATTGAAGAAGAAGACATGCACGAATGTATGGTGTAAGAAGAGGTAAAGAGCTATCACTTATGTGGTAGCTCTTTGTAATGTCCAATGTTTTATCAATCCTGTATAGATTTTTTATTGTGATTCCGAAACATTTGGACTATAATAAGACAATAGGATTCATAGTAAGATAAAAAATAAGATAAATAATTACAGGAGTGATATACATATGATAAAGGTTCAGGAATACAGAGGACATATCCGTAACTGGAAAGCATTATGTACAGAGCTGGAAATTGACAGTACACTTTCCAGGGAGAAGAAAGAGGAACAGATTTTAATCAGAGCGTATGAGACATGGGGCTATGAGATGGCAAAGCACCTGTATGGAATGTTTGCGTTTGCCTTATGGGACGACAGAGAAAAGAAGCTGTTCTGTGTAAGAGATCAGTTTGGAACAAAGCCGTTCTATTATTACGAAACGGCAGATGGAAAGCTGCTTTACGGAACGATGATTCGCAGTATTATTGAACAGCCGGGATTTGTGAAAGAATTAAATGAAGAAATGCTGCAGTTGTATTTGAGTCTGACATATGTTGCTGGAGAGAATACATTTTTCAGAGGACTGAAGAAACTGCTGCCGGGACGTTATCTTGTATGGCAGGAAGGAAGATTGACAGTTGAGCGTTACTGGAAACCGGAATTTCATCCGGATGAGAGTAAGACACTGGAAGAATGGGCAGATGAGATCCACGATACAGTGAAAGAGGTAATGGCTGAAGTCAAGACAGAAGATGAGACAGCAGAATCATTTCTGTCAGGCGGTGTAGATTCTTCTTATGTCCTTGCAATGTCCGATGCCGAAACCGCGGATACATGCGGATATGAAGAAGAGCGGTTTGATGAATCTGTACTTGCAGTAGAGACGGCAAAACTGCTTGGAAAGAACATTGAGCGCTCAGTGATTACACCGGAGCAGTATTTTGCAATTGTACCGTATGTAATGTATAATATGGAGCAGCCGCTTGGAGATGCATCGGCAATCGTATTTGCGCTTGGATGTCAGGCAACAGCAAAACATACAAAGCTGTGTTACTCAGGAGAAGGTGCGGATGAATTTTTCGGTGGTTATAATATGTACCGCAATGCAGAACGCTATGGGGAGAATTTAAAGACGTTCTATGTTGGCAATACAAACATCATGAAAGAAGAAGAGAAGAAAAAGATTCTGAAGAAATACGATCCGGATGTTCTTCCGATTGAACTTGCGGCAGGTATTTATGAAGAAACAGAAGGACTGGATCCTCTTACGAAAATGTCAGATGTAGATATTCAGATCTGGCTGGAGGGAGATATTTATCTGAATGTGGATAAGATGAGTGAGGCAGCAGGGCTCGAAATCAGGATGCCGCTCACAGATCTTCGAATCTTTGATATCGCATCAAGAATGCCGTCAAGATATAAAGTCAACGAAGAACAGAATAAAGTTGCACTCCGCACTGCCGCAAGAAAAGTGCTTCCGGAGGAAATCGCATTCCGCAAGAAGCTTGGCTTTATCGTACCAATCAGAATCTGGATGGCAGATGACCGCTACAATCAGGATGTGCGCGAGAAATTCCACAGCGAGATGGCGGCAAAATTCTTCAATCTTGATGAGATCAATGCGATCTTTGATGATTATGTTGGCGGAAATTCGGATAACTGGAGAAAAGTGTGGACAATTTATACATTCCTTGTGTGGTATGAGGAATACTTTGTAAAACGTTAAAATGTAATGTAAATAAAAGGAAATCGTATTTGGCAACACCCACTAAGAAAGTTTTTTTGGGTAAGTACGGTGTAACTTAGTAAAATGGGTTACACCGTATTTTTTTGTCCTAATGCTATGAAACGGAATTCCTGCCGATTTGCCCGTATTTCTTCCATTTTTCCCTTTTGTCTCTGACAAGACTGAACTGTTACAATATTTTTTCGGAGGATGGGAAAGACTATTTAATTTTAAATGGAACTTAATTGATATTCTAATTACTTTTAGCGTACAATTTTAAAATAATGTCTACATATAGTTGTTTTTCTTTTCGAAACTATATGATATAATAATTGTGTATATTATTTATTTCTAGTGTGCGGAAAGTTGGTGTCTGTTTGAGTAAAAAAGAAATTTTAAAAACGGTAATTGAAAATAACGGCGGCATTGCAAAAACTTCAGATTTTGCTGCTAATGGGATAAATAAATACGAGGTAGCAGTTTTTTGTAAAGAAGGAATCATTGAAAGAATTCGCAGAGGATTTTATCAGCTTCCCCAAAGTAAAAATATCACAGAAGAACAGCTTATACGGGAACTTCTTCCGCAGGGAATTATTTGTGTGGAGTCTGCTTTGTTTCACTATGGATATAGTGATTTTTCTCCCCGCAAATGGTCGATTGCTGTGCCGAGAACAGCGTCCCGTGCTGTAAAGAACATTGAAGAATTTACGATGAAGGCTTATTATATTCAAAAGGAATTTTTAGACATAGGTAAGTCCACAAGCAATTTTAATGGTGTAATATTACCTGTGTATGACCGTGAGCGAACAATATGCGATTGCTTTAAGTACCGCACAAAACTTGACAACGAAATTTTTAATAAGGCTGTCAATGCCTATGCTGCTGACGAAAAAAAGAAGCTTGCAAATTTGTCTAAATATGCAAAGGAAATGAAGCTTTATACAAAGGTTATGAATGTAATGGAGGTGCTGCTTAATGGCTGATATAGCTGCGTCCGTGTTGGCGCGACTTAAGAATAAAGCTGCTGAAAGTGGAAGAAGTTATCAACTCTGTTTACAGCTCTTTTGCCAAGAGGAATTTTTGCGGCGTTTGGGAAGATCCAAGTATGCTGAGAACCTCGTGTTAAAAGGAGGCCTGTTCCTCTATTCGCTTACTGACTTTGATAGCCGAGTAACAGTTGATGTAGATTTTTTGCTTCGAAAAATACCCAATACACCGGAACAGTTAAAGAGTATACTTGAGGAAATTATTGCAGTTCAAACAGGTAATGCTTTTGTGACCTTTGAGATAAAAGATATTGCACCTATTGCTGTTGCGAAGAAATATGCCGGTATAGGAGTTTCAATGGTCGCTCATATTAAAAATACTCGCACACCTTTTTGTATTGATTTTGGTGTTGGTGATATCATTGTGCCAAAGCAGGAAAAAAGAAAAATCCCTACTCAGCTTGATGATTTTGTTGCACCGACAATTAATACTTATTCCATTGAAACGACTGTTGCTGAAAAAATTGACGCAATCCTCAGCCTGATGGAGTTTTCCAGCCGGATGAAAGACTATTACGATATTTATTATCTTGCTAATAAATTTGATTTTGACGGCAAGATACTGTCTGAAGCTCTTAGGAAAACCTTTGCAAACAGAGAACACAATTTTACGGTGGCACAGTTTGAACAGGTTATGACTTTTGATAGTGATAGCGCTATGCAGAAAAAGTGGAAGGCATTTATCCGTAAGATAGATACGAAAACGGATGATTACAGCACCGTGCTGAAAACAATCTGCGCTTTCTTGACCAAACCATTTACGGCGGCAGTTGAGGGTAAAGAGCTTAATGAACACTGGTCTGCCACTGATTACGATTGGATATAATAGGAGGGACTTTTGAGGTGTAAAAGAACTGCAACGCATACTTAGTGCTGCAAAATCATCTATGTTGATGTTTTACCCAAGTATGATTTCTCTAATGCAGAATCTTTTACCGATTTCAATATAAAAATACATTACGGCTATTTGTATCTTTAGTATCGTACATATATCGTTTGTGTTACTAGAATTGGTTGTTCAAATGTATTTTACTTTTTGGCAAATAAAAAATAACTAATGAAGGGGTTGCCGCTTCACGATTTATTAATCGTTAAAGCGACAACCCTTTCCTGCTTTTGTAATGCCTGCAAAGTTGTGTTTTGATGTATTTTCTTTCAAATTAATTCCTTATGTGGCGTTAGTATTTGCGATATCTTTTTTGTTTTTAGTAAAATACTTCCATTTGTAGAATTCTTATAAACTCTTTGCGTAGATATCACATAAAAAGTGATGCAACACTATGTGATGCAACAAAAGTGTTGCAATTTCTGCGCTTTGAGATTGCCTGAGACTGTAGAAAATGAATTATAAGTTGGCACAGAGATTGCTAATTATTTATGTATAAAGAAAGACTTGGCAGAGGAATGTAAAAAAATGGAGAGATTTACAATACTGCTGGGATTCAGAAAAAACGAAGGAGAGATGTTAGATGGATTATACAAACTTGTTACAGGACAGATCTGGGAAAAAATCAAAAGTAGGAATTATTGGTGCGACACGAGGGTATGGCTATACGCTACTGGCACAGATTCCAAAAGTGTCACTATTGGAACTGAGAGTGATTTGTTCCAGACATCCGGAAGAATGCCGAGGTGTATTGAAAGAAATTGGATACGAAGAAGAACGAATCATATTTTGCCAAGATAAAGAAGCAATTAATACAGCAAAAGAAACAGACATTTTGATCGTTAGTGACTATGAACTTGTGATGGAATGTGGTATTACAGCACTTGTGGAATGTACTGGAAATACAAAGGTAAGTGCTGACGCAGCATTTTCTGCGTTAAAACGAGGAATCAATGTCTATATGGTTTCAAAAGAAACGGACAGTGTATGTGGTCCAATGTTGAATCAGGCAGCAGCAGAAAACAATGCAGTCTATACACTTGTAAATGGAGATCAGCCAAGAAATCTTCTTGATTTGTATTCATGGGGAAAAATTCTCGGATTGGAAATTATAGCAGTAGGAAAATCTAGCGAGTATGATTTTGTATGGAATCGTGAAACAGGAGATCTTACATACACAGATGGAAGTGGAGTAAGAGAACATATGCCTGATATGCAAAATTGTTGGCGTTATAATGGCGTGGAAACATTAAAAGAACGTCGCAGATTGTTGGAACATTATACAGAAGTCATTTCGGCGGATCTCTGTGAAATGAATCTTGTGTCAAATGTGACAGGATTTGCTCCAGCGTCACCATTTCTTGACTATCCGATTGCCAAAACGAGTGAATTAGCTAATATTTTTATTCCGGAAGAAGATGGAGGAATTTTGAAAAAGACAGGTGTTGTCGATGTATTTTATAATCTTCGTGAGGAAGATGAGGCAAGTTTTTGTGGAGGAGAATTTATTATTATCAAATGCGAAAATGAGGGAATGTGGGAAATTTTAAAGAGTAAAGGGCATGTGATGAGCAGAAATGGAAAATATGCATGTATTTATTATCCATATCACTACATGGGATTAGAAACGCCGGTTTCCATTTTGCTTGGAGATTTTATGAAAATCGGGACTCACCCGGAGTGTCGTCAAGTATCTGTTATGGCAGGAGTTGCACAGCGTGATCTTTCAAAAGGAACAGTGTTGAAAGTGGAAGGTCATCATCATTCCATAAAGGGACTTGTTCCAGAACTTCTGGAATGTGTGGATGCAAAGGAAGCAGCACCGTTCTATCTTCTGAATGGTGCAGAACTGCTGCGTGATGTAAAAGCCGGGGAGATGGTAACACAGAATGATGTGGATCTTTCAAGTCTGGAAACATATCAGTATTATAAACAGGGATTAGAACTTCGGTAATAAAAGTGATGGAGATAATGAAAACTTACAGGGAGGCATCCATATGGGTGCTTCCCTGTAAGTGTTGCTTTTATTTCGCGAATGTTAGAAATATTATGGAATTTCTGGAAGAACAGGAAATTCGTTTTACAAAATAAAATTGATATTATAAACTGTAACTATATGAATAGGCTGTTGTGAAGGAGGATATCATGTTTAAAGTATTACTTGTAGTGCCTTATCCGGAACTTGAAGAGACTGTAAGAAGGGTATATGAGACTTATTTTATAAAAGAAGAAATGCAAGTCGATATTCGAGTAATTCGTGTAGATGAAATACATTTGATGCCTTGGGAAGAAACCTATGATTTTATTATCGGAAGAGGATACAGCGCAGCATTTTTGAAGAAAAGAGCAAATGATATACCAGTGTTAGAAATTCCGATCACAGGTTATGATGTTATGAGAGCCTTAATGACGGCACAACGGAAATATGGTTCGCAGAAAACGCTTGTAATTGTGTCTGCTACACATAACCATGATGAACATGTATTGAGTCGTCTTACAGGGCAGCAAGTATCCGTCAAAGAAGTTACCACATTTGAGCAGATCGGAGATGCTGTATATCAGGCAAAATGTGATGGATATCAAATCATTGTAGGAGGATATTCGGCTGTTGCAGCTGCAGAGGGGCTAGGACTTTCTGTTGTAACAATTGAAACTGGAGAAGAAGCGATCATACAAAGTTTTCGAGAAACCGTTCGGATGAAGGAAACGATTTTGAAAGAACGGGAGAGAAGGAAAATTTATGAAACGATTACACAAACTTCAAAGGAAGGGCTTATTTATATTAATAGTGATGGTGTAATAGAACTGGCAAATAAAAAAATACTTCAAATGCTTTATACGGATTCGGAATATGTACATGGCAAAGAACTTCAGATGGTGTATCCGTTTTTTGCGGATCGGTATAGAGAAGTAATGCGAACAGGACAAACGATTTTTAATGAAGTACAGGAGATACAAAACATTCGGTTATCAGTTGACTACACTCCGGTCATTGTCAGTGATCATACAACAGGTGTCGTGATTTCGTGTCAGAGTGTAAAAAATATCCAACAGAGAGAATCTCAGATTCGGAAAAAATTATCTGAAAAGGGATTGGTGGCAAGCTATACATTTTCTGATGTAATTCGCGAAAGTATGTTAATGGAGCATACGATTCAAATCGCACAGAAATACGCGAATGTTTCATCGAATATTTTGATTGTCGGAGAGACAGGAACAGGAAAAGAACTGATGGCGCAGAGCATCCATAACGCAAGTGAAAGAAGAAATGGTCCATTTGTTGCAGTGAACTGTGCGGCATTTCCGGAAAATTTATTAGAAAGTGAACTGTTTGGATATGTGGATGGAGCGTTTACTGGAAGTAAAAGAGGCGGGAAGGTAGGGCTATTTGAGCAGGCACATCGAGGAACATTGTTTTTAGATGAGATTTCTGAATTGCCGATTAATTTTCAAGGGAAGCTTTTGCGTGTACTGCAGGAGAGACAGGTAAGAAGAATCGGAGATGACAAGGTAATTGATGTGGATGCACGGATTATTGCAGCAACGAATAAGAATTTGAGGAAAATGGTGCAGGAGAAAGAATTCCGACAAGATTTGCTGTATCGGTTAGATGTATTAAAAATTTGTATTCCTCCTCTTAGAGAAAGAAAAGAAGACATTTTGCCATTGTTTTATTATTTTCTCAAAAAATATAATAATCGCTTTGGGAAGGATATAGAAGGATGCACACAAGAGGCGGAAAATACTCTGATACAACATCAGTTTGAAGGAAACATTCGCGAACTTCGCAATATTACAGAACGGTTATCGGTTATCTGTGAAGAAAAGCTCATCAGCGGTCAAATGATGAACACAGCGCTCTATCCGGAGAATGCGTTCTCTTTAGAAGTTCCAGATAAGAAGGAAATGCCGGAAAAAGTATTTCAACCAGTATATATGGAAGCTTGTTCTGAGCGGGACAGAATTATAGAAGCGCTGCGGTATACAAAAGGGAAGAAAGGGGAGGCGGCGCTAATACTTGGTATGGATCGTTCTACATTATGGAGAAAAATGAAATCGTATCATCTTGATTAAAAAAGTTGGCATAAAATTTGCTTATAAATAAAGTATCTAAAGATAATTAAGAAGAAACAGGAGGTTACATCGATGCAGAAAAAAGTGTTGTTGGGGTGTGTTGCAGACGATTTTACAGGTGCCTCAGATGCAGCCAGCTTTTTAGAAAAGGCAGGAATGTATGCTATTTTATTGAATGAGATACCGGAGCAGATTATCATTCCAGATGAAACCGATGCAATTGTAATTGCATTAAAATCGCGTACACAGGAAAAAGAGCAGGCAGTAAAAGATGTATTAGAGGCAATTCAGTGGTTGGAGCATCATGGAGCAACAAAATTTTATTTTAAATATTGTTCTACATTTGATTCCACAAAAGAAGGAAATATAGGTCCGGTATCAGATGCGGTTATGGAATATCTGGAACAGAAATATACGATTTTATGTCCGGCACTTCCGATAAATGGAAGAAAAGTAGAGAAAGGAATATTATTTGTTAATGGAGTTCCGCTTGCAGAGAGCCATATGAGAAACCATCCGCTTACACCTATGCTGGATAGTCGGGTGAAAAATCTAATGGAAACTCAGAGCCGTTATAAAGCAGTGGAGCTGTTTCGTGAGCAGCTTCAAATGAAAGCAAATGATTTGACGGAATGGCTCAGTGGAAATGAAAAGTCAGAAGAACATTTTTATGTTATTCCAGATTATGTATGTGATGAAGATGGAAAAGAAATTGTACGCTTGTTTGGTGATCTTTGTTTTCTGACAGGGGGGTCAGGGATACTTGAGCCGTTAGCCGTTAGAATGCTGGACGGTAAGAAAAAAAATACAGGGCAGCCATTGAAGGCAGGAGCAGAACAGAGTTATCCGGGAGTGGTGTTTGCAGGCAGTTGTTCAATTGCAACGCAAGGACAGGTAGCTGATTATCAAGAAAAAGGGCATTTAACATATCAAATTCGACCAAAAGAACTTCTTACAGAAGAACAGACAGAGGAAGATATTTTGCAGTTTATTTTACAGCATCCAGAAGAAGAGGTATTAATTTATTCGTCTGATCGTGCAGAGAATGTGAAAGAAATACAGAAATTAGGAAAAGAAAAAATTGCGTCATTAATTGAAGAGACAATCAGTAGTGTTGCGGTGGAATTAATGAAAGCAGGATATCGACGTTTTGTTGTGGCAGGCGGGGAAACTTCAGGGGCAGTTACAAAAGCACTTGGATTTGGTGCATTTCGTATAGGTCCTTCTGTTGCACCGGGGGTTCCGGTTATGATACCGATAGCAGAGGAGAATGTGAGGCTTGTATTAAAATCTGGAAACTTTGGGGAGCGTGATTTTTTTACAAAGGCGTTGCGGATGACGAAAGGTGACGAATAACATGGATACATTAGAACAAAAGATAGAGGATGCCATCTGGATTGGCAAAGCACTGTTTGATCGGGGCAAAGCGACAGGTTCTTCTGCGAATATGAGTTTTTTGCATGAAGGAAATCTTTATATTACAGGAAGTGGAACTTGTTTTGGACGCCTTACGCCGGACAGTTTTTCGAAAGTATCCCTTGATGGAACAAGAATAGAAGGAAGAAAACCAAGTAAAGAACTGCCTTTACATAAAATGTACTATGAGAAACTGGGAAATATTCAAGCGGTCATTCATGTTCACAGCTATTATGCAACGATGTATAGTTTCTTAAATCAGGCGGATATGACAGATATTGTGCCAGAGTATACACCTTATCTTAAAATGAAGGTAGGAAAGATTGGGCTTATACCATATGCAAAGCCGGGAAGCGAAGAACTGTTTGAAAGGTTTAGACAGGCGGTTGCAAAAAGTGATGCGTTTATTCTTGCACAGCATGGTCCGGTTGTTGCAGGAACATCTCTCATGGATGCTTTTTACGGATTGGAAGAGTTAGAGGAAAGCTGTCGGATTGCCTTAGAAATAAATCGGAGAGCGAAATGATAGAAAGGCGGGCACAGAATGGAAATACGCTATCAGTTACTGCAGAAACAAAAACAGATGCTTTCACATCAGCAGTTGCAGTCTCTCAATATATTGGCGATGGATAATATAGAGCTTTCAGCTTTTTTGCAGTCAGAATATTTGGAAAATCCGATGTTAGAACAAAACAGTACACCCGAGAATCCACTTTCGAAGACAGGGGCAATAGAACCTTCAGATGAACAGGAAAAATGGAATCACCAGATAGAAGAATTAGAAGATCTGAGGAGCTATTTGAAAAATCAGTTAATAGTTAAAAAGGAAGAGCAGGTAAATCTGGAAGTAAAAAACTATCTGATTGAGTGTGTAGAAGATACTGGATATTTTACGATGCCAATTGAAGAAGCAGCAAGGCAATGTAATACTTCGGAAGAAATAGTGAGAGACTGTCTTGCAGAATTGAAAGAACTAGAACCAATAGGAATATTTTCTGAAACACTGGAAGAATGTCTTCTTTGTCAGACAAAGAAACTTCAAATAGAAGATGATATATTGGAGAAGCTGATCAAATATCATTTGGAAGATATTGCAGAAGGAAACATTGGACGTATTTCACGGCTGCTTCATATCTCGACAGCGCAAGTGAGAAAACATGCGCTTTTGATTCAAACACTCAATCCTCGCCCGGCAGTTGGATTCGGCGGCAGGAAAACAGAATACATTGTACCGGATATTATACTGAAGAAAGAAGATAACTGGAGCATTGAATTAAATGACAATTGGATTGGAGAATATCAGATTAGTGACTATTATCTGAAACTAATGTCAGAGACAAAAGATATTGAACTGCGAGGATATTTTGAAGAAAAGGCAAAACGAGTGAAATATATCTTGAATAATATTGAGCAGCGCCGAAAAACAATTAAGCAGTTGATGGAGTGTATTATAGAACGACAGCAAGAATATCTTGAAGGAAGCGGTCAATTGAGGCCGATGACAATGAGTGATGTGGCAGAAAAGATGTCCGTACATCCGTCCACGGTATCGCGTGCTATTAAAGGGAAATATGTTCAGTATCCGAGCGGAACTATTTTGCTGAAAGAATTGTTTTCAAAAGAAATCTCAGTAGGTATGGAGGGGAAAGCGATTAACGCCCAAGGAGTCAAACAGCTCATTCAGGTGTGGATTCGAGAAGAAAATCCTTTAAAACCTTATAGTGATCAGAAATTAAAAGAAATGCTTGAGGAAGAAGGAATATGTATTTCTCGAAGAGGTGTTGCGAAATACAGAGATGAGATTGGAATTAAAGGAAGCTACGAACGAAAGATGATGAAAGGATTGTTGTAATTTATATTACAACAGTTCTTTTTTCGTATTTTAGCATTAGAAACAGTTGTTGCAACATTGAATATTGCAATAGATGTAAAATAGTGCAACATTTTGGGAATATTTTGTATTTGAGAAAGAGTGTAGCAGTTATATTGGAATTTTGGATTATGATTAGAGATTATTTTGGATAAAATAGGAAAAATGTATGAAATATGAAGGAAAATAATTTAGAATTTATTAGTTATGACGAAAAATGGCATGCGGATTGCTTACTATATTAGATAAATAGACATGCTGTGCAGCTGCGGCAAAGAAAGTTAATTTGAAAGGACGGAAGAAATATGAAAATATGTGCAACGATGAAAAAATTTCCAGGTGGAATGATGGTAATACCTCTTTTAATAGGATGTCTTGTAAATACGTTTATTCCACAATGTTTGGAAATAGGAGGTTTTACAACTGCGTTATTTAAGAGTGGGCAGTCTACATTAGTGGCATTGTTTATTTTCTGCAGCGGTGCGACGATCAATGTCCGCCAGGTAGGAAAACCTTTATACAAAGGAGCAGTGTTGACAATTCTAAAACTTGCTATTGGTGTTATTATTGGATACTTATTAAATATGGCTTTTGGACCGGCAGGTATTCTGGGACTGACACCGTTTGCAGTCATTTCAGCAGTGACAAATTCAAATGGTGCGATTTATACGGCACTTGCAAAAGAATTTGGAGATGACACAGATATGGGAGCCATTGCTGTATTATCTCTGAATGATGGGCCTTTTTTAACAATGATCGCACTTGGAACAACAGGATTAGCATCTATTCCGGTGAAAGATATCATTGCAGCGATTATTCCTTTGATTATTGGTATGATACTTGGTAATCTTGATGCGGATTTCCGAGATTTATTGGCAAAAGGATTAAACATGATCCTTCCAGTAAATGGTTTTGTGTTTGGAGCAAATATGAGTTTAATTACAATTGCAAAAGCAGGCGTACCTGGAATTTTGCTCGGACTTATTACTGTATTATCAACAGGAGTTCTTACATATTTTATCTACAGTGCTATCCGAAGAAAACCAGATCCTATGGGAATGGCAATTGGAACGGTAGGAGGAAATGCGGTTGCAACCCCGGCATCTGTTGCAATGGCAGATCCAAATCTAGAACCGTATGTAGAATCAGCTACAGCACAAATTGCGGCTTCAGTTGTTATCACAGCTATTTTAACACCGCTTCTAACAGGATATGTCAGCAGAAAAGTTGTTAAAAAGATTGACGAGAAGGCAGAGAAAGCGCAAAAGTAACAAAGGGATTTTCAGAATACTTTGAATTTCTATTAAACAAGTGTGGATAAGAATGATTAAGGAGGTATATTTGTGGAAACAAAAATTTTAAAAGCCAAATATGTTATTGCAGGTTCCGAACTTGCTGTAAAAGAGCATGCCGCAGTAAAAATAGAAGATGGCAAAATTACAGAAATTTATGAGAATGTATCACAAATATCAGAAGAATTGAAATCAGAAATCATTGATTACGGAGAAAAAACAATTATGCCGGGAATGATAGATTGTCATAATCACCTGGCTTTGGATACAAGACTGGAGAACCATCTTGTAAAAATGAATGATTGTGAATGTGAACAGACACTTAGAGCGATTAAAACAATGAAAGATGATCTTGTATCTGGTGTTACAACTGCAAGATGTCTTGGAGATCGGTTTTATGTAGATGTAACTTGTAAAAAAGCACAAAAAGAAGGGCGTTTAACAGGACCTAAGCTTGTTGTAAGTGGAATCGGTATGCGTGCTTCACATGGTCATGGGTATGTCGGTATGCCGTTTGATGGTCCTGAACAGTTTCGCAGACAGGCGCGGGAAAATATTGCGCATGGGGTTGATTTTTTAAAAGTATTTATGACAAAGGTTATTAATGCAACACCATTTATATATCATTTTATGAGTCCGGAAGAATTAAGAGCAGTTGTACAGGAAGCAAAAAGTGTAGGTATCACTACTGCTTGTCATTGTTCAGGCGGACAGGGACTGGATGATTGCTTAGATGCAGGAATAGATTGTCTGGAACATGTGTATTATATTACGAAACAACAAGTGGAAAGAGTGCAAGAGGCAGATCGATGGGTAGTATATACTCCTAGTTACGCCTTGAATGATGAATTACTTTTCAAATTTTCGCCGCAAGATCGTGAAGGAAGTCTTCGCGAAAAAGAAATTATCTGTGAATGCCTCAGGGGAGCGATTGAAGGCGGATTGAAATTTGGTATTGGAACAGATGGTATTCATCAGGGACTTGCTCAAGAGGCAAAATATATTACAGAACTTGGGGCATCTAATCATGATGTTCTTGCAGGAATCACTGTAAATGCGGCAAAACTTTGTGGAGTACAGAACAAGACAGGAGCACTGAAGAAAGGATTGGCAGCAGATATAATTGTAGTAGATGGAAATCCTATAGAAGATATTACTGCATTAAAACGTGTAAAAGCAGTTTATCAGGACGGCTGTAAGATTATATAAATTCATAATGGGATTTGTGGATAAAGAGATTTTGATTTCTCTTATTGATATTCCGGTCATTACGTTATAAAATAGTAGCAGAGCTTTGCAGAAGGATTGTGTACCAGATAATAATGGCAGCAAGAGCTATAGAAGAGCAAAGTTCTGCTATTACAATATAACAGAACAGGAAAGTTGGGCTTTATGAAAAATGATTTATTAACAATTGGCAATTTTACAGTGCATGGATATGGCCTTATGATCGGAATTGGTTTTATTGCAGCATATCTGATGACGGAATACCGGGCGAAGAAACGTCAGATGAATACGGATTTTGTGTTTACATTATTTCTCACATCAGTTGTATTTGGAATGCTTGGTGCGAAATTACTTTTTTATATGACGATGATCGATGAAATCATTGCAAATCCGAAAGTGATTCTGGATGAAGCGGAAGGTTTTGTCGTATATGGCGGAATCATAGGCGGAATTTTGGCAGGCTATGTGGCGTGCCGCATTAAGAAACAGAATTTCTGGAAGTATTTTGATCTTGTTATGCCGGCAGTTGCTTTGGCGCAGGGATTTGGAAGGATCGGATGTCTGTTGGCCGGATGTTGTTATGGGATGGAAACATCCTGTAAATTCTCAATTACATTTCAGAATTCAGATTTTGCACCGAATCATGTGGCGCTGATTCCGACACAGATTTATTCAAGTATATTAGACTTCCTGCATTGTATTGTACTCTGTATGATTGCGAAAAAAGTAAAAAAGGATAAGATTGTATCGGGATGCTATTTAATCTTTTACAGCATTGGAAGATTTGTTCTTGAATTTTTCAGAGGCGATCTGATCCGGGGAAGTGTCGGAGTTCTTTCTACTTCACAATTTATTTCCATTTTCATTTGTGCAGCTGGTATAGCGCTTGTGATATGGGGAAACCGCAGCAAAGAAATGAATACAGAACTGTCAGAAGAAATAGAAGATACAGCTAAAGACGTATCAGAAGAATAATAGAAGTATCGTAGGAAAAGGTCGGGAGTTCCCGACCTTTTTTGAATAAAAATGAAAGAGAAAATTATAGAAATACAAAAGAAAACTCTGCAGTACTTGACAGAATTTTAGGACAGTGTTAGTGTATTTTTATGAAAAACTTACAAAATTTTGGCTAAAAGGAGACGGGGACATGGAATTAAAAGAACGGTTATCAGAAATTCTGCGGTTAAATCTTGCGAAAGATTATACTGCAGTTTCTTATGCAATTATGGTAGATGGAAAGATCTGGGCAGCAGATGCGATCGGAAATGACGGAACAGAGGAAAAGAAGCCTGTTACGACAGAGCATACGTTTAATGTTTGTTCTATTTCAAAAATGTTTTGTACAACAGCGGTTATGAAACTGGTAGAACAGGGAAAGGTGGATTTAGACACACCGGTATGCGAGTATCTTCCGAAATTTACAATGTTAGATGAGCGCTATAAGAAAATTACAGTGCGTCACTGTCTGAATCATGCAAGCGGACTTCCGGGAACACAGTGGAAACATTTTTCTGCAACGCATGTAGGGGCGGCAGACAACGAGGAATATTATCAGGAGGTATATGATTATCTTGCTAAATGTCATCTAAAAGCAGATCCGGGATATTATTCTGTATATTGCAATGACGGATTTACTTTGGCAGAAATGGTCGTGGCAGAAGTAGCAGGTATGCCATTTGGTGAATTCTGTAAGCAGTATATTACAGAACCAATCGGAGCTCATTCCACGAGACCGTCCACAACACATAACAGTGATTATCCTCTTGTAAAAGAATCCGGAA
This sequence comes from Faecalicatena sp. Marseille-Q4148, assembly GCA_018228665.1. Lineage (NCBI taxonomy): Bacteria > Bacillati > Bacillota > Clostridia > Lachnospirales > Lachnospiraceae > Faecalicatena > Faecalicatena sp. Marseille-Q4148. The sequence continues at coordinate 3,094,505 of CP073692.1, forward strand.
AACCGGAAGAATATTTCTATTTGCAGGGATGTGGCGGATTCACGACAAATATGATTGATCTTTGCAAGTTTGGTAATCTTTTCTTGACAGAAAATGATATCATCAGTGAAGAAAGCAAGGCAGAGATGAGAAAACATCAAGGTGTAACCTTCCTTCCAGATGATACAGCAAGTATCGGTTATGGGCTTGGATGGGATAATGTGGCAGTGAATGAACCGGAGTTTGATCTTGGAGAGCATGTTCAGAAAAAAGGCGGAAACAGTTTTCAGTTTACGAGCGGACTTTATATTGTGCCGAAATATCAGGCGGTATTGGCAATCAGTGAGACACATGACTGCAAACTGGATGTGAATGATGCTATCTTTAAAATGTTTGCAACAGCTATGCTGGAAGAAAAAGGAATCAATATTTTCCGTAAATATACTCCGGTTCCAAAGGAATTGACGGAGAAATTTGACGGTACATATTTGATGCCGGGCGGTATTTATCATACGCATTTTTTTGGAACACATCTGACGATAACAAATGATGATACAAAAGGAAATCACATTGCAGCGTATAAAGATCTGAAATTTGACGGCAGCAGCTTTGTTGGTGAGAATGGCGAGAAGTATTTCTTCAGAGAATATGGTGAGGATCAATATTTCTTCTCTACTTATCATGGAAGAGTATCACCGACTGCAATGCGGGCGAGAGATCATAAAGAGCTTTCTGAAACATGGAAACAGCGGATTGGGAAAAAATATATTGCGATCAGTCTGTCAGAACAGGATATGGTCAGCCATGAAATGATGAATGGATTTACCATTTCAAAACTTCCGAATGTGGAAGGCGTACTTGTTTTTTCTTTCAGTTCGATACCGGACGGGGATATTTATACAGATTTCGAAGCTTCTGTTGTGCCAATGGATGAAATGACTGCAACGGGATTTCTGCAGACACCATCGAATGGAAGCCGGGATCTTTTAGATCCATATTTTGAGATGAAAGAGAATGTGGAATTCTGTCATGTGGCTAGCTACTATTATATAGATGAAGTAGCTGTGCCGGAATACCATGGAGAAAATTTTGATTCAGAGCTGTACGGAGGAGAGCACAACAGTGTGTATCGTCTGACAGAAGAATTGAAATCCCTCCCGGATGTTCCGCAGGGAAGACGTTTGATCGTCCTGAATAAAGAGATGAGCGCGGTTTATGACAGCCAGACAAGCAAAGAATTTAAAGAAGTAAAAGAGGGATATATCAACTTTATTTAGCGGTAACACAGGGAGGAAGAGGGGATGGCAATTTCTAAGACCCGGGCAGAGTTTGCATGTGATATTGAGACGGTATGGGATACCGTAACATCATTGACGGATTATACATGGCGAAGCGATGTGAAAAAGATCAGAGAGCTTCGAACGAAAGGGCATTTTATCGAATACAGGAAAAATGGAATTGCGACCAAATTTTCCACTACGAAATTTGAGCCGCTGAGCCTGTACGAATTGGATATGGAGAACAAAAACCTTACAGGACACTGGAAGGGAGTGTTTTCTTACCAGAATGGGATTACAGTGCTGGAATTGATTGAGCGTGTAAAAGCAAGAAATATTTTCATGCGCCCGTTTATGAAGCTTTATTTGAAAAATAAACAGAAGAAATATATTGCTTATTTGCGAAAAGAACTGGAAGCATTGAAGGAAGAGGAGAAAGGTACAGTTCAAATGACCTATTTTCCGGAAAAATAATGCTTGACTTTGACGCTGCGTCAACTGGTAAGCTTAAATTGTCCGGAGGAGGGAAAGAAGATGAAGTATAGCATCAGAGAGATTTCGAAGATTGCCGGTGTGAGTGCACGCACACTGCGCTATTATGATCAGATCGATTTGTTAAAGCCAAGCGAGATCAGCGAAGCAGGTTATCGTTATTATGGTGAACGGGAAGTAGAGCTGCTTTGGCAGATATTATTCTATAAAGATCGAGGGATGGATTTAAAGCAGATTCGGAAGATTATTTATGAGAAAGACTTTGATATTATGCAGGCACTTCAGAAGCACCTTCGGGAACTGGAAGCGGAGAGAGATCATATATATGAGCTGATCCGTGCGGTAAAAGGAACAATTTCGGCGATGAAAGGAGAACAGCAGATGAGTCTTAAAGAGAAATTTGAAGTTTTTAAAAAACGCGTTGTAAATGAATATGAAGAACAATACGGTGAAGAAGCAAGAGAAAAATATGGTTGCGAAGAAGTAGATGCATCCGTGAAAAAAATAATGAATATGACGGAAGCGGATTGGGAACGTTTTCAGAATTTGGGAGAAGAAGTGCGGACGCGTCTGGAAGAGGGCGTGAAAGCTAAGATTTCTCCGGAAAGTGACGAGGCAAGAAGAATTGTGATGCTTCACAAAGAATGGCTTGGACAGACATGGAAACAATATAGTGAAGAGGCTCATAAGGCGCTTGTCGAGATGTATCTTGCAGATGAACGATTTACAGCTTATTATGACCGTAAAGTAGAAGGTTGTGCAAAACTTTTGGAAGAATCTGTAAAATTTTGGATTGGAAAATAGACTTAGACTTGCATAGTTTACAGTGCCAGTGGCATACTATAGAAAGTACCGCGGACAGAAAAGAAATGGAGGAATTTCAGAAATGGCAGCAAAATTTTATAAATGCGAATCTTGTGGAAGTATTTTGCATACAATGGGATGTGCAAAGGATTTTCAGCAGTGCAGTAAAGTAGAATTGAAGGAATTACAGGCGGGCGCCGTAGATGCCGCACAGGAAAAACATGTTCCGGTCATCCATGTGGATGGCACACATGTTACTGTAATGGTCGGCGAAGTAGAGCATCCGATGATAGAGGAACATTATATTGAGTGGATCGCAATTGAGACAGAGACAGGAATGCAGGTGAAAAATTTGCGTCCGGGCGGAAAACCACATGCAGAATTTATTCTGACAGAGCATGAAAAGCTGATCGCAGCTTATGAATATTGTAATCTTCATGGGCTTTGGAAGAAAGAAGTATAGCGGGACAATTAAAAACAGAAAAAGAAAAGACACACGGCACTTTTATCGAAGGCGCTGTGTGTCTTTTTAATGAAAAATACATAAAGTAAAATGGACATTATATCTTCGATTTGGTAAAATTCACTTATAGCATGAGAAAAGATTATAAGGAATCGAGAAAGCTTTGGATTACCGTAATGGCTATATTGCCGTTCTAGTGATCCAAAGTTTTTTTGTTTATTCCAAGACGGATAATGCAAAAAAATAAATTGATTATTGACAACTAACTACAATTAGTATATACTAACTAAAGAAATAAAGAAAAGATTATAAAGAAAGAAGATGAAATATGATGCCTTTATCAATGGTAAAACCGGGCGAAGCAAATGTGATCCGCAGGATTGGCGGGAAGGAAGAGACAAAACGGTTTCTCGAAAATCTTGGATTTGTGATTGGCGGAAATGTGGAAGTGATATCGGAAACAAGCGGGAACCTAATTGTCAATGTGAAACAGTCAAGAGTGGCAATCGGTAAGGATATGGCGAACAAAATTATGGTTGAGATGAGATAAGGAGGATATCTGTTATGAAAACATTGCGGGAGATACCTTGCGGCAAAAATGCGAAGGTTCTGAAACTAACCGGAGAGGGACCGACGAGAAGACGGATCATGGACATGGGAATCACAAAAGGTGTGGACATTTTTGTGAGAAAAGTAGCTCCGCTTGGAGATCCGGTGGAAGTTACCGTGCGTGGCTATGAGCTGTCGATTAGAAAAATAGACGCAGAGATGATCATAGTAGAATAGCATATTTTTTTAAATAAAGGTTAGTTAAAACTAACAAGGTGAAATGAAAATAACCAGGAAATATAAACAAGAAATAAGAAGGAAAGGAAGCGAGAGAAATGGCTATAAAGATTGCGTTAGCGGGGAATCCGAATTCCGGGAAAACAACGTTATTTAATGCATTAACAGGTTCAAATCAGTTTGTCGGAAACTGGCCGGGAGTAACAGTTGAGAAAAAAGAGGGAAAATTAAAGGGGCATAAAGAGGTAGTGATTATGGATCTTCCGGGAATTTATTCCCTTTCACCCTATACATTGGAAGAGGTTGTGGCAAGAAATTATCTGATTTCAGAACGTCCGGATGCTATTTTAAACATTGTAGATGGGACAAATATTGAACGGAATCTGTATTTATCCACTCAGCTAATGGAACTTGGAATTCCGGTTGTGATGGCGGTTAATATGATGGATCTTGTGGAAAAAAACGGAGATCAGATTGATACTGCAAAATTAGGAAAAGAACTTGGCTGTGAAGTCATAGAGATTTCTGCTTTAAAAGGAACCGGAATACGCAAAGCGGCAGAAAAAGCAGTAGCTGCGGCAGGAAATCATTATAAAAAGCCGCCGGTACACAAGTTTTGTACAGAAGTAGAGCAAGTTTTAGACGCGATAGAAGGTAAGATCCGAGGAAGTGTTCCGGAGGAACAGGAGAGGTTCTTTGCGATTAAATTGCTGGAACAGGATGATAAGATTCAAACGCAATTAGGATCTGCCTTACCGGATGTTTCGGAGGAAATAGATCAGATTGAAAAAAGGATGGAGGATGATACAGAAAGTATTATTACAAACGAACGTTATCTATTCATCTCTTCTGTAATCGGATCATGCTGCCGGAAAAATCGTGATCAGAAGTTGACGACATCTGATAAGATTGATCAAATCGTTACGAACAGGTGGTTAGCATTGCCGATTTTTGCTATTGTTATGACGCTTGTGTATTATATATCGGTATCTACCGTTGGAACGTGGGCAACGGATTGGGCGAATGACGGAGTGTTTGGAGAAGGATGGCATTTATTTGGAATCGATTCTATATTTATTCCTGGAATTCCGGCACTTGTTGCATCAGGGTTGACAGCAATTGGATGTGCCGGCTGGCTGCAAAGTCTGATTCTTGACGGAATTGTTGCAGGTGTCGGAGCTGTGCTTGGATTTGTTCCGCAGATGCTTGTACTGTTTGCTTTTCTTGGATTTCTGGAAGCGTGCGGCTATATGGCGCGAGTGGCATTTATTATGGACAGAATCTTCCGTAAATTCGGACTTTCCGGGAAATCATTTATTCCAATGCTGATCGGAAGTGGCTGCGGCGTACCCGGAATCATGGCTTCCAGAACAATTGAAAATGATTGCGACCGGAAAATGACGATTATGACAACGACATTCATTCCGTGCGGGGCAAAGCTGCCGATTATTGCATTGATTGCCGGTGCGCTGTTCGGCGGTGCATGGTGGGTTGCGCCGAGTGCATATTTTGTTGGAATTGCTGCAGTTGTTTGTTCTGGAATTATATTGAAAAAAACAAAAATGTTTGCAGGGGAACCGGCGCCGTTTGTTATGGAACTTCCGGCATACCATATGCCGACAGTGGGAAATGTGGCACGCAGCATGTGGGAACGAGGCTCTTCTTTTATTAAGAAAGCAGGAACGATCATTCTGCTATCAACGATTGCGCTCTGGTTCCTGATGAGTTTTGGCTGGATTGATGGAAGCTTCCGTATGTTAGAAGCAGAACAGTTGAACCACAGTATTCTGGCAATGATTGGAAGCGTGATCGCGCCTCTTTTTGCGCCGCTTGGATGGGGAGACTGGAAGATGGCAGTTGCGGCTGTGACAGGACTGATTGCAAAAGAAAATGTTGTGGGAACATTTGGTGTTCTTTTTGGATTTGCAGAAGTAAATGCAGAGAATGGAATAGAAATCTGGGGACAGCTTGCAGGAAGTATGACAGCGGCAGCAGCATATTCTTTCCTTGTGTTTAATCTGCTTTGTGCACCGTGCTTTGCAGCAATGGGAGCAATTAAAAGAGAGATGAACAATGCAAAATGGTTCTGGTTTGCCATTGGATATCAGACATTGTTGGCTTATGCAGTATCTCTTTGTGTATATCAGATCGGCACGTTTGCAGCAGGAGGAGCTTTCGGAGCAGGGATGATCGCAGCAACGATTCTGGTGATTGGATTTATCTATCTCTTAATAAGACCATACCATGACAGCAGGCAATTGAGTATTGCAGTCAGCAGAACGGCAGGGGCAAAATAACTTTTATCTGATACAACATGTGAAAGCAAAGAAGGAATGATGGAATATCATTTCTTTTTTGCTTTTTTAGAGTGAAGAAAATCTTATCTGGTTATTGTTGGAAAGGAAATTAGAAAGTGCTATAATAGGAACAACATTTTATGGAGAGAAAGGTCAGTATAGTTTTTGACAGGAAGGAGAGCGGAAATATGAAAATTGTAGTACCGGATTATGAACATAGTATTTTGAATTTGATGAATTCGATTTTAAAGTATTATGGAGCGGAGTATCACTATAAACCCCTTTCCGAGGCAGAGGAGTTTTTGAAAGGTTCCTATCGCCATATCGTATTGATGGTTATGGATGGTATGGGAAGCAGTATTTTGGAACAGCATTTGGAAAAAGACAGTTTTTTGCGGCAGCATATGAAAAATAGGATTACTTCTGTATTTCCACCGACAACGGTGGCTGCAACAACTACATTTGACAGCGGAATTGCTCCGGCAGAGCATAATTGGCTTGGATGGACGCTGTATTTTCCGGAGGTAGGAGATAATGTAGCAGTTTTTACGAATCGGAAAGAAGATGGGACAGTTGCGTCAGAAGAGTTTGTTTCAAGAAAATATCAGTCATACGAGAAAGTAGGAGATAAGATCAGAAAAGCCTCTCCGGCAAAAGCATATACCGTATCGCCTTTTGGAGATTATCCTATAGATACATTTGACGAATTGCTTCAGGGAGTGCGTGACTTATGCAGTAAAGAGGAACAAAATTATATCTATGCCTACTGGCCGGAGCCGGATCATACGATGCATGAGTGCGGCTGTGGTTCTGAGTCGGCGAAAGCCTGGGTGACTCTTATCAACCGGGAGTTGGAGAAACTTTCAGAAGAGTTGAAAGACACATTAATTTTTGTGACAGCAGATCATGGACTTTTGGATACAAGGAATGAATCTCTGACAGAATACCCTGCTATTATGGAGTGTCTTGAGCGGATGCCTTCTATTGAGCCTCGGTCGCTGGCGTGCTATGTAAAAGAAGGAATGGAGGAACAATTTGAAGCAGAATTCCGAAAGTGCTTTGGAGAAAAGTTTTATTTGTATACAAAAGAAGAAGTGATTAAAAGCAGATTATTCGGTCCGGATGTGATGCATGAACGATTTGCAGACACCATTGGAGATTATCTGGCAGTAGGGATTGATGATGTGACAATTTTTAATTCTTCGGAGGAAAAAGATTTCTTTATTGGAGTCCATGCAGGATTATCAGAAGATGAAATGTATGTTCCGCTTATTGTCATTGACAGAAAATAAATGAACCACAGCAGGGCAGTTTCTTGCCTGGCTGTGGTTCTCTTTTTAAAGCGATTTATTTGTCATGAATTTCGCTGTGCAGTTCCTGAAGAGATTTGACATCTTCATCGCCGTGTTTCAGTACGTGATGGATTCCGCTTGCAGTTGCTTTCGCGGCAGCGATTGTTGTCATGTAAGGAACTTTTGCTTTGATTGCAGCTTTTCTCAGGTAACTGTCATCGTTGACGCTGTCTTTTCCGACAGGAGAGTTGATGATCAGCTGAATTTTGTTATTTGTAATCAAGTCAAGGATGTTCGGACGTCCTTCTGTTAACTTCAGAACTCGCTCTGCTTCAATTCCGGCAGAGCGGATCAGTTCGCAAGTACCTTCTGTTGCTACGATCTTGAAACCGTTATCTGCAAATTTCTTTGCAACTTCCACAACTTCTGCTTTATCTTTGCGGTTTACAGAAATCAGAACAGTTCCGCCAAGCGGCAGCTTGGACTGTGTTGCTTCCTGTGCTTTGTAGAATGCTTCACCGTAAGAAGGAGATAATCCTAATACTTCACCGGTAGAGCGCATTTCCGGTCCAAGTACCGGATCTACTTCCTGGAACATGTTGAATGGGAAGACCGCTTCTTTCACACCGTAGTATGGAATCACCTGTTCTTTCAGAGCCGGTACCGGTGATGGACGGCCTGTCAGTTCAGAAGTAATGATATCTGTTGCGATCGGAACCATGCGGATGTTGCATACTTTGGAAACAAGCGGTACTGTACGGGACGCACGAGGATTTGCTTCAAGTACATATACCTTTCCGTTCTCAATTGCGTACTGCATGTTCATAAGTCCTTTGACATGCATCTCTTCAGCAATTTTCTTTGTATATTCTTTAATTGTTTTTACATTTTCTTCAGAAATATGTGCAGATGGAATAATACATGCAGAGTCTCCGGAATGTACACCGGCAAGCTCAATGTGTTCCATAACCGCAGGAACAAATGCGTGAGTTCCATCGCTGATGGCATCTGCTTCACACTCTAATGCGTGATTTAAGAAACGGTCAATCAGGATCGGACGATCCGGTGTCACACCAACAGCAGCTTTCATGTAGTTTACCATAGCGTCATCGTCGTATACGACTTCCATTCCGCGTCCACCAAGAACGTAGGAAGGACGAACCATAACCGGATATCCAATCTTAGAAGCGATTTCAAGGGCTTCTTCTACTGTAGTAGCCATTCCTGACTCCGGCATCGGGATTTCCAGTTTTTCCATCATTTCACGGAAGAGGTCACGGTCTTCAGCAAGGTCAATGACAGATGGAGAAGTTCCAAGAATCTTTACGCCATTTTTCTCAAGCTCTGCAGCAAGGTTTAATGGTGTCTGTCCACCGAACTGAGCGATTACACCGAGAGGTTTTTCTTTCTTGTAAATACTTAATACATCTTCCAATGTCAGTGGCTCGAAATACAATTTATCAGAAGTATCGTAATCTGTGGAAACGGTTTCCGGGTTGCAGTTTACGATAATTGTTTCAAAACCGAGTTTCTTGAGCGCCATAGAAGCGTGTACGCAGCAGTAGTCAAATTCGATACCCTGTCCGATACGGTTTGGTCCGCCGCCAAGAATCATGATTTTTGGTTTATCTGTCTTGACAGGATTTTTATCTTCTGCATTGTAAGTAGAGTAGTAGTATGCGCTGTCTTCTGTACCGCTTACATGTACGCCTTCCCATGCTTCTTCTACGCCGATTTCAATACGGTGATTGCGGATTTCTTCTTCCGGAATCTCCAGTACCTGGCTTAAATATTTGTCTGAGAAACCGTCTTTCTTAGCAGCAACGAGCATTTCGTCAGACGGCAGGCTGCCTTTGTGTGCTTCTAATGCAGTTTCTTCTTCTACCAGTTCTTTCATCTGCTCAATGAAGTAAGCTTTTACTTTTGTGATTTCGTGAAGCTCTTCTACAGTTGCACCTTTGCGAAGCGCCTCATACATGATGAAGTGACGTTCACTTGATGGTGTAATGAGCATTTTCAGAAGCTGTTCTTTTGTCTTTTGACGGAAATCTTTTGCATTTCCAAGACCGTAGCGACCTGTTTCAAGACTGCGGATTGCTTTCTGGAATGCTTCTTTATATGTTTTACCAATACTCATAACTTCACCGACAGCTCTCATCTGAGTACCAAGTTTGTCTTCAACGCCTTTGAATTTTTCGAATGCCCAACGTGCGAACTTGATTACAACATAGTCTCCGTCCGGAACATATTTATCAAGTGTGCCGTATTTTCCGCAAGGAATGTCTTTTAAAGTCAGACCTGTTGCAAGCATAGCGGATACAAGTGCGATTGGGAATCCGGTCGCTTTTGATGCAAGAGCAGAAGAACGGGATGTACGAGGGTTGATTTCGATTACGATATCACGGTCTGTCTTTGGATCATGTGCCCACTGAACATTTGTACCGCCAATGACCTGAACAGACTCAACGATTTTATAAGATTTTTCCTGAAGACGTTTCTGAACCTCTTCTGAAATAGTAAGCATTGGTGCAGAACAAAAAGAATCCCCTGTGTGAACACCAAGAGGGTCGATATTTTCGATAAAGCAGACAGTAATGATATTATTGTCTTTGTCACGAACAACTTCAAGTTCAAGTTCTTCCCATCCGAGAATGGATTCCTCTACAAGAACCTGTCCGACAAGGCTGGCCTGAAGACCTCTGGCACAGACTGTTTTTAACTCTTCCTTATTATATACAAGTCCGCCGCCGGCGCCGCCCATTGTATATGCAGGACGAAGAACAACCGGATAACCAAGTTCATCAGCAATCTTTAAAGCCTCTTCTACAGAATAGGCAACTTCGCTTCGTGCCATTTCTACACCAAGCTTGTCCATTGCTTTTTTAAATTCGATACGGTCTTCTCCACGCTCAATAGCGTCTACCTGAACACCGATTACCTGTACATTATATTTATCTAAAACACCTGCTGCAGCAAGTTCTGAACAAAGATTAAGCCCAGACTGTCCTCCAAGATTTGGGAGCAGGGCATCCGGACGTTCTTTAGCAATAATCTGTTCGAGACGCTCTACATTTAATGGTTCAATATAAGTAACGTCTGCTGTTTCAGGGTCTGTCATAATAGTTGCAGGGTTGGAGTTTACTAATACGATTTCATACCCCAGTTTACGAAGGGCTTTACATGCCTGTGTTCCGGAATAATCAAATTCGCAGGCCTGTCCGATAATGATTGGACCGGAGCCAATGATAAGTACTTTGTGAATGTCTGTTCTCTGTGACATACGTGAATCCTCCTTATATTTTCATAAAAAAATCAAGTTTCTGTAAGTTGACTTTTTTCTCGCTATCATACATTATAGCGAAAAAAGCCAAAAAGGAAAGAGTAAAATTCATATTTGTGCATTTTGACCAAAAAAATGCAGCTAAAAGACTAAAAAGCATCTTTTTAGTCAAAATGCGTTTGAGACTGTTAGATTACAAACAGAAGAAAACGGTTCACTTCATACCAGTCATCCGATGCAAAACCTACGGTAGTCGGGTTGATCAGAGAAGCGCCCGGATAGAAACTTCTGGAATAGGCAATATTGTGGTCTTTGTAGGTGACTTCAACCTCAAAATATTCCGGGAGATCGATCAGACATTGTTTCAGATTTCCTTGAAGCGCCTGAGTAGCTGCTTCGCGGATGCGGCGCTTCACAAGGGCTGGACTCAGTGACTGAGAGCGGCCCCCAACATCTTCCTTGACGGCAACCGTTGTCAGATCCGGGCAAAATTCTTTGCCAAATTCACAGAGCGCTTTATCACCGGTCAGGAGTACACTTGGAACGCCGTAATAGGAAGCAAGCATACTATAGATCATAAATTCTGAAGCAGGTGTGCCGTTTACGCGGATAGAGTGAATGACAGAGCCGTTAATTGTGTGGCTCAGTACATTGCCGTCCAGTCCGGCAGCGCTGTGGTAACCTATAAAAAATGCTGCGTCAAAAGTCTCATCCAGTCCTTCGATCATCTTTCGTGGTTCCCGGCTCCAGCCGCGGATCAGTTGTACATACTCCGGCATCTGTTCTGCATAAATATTGGTAGCAGAAGCGTGGGCGTCTTTGATGACGACAAGGTCAGCTCCGGCAGCGTGGGCGCCTTCTGCTGCGGCAAGAACTTCTTCGGTCATTTCCTGGCGGCTTCTTTCGTAATCATGGCCGCCGATGTTGGTAGCCGGCCAGTTCATAGTAAATGCGGTTCCTTCGATATCAGCACTGATAAATACTTTCATAATTGAGTAAAACTCCTTTCAGTTCATTTATTCCTATTATACCATGAAGCATACAAACTGTGGCGGGAAAATGAATGAATTTGATAGAAGAACAGGCTTGCTTTTCAAAGAAAAACAGTATACCATCAATGTATAGGATCGTGTATTTGAAGATTCTATTTATATTAAGGAAACAACAGGAGAAATATATGACATTACAGGAGAAAACATTAGAAGTGATCCGGCGTTTGGCAGAAGAATATCCGGATGCAGACTGTACGCTTGATTATGATGAGGCATGGAAGCTGCTTGTCAGTGTAAGGCTTGCTGCCCAGTGCACAGACGAACGGGTAAATATTATTGTAGAAAAGCTGTTTGCCCAATATCCGTCCATTGAGGCATTGGCGGATGCATCGCCGGAAGAGATTGAAGCAATTGTGAAACCGTGTGGACTCGGAAAGAGTAAGGCACGGGATATCAGCGCATGCATGAGGATGCTGCGAGATGATTTCGGGGGAAAGATCCCGGATCAGTTTGATGATCTGATGAAGCTTCCGGGTGTGGGAAGAAAGAGCGCCAATCTGATTATGGGAGATGTGTTCCACAAGCCGGCTATTGTGACAGATACACACTGTATAAGACTTGTAAACCGTATCGGACTGGTGGATCAGATAAAAGAGCCAAAGAAAGTAGAGATGGCGCTTTGGAAGATTGTTCCTCCGGAAGAAGGAAGTGATTTTTGTCATCGGCTTGTATATCATGGAAGGGCAGTCTGTACAGCGCGGACGAAACCTTATTGCGATAAATGCTGTCTGAAAGATATCTGTGAGAAGAATGGCGTGCAATAAGAGTTTATATTGACAAGAGTGGTTACACTACTCATAATAAACAGCATTATAAGATGCAGCGAATAGGAGGAATCGCATGAGAAGCTTAGAATTAAGAAAAAATTTTTACTGGACAGGAATTGTAGACGATACACTGCGGGTATTTGATATTATTATGTATACGGAATTTGGTACTTCCTACAATTCATATGTATTAAAAGCCGGTGATAAAACAATTTTATTTGAGACGGCAAAAGCAAAATTCTTTGATGAATATCTGGAGAAATTAAAAGAGATTACAGAGATCGATCAGATTGATTATATTGTTGTCAATCATACAGAACCGGATCACGCCGGAAGTGTAGAGCGTCTTTTGGAAATCAATCCGGGATTGAAAATCATCGGAACCGGATGTGCGATTAATTTCTTAAAAGAAATTGTGAATGGAGAATTTACATCCATTATTGTCAAAGACAACCAGGAATTAAAGATTGGGGACAAGACATTGAAGTTTCTGTGTGTACCGAATCTTCACTGGCCGGACACAATGTATACTTATATAGAAGAAGAGCAGATTCTTGTTACTTGTGATTCCTTTGGTTCTCACTACGGCTTCCATGATGTGCTGAGAAGTAAAGTAACAGATGAAGAAGGGTATATGCGCGCAACAAAATATTACTTTGACTGCATCATCGGACCATTTAAACCATTTATGTTAAAAGCGCTTGCACGGGTGCGCGAATTAGACGTAACCATGATCTGTACCGGACATGGACCGGTACTTGACAGTCATATTCCGGAGCTGCTTGATATTTATGAGGAATGGTGTACCGTTGTAAATCCGAATCCGAAGAAAACAGTTATTATCCCGTATGTAAGTGCATATGGTTACACAAAAATGCTGGCAGAGAAAATTGCAGAGGGAATCAAAGCCAGTGGAGAGATTGATGTAAGAAGTTATGATATGGTAGAGGCAGATCAGGCGAAAGTGTTGGAAGAGCTTGGATTTGCAGACGGTATTTTGTTTGGGACACCGACGATTGTCGGAGAGGCGCTGAAACCAATCTGGGATCTGACAACATCTATCTTTGCAGGAACCCATGGCGGTAAACTGGCGAGCGCGTTTGGAAGCTACGGTTGGAGCGGAGAAGGAGTTCCTCATATCGTAGAACGGTTGAAACAGCTTCGAATGAATGTGACAGAAGGGTTCCGGGTGAAATTTAAACCAGGCGAAGAGAACCTTATGGATGCCTTTGATTATGGATATAATTTCGGATGCCTGCTTCAGAAAAAAGAAAATCCAAGAAAGAAATCAGGTACAAGGACACTTGTAAAATGTCTTGTCTGCGGAGAAATTTTTGATTCATCTATCGAAGTATGTCCGGTATGCGGCGTTGGCAAGGAGAATTTTGTTTCAGTAGAAGTGGAAGAAAATACATTCCGCAATGATACGAAGAACTGCTATGTGATTCTCGGAAATGGAATTGCGGGATTACAGGCGGCTGCGGCAATCCGGGAACGGGACAAGACAGGGGCTGTTGTGATGATTTCAGAAGAACCGTACCGTACTTATCATCGTCCGATGCTGACAAAATCCATTATGGCAGAGTTGGATGAAGAGCAGATTGCAGTGCAGGATGCATCCTGGTACGAAGAAAATCATATTCAGCTCGTACTTGGCAAAGAAGTGACAGAAATTCAGCCGGAGACACATACCGTAATCCTGGAGGATGGAAGTCAGTTCCTTTATACAAAGTTAATCTATGCCGCAGGCGCAAGATGCTTTATTCCGCCGATCAATGGAGCCGGGAAGAAAGGGGTTGTTGCCATTCGCGGTCTGAAAGAGGTAAAAGAGATTGAAACAATGCTTCCGTCTGTGAAGCATGTCGTTGTGATCGGTGGCGGTGTGCTAGGACTTGAGGCTGCCTGGGAATTGAAGAAATCCAAATGTGACGTAACAGTATTGGAAGCAGCTCCGATGCTTATGGGAAGGCAGCTGGATGAACCGGCAGCAGAACTTCTGAAAAAGATTGCGAAAGAGCAGGGAATAGATATTCACACAGGTGTACAGGTGGTGGAATTTACAGGAGAGGATCAGGTATCTTCTGTACTTCTTGCTGATGGAAGAGAGTTCCCGGCAGAACTTGTGATTATTTCTGCAGGCGTAAGAGCAAATACAGCTGTGATAGAGAAATCAGGCGTGAAGACAGAAAAAGCTGTTGTAGTAAATGAGCGGATGGAGACAAGCGCTGCAGACATTTATGCGTGTGGAGACTGTGCAGAATTTGAAGGAATCAATTATGCAATCTGGCCGGAGGCAAGTGAACAGGGAAGAATCGCAGGCGCCAATGCGGCAGGAGATGAACTGGTTTATCAGGAAGTATCTTCCGGACTTAGCTTCCACGGCATGAAGACAGCGTTGTTTGCAGCAGGAGATAACGGAAAGAATCCGAACCTGATCTATAAGACAGTGGAATTGAAAGATATGGGCAAGAAACATTATCAGAAGCTGTATTTCTTGAATAATCGTCTTTGCGGTGTCATTCTGATCGGAGATATGAGCCGTATGGCAGAACTCACAGAGGCGTTGGAGAAGAGAGCTTCTTATAAAGAAGTCTTATAAAAAAGTCCTCTAAAAATCAAATTTTGATGAAATCTGATTAAAAAAGAAATTTGTGTTCAGGCAGGTTGACATTTTTCCCGTCCGATGCTACACTAAACTTACTTATATGACTGACGGAAGTGGAATTGACCACAGGAAGTATAAGGGAAAGATGCCGACCGTCTGGGCTGCAAATAGTTTGCGTCCCAGGCGTTTTTTATTTTGTAGGAGAGACGGTCGGGGAATTCAGACGATTTGTTACTGTTAATGTATGAGAAAAGAGATGTCAAAGGAGAAACACTCATGGAAATGCTTTCAATTGAAAAAGAATTACAGGGAAATTCCTATCCGGGAAGAGGAATCATCATTGGTAAAAGTGCTGACGGCAAGAAGGCAGTGACAGCATATTTTATTATGGGAAGAAGTGAAAACAGCAGAAATCGTGTTTTTGTAGAAGAAGGTGCAGGAATCCGCACACAGGCATTTGATGAATCAAAACTGACAGATCCAAGTCTGATCATTTATGCACCGGTCAGAGTACTTGGTAATAAGACAATCGTGACGAATGGAGATCAGACGGATACGATTTATGAAGGAATGGACAAACAGCTTACATTTGAACAGTCTTTGCGTACAAGAGAATTTGAACCGGATGCCCCGAACTATACACCTCGTATTTCAGGGATTATGCATATTGAGAATGGAAAATATAACTATGCAATGTCAATTTTAAAGAGCAATAACGGATGTCCGGATGGATGCAACCGCTATACATTTGCTTATGAGAATCCGAAGGCAGGAGAGGGACATTTTATCCACACATACAAATGTGACGGAAATCCGCTTCCAAGCTTTGAGGGAGAACCGAAGCTGATCGCAGTTCCGGATGAAATCGATGGATTTACAGAGACATTATGGAACAGCCTCAATGAAGATAATAAGGTGTCTTTATTTGTGCGCTATATTGATATTGAAACAGGAACTTACGAGACAAGAATCGTAAATAAAAATAAATAGATCAATAGAGAATCACAAAGGAGTCTGAAATCATGAAAGAATTAGAATTAAAATATGGATGTAACCCAAATCAGAAGCCGTCAAAGATTTTTATGTCTGACGGACGTGAACTTCCGATTCAGGTATTAAACGGAAGACCGGGATATATTAACTTTATGGATGCATTTAATGGCTGGCAGCTTGTGAAAGAGTTGAAGAAAGCAACAGGACTTCCGGCTGCAACTTCTTTCAAGCATGTATCTCCGGCAGGAGCTGCAGTTGGTCTGCCGCTGAGTGAGACATTAGCTAAAATTTACTGGGTAGATGATCTTGGAGAACTTTCTCCGCTTGCATGTGCTTATGCGAGAGCAAGAGGCGCTGACAGAATGTCTTCTTTCGGAGATTTTATTTCACTTTCTGATGTGTGTGATGTTTCTACAGCAAAGATTATTAAGCGTGAAGTTTCTGATGGTGTGATTGCGCCGGGATATGAGCCGGAGGCGCTTGAAATCTTAAAAGCAAAGAAGAAAGGCAATTACAATATTATCCAGATCGATCCGGACTATGTACCGGCTCCGATCGAACATAAAGATGTGTTCGGTATTACATTTGAACAGGGAAGAAATGAACTGAAAATTGATGAAGAATTATTCGCAAATGTTGTTACAGAAAATAAAGAATTAACAGAGCAGGCAAAGATCGATCTTGCGATCGCTATGATTACATTAAAATATACACAGTCAAACTCTGTATGCTATGCAAAAGACGGACAGGCAATCGGTATTGGCGCCGGACAGCAGTCCCGTATTCATTGTACACGCCTTGCAGGAACAAAAGCAGATAACTGGTGGCTTCGTCAGAGCCCACAGGTGTTAGGTCTTCAGTTTGTAGACAAGATTGGACGTGCAGACCGTGATAACGCAATTGATCTTTACATCGGTGAAGATTATATGGATGTACTGGCAGATGGCGCATGGGAAAATATTTTCAAAGTAAAACCGGAAGTATTTACAAGAGAAGAGAAGCGCGCATGGCTTGATAAGATGCAGGACGTTGCACTTGGTTCTGACGCATTTTTCCCGTTTGGCGATAATATCGAGCGGGCGCATAAGAGCGGTGTGAAGTACATTGCGCAGCCGGGCGGATCTGTCCGTGATGACAATGTAATTGAGACATGTAATAAATATCAGATGGCAATGGCATTTACGGGAATCCGTTTATTCCATCATTAATATTAAGAAGAATGGCCCCGGGGAGGCAGTATCGTGAAGCGTCATATACTGCTGATCCGGGGCTTTTTGCGTGGAGAGAACTAAGGAATGCTGCAAAATCCTGTCGAAAGAAAGCGAACAGTGAAGGTGGAAGGAAAAGAAGGAGCAATGATACAATGAGAAGCGTATGGACTTGTGTAGTGAAAGAAGGGGGAAATGATAGTGAACAGACAGAAAAAAGAATCATATACACAGTTTCTGATGCCGCTTCCGCAGGCGCTTTTGAATTTTCTGGACCGGCTTTTGACTTCTCAGGAGGGGAGCCTTTTGGAAGACGATTTTGATAAATTGATGAACCTTGTAAGCGGCTATGCTTCTCGACGAGCCATTGCGGCGGCGGAAGTATTGCAGCAGGAATTTCGCAGCTGGAGGACAGGGCAGCAGACAAACCGTTACCGAATGATTGCGGCGTACGGGCTTCTTATAACAGAGATAAAATATGAAGTGACAGGGATTTTTACGAAACCGGATCAGTGGTTTCGTGTCAAGGTCAGTGATTATGAACTTACGAATCCGATTTTTATTGTAGAGACAAATAAGCTGGCAGAGGAGCTGAAGTTTCCGGGAAAATACAAAATATAATGCATAAGAATTATTGTACAGGATAATATTTTAAAGAAGATTTTACAAAAGAAGAGAAACTTTTTCATGTGTGAAGTGATATAATGAAAAGAGTAATATGCATTGAAGTTATGGAAGAGGGGGTATGACCTATGACAGAAAAACAGAACTATGACGTAATTATAATAGGGGCAGGTCCATCCGGAATTTTTTGCGCTTATGAACTTATGGAGAAGAAACCGAACCTTCGTATTCTGATGATTGAAAAAGGACGGTCAATTGAAAAGAGAAACTGTCCGAAGCGAAAAACAAAGGTATGTGTGGGATGTAATCCCTGTTCCATTACAACAGGATTTGCAGGGGCAGGAGCATTTTCAGATGGGAAATTATCGCTTTCTCCGGATGTTGGAGGAAACTTACCGGAGATTCTCGGCTATGAGTACACGGAGGAGCTTCTGAGGGAGGCAGATAAAATCTATCTGAAATTTGGAGCAGATAAAAAGATATATGGCATTGATGATGCAGCGGCGATCGAACGGCTGCGGACAAAGGCGATCCAGGCGAATTTGAAGCTGATCGAGTGTCCGATCCGTCATCTTGGAACAGAGGAAGGATACAAGATTTATACAAAACTCCAGCATCATTTGGAAGAAAAAGGAGTTGAGATTCGCTTTCTGACAATGGTGGAGGAACTTTTGACAGAAGAGGGGCGTGTCATTGGTGTACGAACAGATCATGGAGATAGTTTTTATGCACCGGAAGTCGTGGCAGGTGTCGGACGAGAAGGATCAGAATGGTTTTCCAACACATGCAGGAAGCTCGGGATTGAGACTGAGAATGGAACTGTTGATGTAGGGGTGCGCGTAGAAGTGCGCGACGAGATTATGAAAGAACTCAACGAGAAGCTTTACGAGGCAAAACTTGTATATTATACGCCGACATTTGATGATAAGGTAAGAGTATTTTGTACGAATCCATCGGGCGAAGTGGCGACAGAGTATTATGATGACCATTTGGCTGTTGTCAATGGACATGCGTATAAGTCCAGCGACCTTAAGACGAATAATACGAATTTTGCCCTGCTTGTTTCAAAGAATTTTACGAAACCGTTCCGTTCACCGATCGAATATGGAAAGCACATTGCACAGCTTGGAAATATGCTGTCCGGAGGGAAGATTCTTCTTCAGCGCTATGGAGATTTTAAGCGTGGAAGAAGAACGACGGAGGAACGACTTTTACGAAACAATATCGTTCCGACACTCAAAGATGCAGTTCCGGGTGACTTGTCTCTTGTATTTCCGCATCGGATCATGGTGGCCATTGATGAAATGCTTCGTGCGCTTGATAAAGTAACGCCGGGAATTGCAAGTGACGAGACACTTCTCTATGGGGTGGAAGTAAAGTTCTATTCGAATAAGGTACTTGTGGATGATTGTTTTCAGACGAGTCTTCCGGGGCTTCGGGCAATCGGAGACGGGGCATCGGTAACGCGCGGACTGATGCAGGCATCGGCAAATGGGATTGCAGTGGCAAGAGCGGTGATGCAGATTTTGGACAAATAATTACCAAAATTGTTTTTTGAGGTTGATTTTTGCGTCAAAAAGCATATAATAGAAAAAGATAATTGTGCAAAAAAAACGGACAATAATTCAAATAGAACATACTGGAGGACAGCATTATGGGGAAATATTTTGGAACAGACGGATTTCGCGGGGAAGCCAACAAAGTACTGACAGTGGAGCATGCATTTAAGATTGGACGGTATCTTGGATGGTATTTCGGACAGGATCATAAGGCACAGATCGTAATAGGAAAAGATACACGAAGAAGCAGTTACATGTTTGAATATGCATTGGCATCAGGACTGACAGCTTCCGGAGCGGATGCATATCTTCTTCATGTAACGACAACACCGAGCGTATCTTATGTAACACGAACAGAAGACTTTGACTGCGGCATCATGATTTCTGCAAGCCATAACCCATATTATGATAATGGAATTAAGCTGATTAATGGTCAGGGACAGAAGATTGAAGCAGAGATTGAAAAGAAGATTGAAGCCTATTTAGATGGGGAGACAGAAGAACTTCCGCTTGCTGTGCGGGGAGAGATCGGAAGAACGGTAGATTATTCCGCAGGCCGTAATCGCTATATCGGGCAGCTGATTTCTTTGGCGACAAGATCGTTTAAGGGAAAACGTGTTGGACTTGATTGTGCAAATGGAAGTGCATCAGCCATTGCAAAGAGTGTTTATGATGCTCTGGGAGCGAAAACTTATGTCATCAGTAATGAGCCGGACGGGATCAATATCAATACGAATTGCGGATCTACCCATATTGAACAGCTTCAGGCATTTGTGAAAGAAAAAAACTTGGATATCGGATTTGCATTTGACGGAGACGCAGATCGCTGTATTGCGGTGGACGAGAATGGAAATGTTGTGGATGGCGATCTGATTCTTTATGTATGCGGTAAATATCTGAAAGAACAGGGAAGGCTGAACCACGATACGGTAGTGACAACAGTTATGTCTAACCTCGGTCTGTATAAAGCATTTGATAAGGCAGGAATTGATTATGAGAAGACAAAGGTAGGAGACAAATATGTGTATGAGAATATGTCTCAGAACAACTACTCACTCGGCGGAGAGCAGTCCGGACATATCATTTTCAGCAAACATGCAACAACAGGAGACGGAATCCTTACTTCACTGATGATCATGGAGGCAGTTCTTGAGAAGAAACAGAGTCTTGGAAAGCTGACAGAAGAGGTGAAGATTTATCCGCAGCTGCTGAAAAATGTGCGTGTGTCCGATAAGACGGCAGCAAAGACACATCCGGCTGTTGTAAAAGCAATTGAGGATGTGGAAGAAGCCCTTGGACAGGAAGGACGTATTCTTGTAAGAGAGAGCGGAACAGAACCGCTGCTGCGTGTTATGGTTGAGGCAGGAACGGATGAACTTTGTGAGAAATATGTACACCAGGTTATTGATGTTATGAAAGAAGAAGGTCTTGTAACAGAATAAATTCCAGATGACTCTTTGCAGAACGAGAGGAAGTTTTAGAGTATCCGGCAGCTGGCAATAAGCAGCTGCCGGATTTTATCTATTCATATTTCCAGAAAAACGGATCATCATATACTGCAGCAGAGTCAAGGTCCTCTTCAATGCGAAGAAGGCGATTATATTTGGCAGTGCGTTCAGAACGGCATGGAGCGCCGGTTTTTATCTGTCCGGTATTAAATGCGACGGAAAGATCGGAAATGAACGTATCTTCTGTTTCACCGGAGCGGTGAGAAATAACTGCTTTGTAGCCGTGGGAACGGGCAGTTTCAATGGCATCAACTGCCTCTGTCAGTGTTCCGATTTGGTTGACCTTAATTAGAACTGCGTTGGCTGCGCCGCGGCCGATTCCAAGTTCCAGTCGTTTGCGGTTGGTAACAAAGAGATCATCACCGACAAGCTGCACATCATTTCCAAGCCGTGTCGTGAGCAGTTCCCACCCGTCCCAGTCCTCTTCATCCAGAGGATCTTCAATAGAAGCAATAGGGAATTCCGTTATCAGTTCTTCATAATATTCAATCATTTCTTCAGAAGAACGGAGTATCTTAGTATTGTTTGCACGTCCTTCCCCTTCAAATACATATTTGTGAAAGGAAGTGTCATAAAGTTCACTGGCTGCTGCATCAAGTGCAATTACGATTTCTTCTTTTGGCTGATAGCCGGCACGCTGAATCGCTTCCGTTATGACGGAGAGAACTGCTCTGGCATTGGACAGTTCCGGAGCAAATCCCCCCTCGTCTCCGACAGCGGTAGAAAGATTTTGTTCTTTTAAGAGATTGCGCAGCGTATGGTAAATTTCAGAGCCGATGCGAAGAGATTCGCGAAAGGAACATGCTTTTGTCGGCATGATCATGAATTCCTGAAAATCAATATTGTTATCTGCATGACGCCCGCCGTTTAAAATATTCATCATCGGAACAGGAAGCCGATGGGCGTTGATTCCGCCAAGATAACGGTAAAGCGGAAGTTTCATTGCCTGAGAGGCAGCTCTTGCACAGGCAAGAGAGACACCAAGCATGGCATTGGCACCCAGATTACTTTTATTGTCGGTTCCATCCCGGCGAAGAAGAAGCGCGTCAATCTTTCTCTGGTCGAAAACATTCATACCAACCAGAGCGTCTGCAATATCGCAATTGACGTGATCAACGGCACGGAGTACGCCAAGACCGCGGTAACGATTTTCACCGTCCCGCAGTTCAACTGCTTCAAATTGTCCTGTAGAGGCGCCGGACGGAACGGATGCGCGTCCGATGATATCATTTCCGGCCAGCACATCTACTTCAATTGTAGGATTGCCGCGGGAGTCAAGAATTTCCCGGGCAAAAATATCTTTTATCGGTAAAAAATGGTACATACTGATTCCTCCTTTTCGGAATTAGTATGTACCATGTGATTCAATTTTATTGCAGCAAAGAGCTGTCACAAAAATCCAGTTATAGTTTTAAATAAATTTATTATCTGCTGCAGATTTCATGTAGCGATGAAGAACATAGCCAAAGGCAGCAGGGAGAAGAAGTCCGCGGATAATGCTGGAAATTGAAATACTCCACCAGACGCCGTTTAATCCAAGCGCAGTAGCGGAAAGCGCTAATGCCATAGGAATTCGAAGCGCAGTAAAAATAATAATGATAAGCGAGGAGAAGATAGATTTTCCAAGTCCCTGGAAAGCTCCGGCAGCAGTCATTTCAAGACATGCAAATACTTCGGAAACGGCAAGGATTTTCAGATAATCTACTCCAAGCGGCACAACATCTGCTTCATGAATGAAGATATGCATAAGCTGTTCCGGGAAGACAAAAAGCACAACGCTTGTGAAGGTTCCCCAAAGAAGCATGATTGTCATAGCGGTAAAATAGCCTTTGCGGATACGCTCCTTTTTGCCGGCACCGTGATTTTGCGCAATAAAGGAATTGACAGCAGAGCCGAATCCTTCTGCAGTCATCCAGGCAATGCTTTCAATCTGTGCTCCAACTTTCTGTACAGCTACGGCGGCTGCTCCATAATCTGCCACGATACGGGCGATGGTCATGGAAATCATAGAAAAGAGCATGCTCTGAAGACCTACCGGAAGACCGAGCTTGACCATCTCGATGATATGGGACATTGATGCCGGTTTGAGCAGATGCATATTTGAGAAGAGCAAAGACTCCGAGGAGAGCGCTCTTATGTACATAAAAAATACGATGATCTGCGCGAAGACAGTTGCGATCGCAGCTCCGGCAACTCCAAGCTTCGGGAGCGGTCCGACTCCGTAGATCAGCAGGGGATCAAGGATGATATTGATCACCAGTCCGACCGTTGTGGAGCGAAAGGTAACAATGCTGCTTCCGAGAGCAGTCATCAGTCCGGTAAAGATCTGATTTAGGAAATTAAAGATAACAAGTCCGCCGGTAATCATAAGATAGGCTTTTGCGTCTGCAATTACCGCAGGATCATTTAATTTGTAAAAACTGATGAGCGGTCCGGCAAATAAGACACTGATGATTCCAAATAGAATACTAAAGAAAATGCCAATCTGCAGATCCCCTTTGGCATATTGAACTGCATGTTCTGTTTCTCCGGCTCCAAGCGCATGAGCGACTTTAATCTGCCCGCCAATCTTTGGCACAGTAATTGTGCCGTTAAAAAGCCATGTAAACATACCGGCAGCGCCAACTGCGGCAACTGCACCGCTTCCGATGCCTCCAATCCAGACCATATCAGTTAGATTGTACGCCATCTGTATAAAAGAGGTGCCCATAATCGGAAATGCAAGTCGGGCGAGAGAAGCAGTAATCGGTCCGTTTAATAAATCAACTTTTTTCATGAGTATATCCTCTCTTCCTTTTTGTAAACACTATGCTATATTCTACTTCGTTTCAAATATATTTACAAGAAGATTAGAAGTAATTTGAAGAAAAAGATTAAGATTGCATACAATTATACATGTTTGTAATTCATTGACTTATAAGTGTATAAGGAGTACAATTTAAAGGAATTTGCAGATGGAATATCTGCGGAAAAAATCTATATAGTTACAGGAGAAGAGTAAACATGGAACTTCGAAGAAAAGTCAAGATTTTTTGGATTTTGACATTTGGAACGCTGCTGATGGCTGTGGGGGTCTATTTTTTCAAATTTCCGAATAATTTTACATTTGGAGGAATTACAGGTCTTTCGGTAGTGGTTGCAAAAACCGGGATAATGAGTGCATCTAACTTTACATTTATTGCCAATATGGTGCTATTGTTACTCGGATTTATTTTTCTTGGTAAAGAGCTTGGAATTATGACAACGTACTGCAGTGTGCTGCTGTCATTTGCATTGGATGCGCTGGAACGCTACATTCCGATGGACGCACCGTTGACAGATCAGCCAATGATGGAATTACTGTTTGCAGTAGCGGTGCCGGCTTTGGCGAGTGCGCTTTTATTTAATGTAGGTGCGACAAGCGGAGGAACAGATATTGTTGCTATGATCTTAAAGAAGTATACCAGTGTAGATATTGGTCAGGCGCTTATGATCTCGGATGTAGTTGTAACGCTGGCGGCCTTTTTCGTATTTGATGTGAAGACGGGACTGTATTCGCTGCTCGGTCTGTCTATCCGTTCGTTTATGGTAGACAGTTTTATCGAGAGTTTAAATCTTCACAAGTATTTTACTGTTGTCTGTGACAATCCGCAGCCAATCTGTGATTATATTACGCATGAGATTAATCGAAGTGCGACAGTCTGTGAGGCAAAGGGAGCATTTTCCGGAGATAATAAATACATTATTTTTACTGTTATGAATCGTATGGAAGCGGTGAAGCTTAGAAACTATATTAAGATTCAGGAGCCGCATGCATTTATTCTCATTTCCAATACGAGTCAGATCATTGGAAAAGGGTTCCACAGTGTATAATTAAGTCTTGCCAGTGGAGAAAAACTATGGTATCATATATTGGTGGTTTTACCGTAGGAGGTGTATAGAATATGGAAATTTTGAAAATTGTATTAACTATTTTATTTGTAATAGACTGTATCGCATTGACAATCATCGTGTTACTGCAGGAAGGCAAGTCAGCAGGTCTTGGAACAATTGCCGGAGGAGCAGACACATACTGGGGACAGAACAAAGGACGCTCTATGGAAGGCGCACTTGTAAAGTCTACAAAGTTTTTGGCAATTTTATTTTTAGTTCTTGCAGCAGTATTGAACTTGAAAGTATTTGCATAATTGAGAATGGAAACAGATTGATGATGGAACACTCTATTTTTAGGAATAGGGTGTTTCTTTGTATATTGTATTAGAATACTTTTGCGGTATCATTTTGAAAATGAGATGCAAAGGTACACGGAGAAAGGAAGTGAAGTATGAAAAATACATTTGAAAAACGTAAAAAGCTGATTTACGATTTTATTTGTGATGAGTTTTATGTGCCGATGAAGTTTAAGGAGATTGCCATGCTCCTGCAGGTTCCGAAAGAGGCAAGGGGAGATCTGAAAGAGGTGCTGGAAAGTCTGGAGACCGAAGGAAAGATCCATGTGACGCAGACCGGAAAGTATATGAAAGGAGAGGCGAATAAGCTGATCGGGTATTTTCAGGCCAATGCAAGAGGATTCGGATTTGTGACGATCGAAAATGAGGAAGAAGATATTTTCATCGGAGAAGATGACCTGGGAGGCGCTTTTGACGGAGACCGTGTGGAGGTTGTCATTATAAAAAAGCCGGATGGAAAGCGCAAAGAAGGAAAGATCGTGAAGATACTGGAGCGCGGAGTAACGAAAGTTGTGGGGTATTTCCAGCGCAGCAAGAATTTTGGTTTTGTACTTCCGGATAATCAGAAGTTCCAGAAAGACATTTTTATTCCGCTGGAGCGGTCTAAGGGCGCGGTGACAGGGCATAAGGTTGTGGCAGAGATTACATCTTACGGTTCAAAAGATAAGAAACCGGAAGGAAAGATCGTGGAGATTTTGGGACATGTCAATGATCCGGGAGTGGATATTATGTCGATTATCAGAACCTACGATCTGCCAACAGAATTTCCGGAAAAGGTGCTGAACCAGGCAGAGCGTGTTTCATCTCCTGTCAGCACGCAGGATATGGCGGGCAGGATGGATCTTCGGCAGTGGCAGATGGTTACGATCGACGGCGAAGATGCCAAAGATCTGGACGATGCAATTTCGATTGAGGAAGACGGAGACAGATATCGTCTTGGCGTTCATATTGCAGATGTGACAAATTATGTGCAGGAGAACAGTGCGCTTGACTGGGAAGCGCTGAAACGCGGAACAAGTGTGTATCTGGCAGACCGGGTGATTCCGATGCTGCCGCACATACTGTCCAATGGCATCTGCTCTCTCAATGCAGGAGAAGACCGATTGGCTCTGAGCTGTATTATGTGGATTGACCGGAAAGGAAATGTAACGGATCATAAGATCGCGGAGACAGTGATACGGGTAGATGAACGTATGTCTTACACAAGTGTTAAGAAGATACTGGAAGAGCAGGATGAGGCAGAATGTGAACGATACCGGGAACTGATTCCGATGTTTGAAAGGATGCGTGATTTGGCTTCGATTCTGAGAGCAAAGCGAAAGAAGAGAGGTTCCATTGATTTTGATTTTCCGGAAACGAAAATGATTTTAGATGAAAATGGAGTTCCGTTGGAATTGCGGCCTTATGACAGAAATGTGGCGACAAAGATTATCGAAGACTTTATGCTGATTGCCAATGAGACGGTGGCAGAAGATTTCTTCTGGCAGGAAATTCCTTTTGTTTATCGTACCCACGATGTGCCGGATGAAGATAAGATTAAGAAGTTTGCTACATTTGTTAATAATTTCGGACACTCTCTGCATATTTCTAATAAAGAGGTTCACCCAAAAGAAATTCAGAAACTGCTTGCAAAGGCAGAGGGAACACCGGAAGAAGATCTGATTAGCCGGCTGGCGCTTCGTTCAATGAAGCGGGCAAGATATACGCCGGAAAATACAGGACATTTCGGATTGGCAGCGTCCTATTACTGTCATTTTACATCTCCGATCAGAAGGTATCCGGATCTTCAGATCCATCGGATTATCAAAGAAACGCTGCGGGGACGGATGGATACAAAAAGACAGGAGCATTATGAAAGTATTCTGCCGGAAGTGACACAAAAATGCAGCGAGCTTGAGCGAAGAGCTGACGAGGCAGAGCGAGAGACTGTAAAGCTGAAAAAAGTTGAATATATGAAACAGCATGTGGGAGAAGTCTTTGAAGGCGTTATTTCAGGTGTCACAAAATGGGGGCTGTATGTGGAACTTGACAATACAGTGGAAGGTCTTGTGCATGTAGTCAATATGACAGATGATCATTACGATTACCGGGAAGACACCTACGAGATGGTTGGAGAGCATCTGAAAAAGGCATATCGTCTTGGAGAGACTGTGAAGGTTCAGGTACTTGGAACGGATGATCTTGCAAGAACAATTGATTTTAAAATAGTGGAGGAACAGCATGGCAAAAGGACAGGGGACGAAGCTGATCGCAAATAATAAAAAGGCGTATCACGATTATTTTATTTTGGACACATATGAAGCAGGAATCGCGCTCCACGGTACGGAAGTGAAATCACTCCGCATGGGGCAGTGCAGCATTAAAGAAGCTTTCATTCGGATTGAGAATGGGGAAATGTTTATCTACGGTATGCATATCAGTCCTTATGAGAAGGGAAATATTTTCAATAAAGATCCGCTGCGGACGAGAAAACTGCTCCTTCATAAAAATGAGATTCTGAAAATGCTTGGCAAAATGAAGGAGAAAGGAATTGCCGTGATTCCGCTGAAAGTATATTTAAAGGGAAGTCTTGTAAAAGTGGAGATCGGTCTTGCACGCGGTAAGAAACTTTATGATAAGCGGGATGATATTGCGAAGAAAGACCAGAAGCGAGAAGCAGAACGAGAATTCAAAGTGCGTAATTTTGGTTAAAATTTACTTGTTATTTTAATTGGAATCGGATATACTATATATGTATGTACTCTGCGTACCAGGGCTTGTACTGGTTTCGACGGGGGTTTAGAAGTTGGAGTAGCCATCCGCAGTGCGGAACTGCGTTGTCATCCGCAAACTTTAAAATTAAACGCAGAAGATAATTTAGCGTACGCTGCCTAATTGCGGCAGCAGTCGGCCTTAAGTCACTCACCGCTTAAGTTACCGGCTTCATCCAGGTGGGGCACTCTGCTGCCAAAGCTTTGCGGCGGCAGAAGATTTTATGAAGCTACTGAAGTGAACAGCCTGTCGCTGGGCGGTTTATGGAGGGAATGAAAGTATAGCGACTGTGATTGGAAGAAGCTGCAATGGAAGAGCTTTCGGACAGGGGTTCGATTCCCCTCAGGTCCATTGATAAGATTCTGGGACATCCGGGATTTTGGGCAAGAAAAAAGTGCTGTCGATACAGCGCTTTTTTTGTATAGTTGAAATGTCTGGAAACGGCAATAGATTTTAGAATACAAAATCCCCCGAAAGGTTGTCATTGTGACCTGCCTTCCGGGGGTTTTGTAAAGGAATGAAGAAAAATCTATGTAAACTTAAAGTCAG
This sequence comes from Faecalicatena sp. Marseille-Q4148, assembly GCA_018228665.1. NCBI lineage: Bacteria > Bacillati > Bacillota > Clostridia > Lachnospirales > Lachnospiraceae > Faecalicatena > Faecalicatena sp. Marseille-Q4148. The sequence continues at coordinate 3,122,999 of CP073692.1, forward strand.
TTGGCTGAGTTAGTCGAAGTCCGGCAGCTGTATGAACGGAATCAATACAACTGCCGTCTTCATTGATTTGATACTGTTAGTATAATAGAAATTTATGAGTAATTTATGTCGGCATTGTAAAGCTTTTCTAAAAAATCTTATAAAATTCTGAAGAAAATATAAGGAAGGCCTGAAATGATTTTTTCACACATCTAACATAAATCTATGGTAAAATAATAGCGATTATGAATGAATTACCATTTTGGTGCGGAAAGAAATGATAGAGGTGAATGTAATGGAGAAATTAAAGATTTTGGTAGTCGATGACGAGAGCCGAATGAGAAAGCTTGTAAAAGATTTTCTGGAACGGGAAGGCTATGAAGTGCTTGAAGCAGGAGACGGAATGGAAGCAATGGATGTATTTTATGAGAATCAGGATATTGCGCTGATGATCCTGGATGTAATGATGCCGAAGATGGACGGCTGGCAGGTATGTCGTGAGATCCGGCGGGAGTCAAAGCTTCCGATCATTATGCTGACGGCAAGAGCGGATGAGCGGGATGAACTGCAGGGATTTGAACTTGGAGTAGATGAGTACATTTCCAAACCATTCAGTCCAAAGATTCTTGTGGCAAGAGTTTCAGCAATTTTAAGAAGAACAAATGCGCTGACAAATGATGAAGTGGTAGATGCAGGCGGCATTTTGATTGATAAAGCAGCACACACGGTAAAGATCGGAGAGAAGGAAATTGACCTTAGCTTTAAAGAGTTTGAATTGTTATCGTATTTTGTAGAGAATCAGGGGATTGCGCTTTCCCGGGAGAAGATCCTGAATCATGTCTGGAATTATGACTATTTTGGGGATGCGCGGACGATCGATACCCATGTGAAAAAGCTTCGGAGCAAGCTTGGGGATAAGGGAGAATATATTAAGACAATCTGGGGCATGGGATATAAATTTGAGGTGTAATCCATGAAAAAATCAATTAATCATCAGATGATGCTTCTGTTTGTAGGAATTGTCGCGCTTGCGCTTTTGCTTTTGGCATTTATGAACACGACATTTCTGGAGCGATACTATATTACGAACAAAGAGCAGGACCTTATCCGCGTATATGAGGGATTTAACAGAGTTGTGAAAAATGATGAAATGACTGCGGAAACGATTGAAGCGGAAATCGGTTCTACGATTGAGCGGGGAAACATTTCTGTTCTTGTCTGTAATTCTGCCTGGAGCAGTATTGTGACAACAGAGACAACGGAAATTGGGAAGAAAGTCATGCAGACACAGCTTATGATGAATATTCTGCATCAGAATCCGAATTCAGTTATTCTGAAAAGAGGGGAAGACTATGAGATCCATAAGGCGAAAGGCGTTGGAACAGAGTCAGAATATATTGAAATGTGGGGATATCTTGACAATGGATATACGTATTTGTTCCGGACACCGATTGAGAGTATCCGGGAGAGCATTCTGATCACAGGAAAGTTTTTGACTTATGTAGGAACAGGGATCATTCTGCTTTGTCTTGTAGTGATATGGTATTTTTCCAGAAGGATTACAGAGCCGATCCTGGAACTGGCGCAGCTTTCCAGAAAGATGGCAGATCTGGATTTTGATGTGAAATATACAAGGGGCGGCGAGGATGAAATTGCCGTACTTGGAGATAATTTTAATAAGATGTCTGAGAATCTGGAGCGGACAATCTCCGAATTGAAAAAGGCAAATTATGAACTGCAGAAGGACATTGAGAAAAAAGAAAAGATTGAGACGATGCGTACAGAATTTCTTGGAAATGTCTCCCATGAACTGAAGACGCCGATCGCTCTTATTCAGGGTTATGCGGAAGGATTGAAGGAAGGAATCAGCGATGATCCGGAAAGCCGTGAATTCTATTGTGATGTGATCATGGATGAAGCAGGGAAAATGAACCGGATGGTGAAGAACCTTCTGACGTTGAATCAGTTGGAGTTTGGGAGTCAGGATGTACAGTTTGCCAGATTTGATATTATTGAACTGATCGAGGGCGTACTGGAAAGCATGCGGATTATGGCAGAGCAAAAGGAAGCCAAAATAAGCTTTGTACATCAGGGGCCGGTATATGTTTGGGCAGATGAGTTCCAGATAGAGCAGGTTGTACGAAATTATGTCAGCAATGCGCTGAACCATCTGGATGGAGAACATGTAGTTGAAGTAAAGGTAGAGCAAAAGGAAAGCGTCAGAGTCAGTGTATTTAACACAGGAACACCGATTCCGGAAGCGGATGTGGAACATATCTGGGAGAAGTTCTATAAAGTAGATAAAGCCAGGACAAGAGAGTACGGCGGGAATGGAATCGGACTTTCCATTGTAAAGGCGATTATGGAATCTATGCAGCAGCCATATGGTGTGAGAAACTATGACAATGGTGTTGAATTCTGGTTTGAACTTGATGTAAAATAAATCCATGCAGCAGTTCAAACAGCAGCCGATAGGAGTATGAGTTATGGGAGCAATTACGAATGACTGGCTTGTTCCGCTCGGGGCGGAATTTAAGAAGCCTTATTATAAAAAATTATATGAGACGATTTTGCATGAATATCAGACTCGGCAGATTTTTCCGCCGGCCAATGATATTTTTAACGCATTTCATTTGACGCCGCTTAAGGATGTGAAGGTGGTGATTCTTGGACAGGATCCGTATCACGGAGACGGACAGGCGCATGGGCTTTGCTTTTCGGTAAAGCCGGAGGTGGACATTCCGCCGTCACTTGTGAATATTTATCAGGAACTCCACGATGATCTTGGATGTACGATTCCGAATCACGGTTACCTTGTAAAATGGGCAGAGCAGGGTGTACTGATGCTGAACACAGTGTTGACGGTGCGGGCACATCAGGCTAACTCACATCGGGGACTTGGCTGGGAAGAGTTTACCGATGCGGCGATCAGGGCGTTGAATGAACAGGAGCGTCCGATTGTGTTTATTTTGTGGGGAAGACCGGCACAGATGAAGAAAAGTATGCTGAATAATCCAAAACATTTGATTCTGGAAGCGCCGCACCCAAGTCCGCTGTCAGCATACCGGGGATTTTTTGGAAGCAGACCATTTAGTCAGACGAATCGTTTTCTGGAGGAGCACGGTGTAACGCCGATTGACTGGCAGATTGATCCGGTGTAAATGGAATAAGAATAGGCAAATGAGAAAGGCAGCTTGGGAAAATCGGGAGGAAATTAGTTGAAAAGGAGATTGACAATAGGAATTTTGCTTGGAGCGCTTTGTATGCAAAGCGGCTGTGCAAAGATTCAGGAATATTTTGAAACACCGTTGGAAGAAGGTCTTGCATATTTGAAGGAAGAAAAATACAGTGAGGCGATTGCGTCATTTGAAGCATCTATTGATAAACAAAAAGATGTGGGGGAAGCGTATCGAGGGATTGGGATTGCTTACTGGGAGCAGGAGAATTATCAGCAGGCAGAAGAGGCATTTACCGATGCGCTGTTAAATGGAGTGGATAAGACGGGAACACTTTACAACTTTCTTGCGATCTGCGATTGGAAGGAACAGGATCTGGATGGGGCACTGCAGGATTTTATGACAGGAATCCGCTGTGAGCCGGAGGGAAGCGAGCTTCGTCAGGAAATGGAATTTAACGTCATTTGTATTTATGAGGAGAAACGGGACTGGGCGAATGCAAAAGCGCGGATGGAAGAGTATATTGCTGCTTATCCGGAAGATGAGCAGGCACAAAAAGAAGCAGAATTTCTGAGAACGAGATAGGAGACAGAGATTGATAGAATTAAAACAGGAAATGGAAAAAGTAATACTGGTAGGTGTGCAGGAGCAAGACGGCGATGACACAGAGCGTTCTTTAAAAGAGCTGGAAGAGCTGGTAAAGACTGCAGGAGCCAGTGCGGTTGGAGTTGTGATCCAGAAGAGGGAATTGATTCATCCGGGGACATATGTAGGAAAAGGAAAACTTGAGGAAATTAAAGAACTGCTCTGGGAGACAGAGGCTTCCGGAATTGTCTGTGATGATGAGCTGTCTCCGGCACAGCTTGGCAACCTGCGGGATGAGCTGGATGTGAAGATTATGGATCGGACACTTGTGATTCTGGATATTTTTGCAGCCAGAGCAACGACAAGTGAAGGAAAGATACAGGTGGAGCTGGCGCAGCTGAAATACAGACAGTCAAGGCTGACCGGTTTAGGAACAGCGATGTCCAGACTTGGAGGCGGGATCGGAACGAGAGGTCCCGGAGAGAAGAAGCTTGAAATGGATCGGCGTCTGATCAAAGGAAGGATTGCCCAGCTTAACCGGGAATTAAAGGAAGTGAAGCGGCATCGGGAAGTAGCGCGGGAACATCGGAAGAAGAACCGGATTCCGGTGATTGCCATTGTCGGATACACGAATGCGGGCAAATCCACACTTTTAAACACGCTGACAGGAGCAGAGGTATTAAGCGAGGACAAATTGTTTGCAACCCTTGATCCGACGACAAGAGGGCTTTTGCTTTCCGGAAAACAGGAAGTGCTTCTGACAGATACGGTTGGATTTATCCGGAAACTGCCGCACCATTTGATTGAAGCATTTAAAAGTACACTGGAGGAGGCAAAATATGCCGATATGATTTTGCATGTGGTAGATGCTTCCAATCCGGAGATGGATGAACAGATGTATATCGTCTATGAGATCTTAAAGGAACTTGGAGTGACAGAAAAACCGATCATTACTGCATTTAATAAGCAGGATCGTCTGAGTGGAGATGAAATTCTGAGAGATTTTAAAGCAGATAGAACGGTTGGAATTTCAGCAAAGACAGGCAAAGGTCTGGAAGAGTTGAAAGCGGTTATAGAAGAGCTGCTGCGGGAGCAGAAAATGGCCATCGAAAAGCTTTATACTTACGAGGAAGCAGGACAGATCCAGTTGATACGAAAATATGGAGAATTGATTAAAGAAGAATACCGGGAAGACGGGATCTATATTCAGGCGTTTGTTCCGGTGGAGTTGTATCAGAAAATTGAGGCGGGGAAATCGCGATGAAAAATTATCAGATTACACAGTGGTGTCATCACTGGATACAAAATCAGGTCAGAGAGGGCGATGTTTGTATTGATGCGACTGTTGGCAATGGAAATGATACAGAGCTTCTGTGCAGCCTTGTAGGAGCAGCCGGGAAGGTATATGGATTTGACATTCAGGAACAGGCGCTTCGTGCAGCGAAAAAGCGCCTTGAAGATGCCGGATTATCGGAGAGGGCGGAGTTATTTTTGGCGGGACATGAAGAAATGGACCGCTATATAGAGAAACAACTGTATGGAAAGATTTCCTGTATTGTTTTTAATTTCGGTTATCTTCCGGGAGGTTCCCATGAGCTTTCTACAAAGCCGCAGACAAGTATCTGCGCCATTGAGAAAGGGCTTTCTCTTTTAAAAAAAGAGGGGATGATGAGTCTTTGTATTTATAGCGGAGGCGATAGTGGATTTGCAGAGCGGGATGCTTTGCTTGCATATTTGAAAAATCTTGATCCGAAGAATTATCTTGTAATTCTTAGCTCCTACTATAACCGTCCAAACAATCCGCCGATTCCGGTCATGATCGTGAAGAAATAATTTATGTATTTTGCAGATGAGAAAGGGTTTCCCGCGGTGATTCGTGGAAAACCTTTTTGTATGCTCTGGAAAATGTGGAATAATCCTGAAATCCACAGTCAAAACAAATCTGCGTGATAGGAATCTCTCTCATCAGAAGTTCTTTGGCATAGAGAAGCCGTTTCTCGGTAATATAATTGCCGATCGTGTAGCCGGTCTCTGCCTTAAAGGTACGCATCATGTGATAGCGGCTCATGAAAAAACGATTTGCAATCTCATCAATACGAAGTTCTTCTGTCAGGTGTTCACTGATATACTGCATAATTCCCAGTACCTTTGGGTGATAGTGGACAGTATCAATGAAGGTCAGGTAATCGGACAGAGAGGCACGGTTTAAATGGACAAGAAATTCTAAAAAAAGCAGTTCCTGGTAAAAATCGGATGCATAGCCGCTGTCTGAAAAGGATTGTTCCAGACGTTTGATACTTTTGAACAGGGAACTTTTTTCCGGAGATGGAATACGGACAACGCTGGAATGCACCTCTTTGGCTTTCTGAAAACAACAGGAGAGAGTGAGACTTTCAAGAAATGCAGGTTCCACATAGGCAATGATCCGCTCATAAGGACTTTTGCTGTGGATGACCGGCTTATGAATCTCATTGCGATTTACAAGCACAATGTCGTATGATTTCAGATTGTAGGATTTGCCTTCCACAATATAGCTTACGTCTCCCTGAAGAAAGATAAGGATTTTATGAAAGTCATGGTAATGAAATTCAAATGTTTTCTGATCGGTATCAAGAATATGAAAAAGCTGAAAGCGGCTGTTCAAATATCCTTGTCTGTCATATACTGGCATAAGATTCCTCCTGCAATAAGTTGTTTTGGAAGTGAAAAAGTTCTATAATGATATTATATAGCACAATTTACAATGTAGAAAGCATTATTTCTGTATCTATGAGAAATAATGCGTGATATACTTTTTATAAGTATTGCGAGACATCGGAAAATGGAGGTTGGAGCGATGGAAATTATTATCGAAAAATATCATGGACTGGGAAACGATTATTTTGTATTCGATCCAAATAAAAATGAATTGAAATTGACAGAAAAGAATGTAAAGCTGCTTTGCGATAAAAACTTCGGAATGGGATCAGACGGCGTGTTGGAAGGACCGATCATGACAGAAGAAGGAATCGGAGTAAAGATCTGGAATCCAGATGGAAGTACAGCAGCGCAGAGCGGAAATGGTGTCCGTATTTTTGCAAAGTATTTAAAAGATGCAGGATATGTGCAGAAAAAGCATGTGAAACTTCACACAGAAGGAAGAGATGTGGAAGTCAGTTATCTGAATGAAGATGGAAGCCGTCTGAAGGTATCCATGGGAAAACTCTCTTTCTGGAGTGATGAGATTCCGGTTACGGGAGAGCGCCGGGAAGTGATCAATGAAGATATGGTATTTGGAAGAACGCTGTATCCAACGACTTGTGTGAATATTGGAAATCCACATTGCGTGATTCCGATGCGGGAGATATCAAAACCGCTTGTATGTAAAATCGGAAATTATTCTGAGATAGCAAGGTGTTTTCCGGATCGCATTAATACACAGCTGCTGAAGGTGCTTGACAAAGAGAATATCCAGATCGAGATTTTTGAGAGGGGCGCCGGGTACACAGTTGCTTCCGGTACAGGGGCCTGTGCAGCAGCAGGAGCTGCATATAAGCTTGGCATGACGAATCCGAAGATGACAGTCCATATGCCGGGCGGACAGCTTCAGGTAGAAATTCAGAAGGACTGGGAAGTGTTTATGACAGGAGATGTGTTCTATGTGGGCAGAATTACATTAAGCAGCGAATTTACAGAACTGCTCCGGGCTGTGTAGAAAGAAATAAAAAAGAAACAGATAAGACTGTATGTTCCGTATTCCGAGGCTGACATGCTTCGGTAAGCCGTGACGTACAGTCTTTTGTTTACATGGCAGGAAGAATTGTGATATGATGTTTCGGAACAGAAAAGGAAAACGGGTGAGAAGAAATGAAGCAGGAAAAAAACAAAACACGCCAGATGTCCGAGACGTTTCTGATGGGAACACTGTTGGCATTGACCGGGGGATTTCTGGATGCTTATACCTATATATCAAGGGGCGGTGTTTTTGCCAACGCCCAGACAGGAAATATTGTGCTGCTCGGTTTGAATATGGCTTCCGGCCAATGGAGTCGGGTGCTCTATTATCTCGTTCCGATCATTGCTTTTGTACTTGGGATCTTTTTGGCAGAAAGTATTCGGGGAAAATGTATGTACAATAGAAAAATGCATTGGAGGCAGCTTGTGTTGATTCTGGAGATGCTTGTACTGCTGTTTGTTGCAGTGCTTCCCCAGGGAAAATTCGATATGATAGCAAATGTGGCAGTTTCATTTATTTGTGCAATGCAGGTGGAAAGTTTTCGAAAAGTGAATGGAAATGCGTTTGCTACGACAATGTGTACAGGAAACCTGCGCAGCGGAACAGAAAGACTCTATCGGTTTGGCCGGACAGGAGAGGTGAAGGAACTTGAAAAGAGTCTGCAGTATTATGGAATTATTTTAATATTTATCATAGGAGCTATGGCAGGCATGTGGCTTACGAAACAGTTCGCGCAAAAGGCAGTATTATTTGCCTGCGGAATGCTTTTTCTGGCATTTCTAATGATGTTTGTGCGGTCGGAAGAAGGATGCCGGCAGTGAAAGGGGAGAGAATATGGCACTACAGCTTGTAATTGGAAATTCCGGCGCCGGAAAGACGTACCGGGTATACGAAGATCTGATCCGGGAATCAATAGAAGCTCCCGAAAAACAGTATTATGTAATTGTTCCGGAGCAGTTTACAATGCAGACTCAGAAAGATCTTGTGATGATGCATCCGGCAAAGGGGATTATGAATATAGATGTACTCAGTTTTAACCGATTGGCATACCGGATTCTGGAGGAAACGGGCGGCAATCGCAAGCAGGTGCTGGATGATGAAGGGAAGAATCTGATCCTTCGAAGAATTGCGGGGATGTGCGAACCAAAACTCAGAGTGCTCGGAGGTAATTTAAAGAGGACAGGCTATATCAGTGAGATGAAGTCCGTCATTTCGGAATTTACTCAGTATGATATCGATTCGGAAGCGTTGGAAGAAATGCTTGCGCAAGCGGGAGAGGAGAGTTATCTTTCTTATAAATTAAAGGATATCCAGACAGTCTATGAAGCTTTTCGGGAGTTTCTTTCTGAAAAATACATTACCGGAGAAGAGCTTTTGGATGTACTTTGCCAGGCGCTCCCGGATTCAGAGAAGATGCGGGGGAGCGTCGTTGTTCTTGACGGATTTACCGGGTTTACGCCAATCCAGACGCGTCTGCTTGGAAAAATGTTTGAGTTATGTGAAAAGGTAATTGTGACAGTCACACTCGGAGCAGGGGAAGATGCTTATCGGTATGTGCATCCGTATCAGATGTTTTCTATCAGCAAGCAAATGGTTTCGGCAGTTTTAAACGAAGCGAAGCAGCACCGGACAGAAGTACTGCCGCAGATCAGGCTTGAGCATCCTTCGAAATATCGATTTCGGGACGCCCCTTCGCTGGCATTTCTTGAGGAAAATATTTTTCGTCACCGGAGAAAAGGATATGAGGGAAAACCGGAAGAGATCCATCTCCATGTCTGTCGGAATGTGATGTCAGAATGTGAGTTTGCAGCTCAGACGATCGAGAATCTTATCCGGACAAAGGGAATGCGTTACCGGGAGATAGCAGTGATCACAGCTGATCCGGATGTGTATGCGGATTCCCTTGAGAAGGTGTTTGCCCATTATGAGATTCCGCTGTTTCTTGACCACAAACGGAGTGTGCTGCTGAACTCTTTTGTAGAATATATCCGAAGTCTTTTGGGGATGCAGCAGAAGCAGTTTACGCAGGAAAGTGTGTTCAGATTTTTGCGCACCGGACTTGTCAGCGGGGATGATGTGGATTTCACGCCGGAAGTTGTGGATGAATTGGAAAACTATGTCATGGCATTGGGGATAAACGGATATGACCATTGGCAGAGTCCGTGGTTTCGTCGGGCAAAAGAAACAACAGTGGAGGATCTGGAGCGGCTGAATCATTGGAGAGTTGTTTTGGTAGAGAAGCTGGAGCCGTTTTTATTTGTGCTGCGAAAGAAGCAGAAAACCGTGCGGGATATTACAGAAGCACTCTGGGATTTTCTTGAGCAGGAAGAGATGCAGATGAAAATGCAGCAGTATGAGAAAAAATTTCAGGAACAGGGCGAACTGGTCCTTGCGAAGGAGTATGCTCAGATTTATCGGATTGTGATGGAACTGTTTGAGAAATTTGTGGAACTGCTTGGCGGGGAAATGGTATCGCTGGATGAATATTGTGAACTTTTGGATGCGGGATTTGCGGAGGCAAAAGTCGGAGTAATCCCGCCGAGTCCAGATCAGGTGGTGGCAGGAGATGCAGAGCGTACAAGGCTGAAAGATATTAAAGCGCTTCTGTTTCTTGGAGTGAATGATGTGAATCTTCCGGGAAAACTGGAGCGCAACGGTCTGATCTCAGAGTACGACAGAGAGGTGCTGACAAAAGGAAATGTGGCTCTGGCACCGGGAGCGAAGGAGAAAGCGTTTGTTCAGAAATTTTATTTATATCAGAATCTGACAAAACCATCCAAGCTTCTGATTCTGTCTTACAGCCGTCAAAGCAGAGAGGGAAAAGCTTTGCGCCCGGCTTATCTTGTCCAGGAGCTTTGCAGGATATTTCCGGAGCTTTCTTTAGAAGATGAAGGAAAGAGAAAGCTTTCAGAGCAGGAGATGATTCCCAAAAGCGGGATTTCTTATCTTGTCAAAGGTCTGCAGAGTTTGAATGAAGGCGGATTTTCCGAAGAAGGATTCCGAATGTGGGAAGAACTGCTCTGCTGGTATTTGCGGGAAGAAACGTGGAGAGAAAAAGCAGAAAGTCTTCTTGAAGCAAATCAATATCATAAACCATATCTTCATCTGGAAGAAGAAACGGCAGAAGAATTATACGGCAATCTGGCTCACACAAGTGTAACAAGACTGGAGCGCTTTTGTGCCTGTGCGTTTTCTCATTATCTGACGTATGGACTTCGTCTGAAGGAACGTCAGGAATTTGAGTTTCGTCCTCTTGACTGGGGAAACCTGCTTCACAGCGCTCTGGAGCTTTTTTCAAAGAAAGTCCAGAAAACAGGAAAGTTATGGACGATGCTGGAAGAAAAAGAGCGGGATGAACTATTGGAAGCCAGTGTAGATGAGACCATTACAGATTATGGAAATACAATTCTTTACAGTAGTGCAAGGAATGAATATTTGATTACAAGGCTGAAACAAATGATGGCAAGAACAATCTGGGCATTGACAAAACAGATGGAACGAGGTGCATTCCGACCGTCAGGATATGAAGTGAATTTTTACGGCGGTAAGATTGACCGGGTAGATACTTGTGAGCAGGATGACAAAATTTATGTGAAAATTATTGACTATAAGACCGGAACGCAGTCATTTGATCTGGCAGCGCTCTATCACGGACTGCAGATGCAGCTTGTTGTGTATATGGATGCGGCAATGACCGTGGAAGAGAAGAGACACCCGGATCAGCATGTTGTTCCGGCAGGAATTTTCTACTATAAGATCAAAGATCCAATTGTGAGCAGAGAAGAAGACATGGAGCGGTTGGAAGAAGCAATTTTGAAAGAACTCCGGCTGGACGGGATTGTGAATTCCGATGATGCAGTGCTGCGTCTGATAGATGAAGAGATGAAGCCCGGAACGTCTTCAGCGGTAATCCCGGCAGGGCGGAAGAAGGACGGGATGTTGACATGGAATTCTAAGGCTGTGTCAGAGGAAGGATTTGCTTCTATCAGAAAATATACGAAGAAGAAAATTGCTTTGCTGCGTCGTCAGATCGCAGCCGGAGAAATTGATGCAGCTCCGTATGAATTTGGCAGTAGGACGGCGTGTGATTATTGTCAGTTTCAGAATATTTGCAGATTTGAACCGGGATTTCCGGGGTATCTTTATCGGAGACTTCCGCAGCTGTCTGCCAAAGAAGTATTGGAACGTATGCAGGAGGAGTAGATAATGGGAGTACAGTGGACAGAAGAACAGAGAGAAGTTATTGACGTGCGTGGAAAGAATATCCTTGTATCTGCAGCGGCAGGTTCCGGTAAGACAGCAGTGCTTGTAGAACGGATCATTGAGCGGCTGACGAAAGAAGAGCCTCCGTTAGACGTGGATCGTCTTCTCGTTGTTACCTATACAGAAGCAGCGGCGGCAGAAATGAAAGAAAGAATCCGTGACGCCATTGAGAAAGCGTTGGAAGAGCATCCGGATGACGTACATTTGCAGCGGCAGGCAACGCTTGTCCATCATGCGCAGGTGACAACGATTCACAGCTTTTGCCTGTCGGTCATCCGGGAGAATTTTCATACCATTGGGTTAGATCCGGGATTTCGTATCGCGGAAGAAGGAGAGATGAAGCTGCTGAAACAGGATGTGGCGGCGGAGCTTCTGGAACAAAAATACGAAGAAGGAAAAAAAGCTTTTTTGGAGCTGACAGAATATACGGCTCCGGGAAGAGACGACCATAAACTGACAGAACTGCTTTTAAAAATATATGATTTTTCCAGAAGCTATCCGAATCCATGCGAATGGCTGTATTCCTGTGCGGCGCATTACAAAATAGAAGATGGGATTGAGGAACAGCCGTTTTTCCATTTTGTGCAGGAGCAGACCATACAGTATGCGAAAGATATGCTGGAATTGACAGAATATGCGATAGAACTTTGTGAAGAACCGGACGGACCGGTATTTTATCTGGAGGCGCTTGCGCAGGATGAAGCGTTGATCCGACAGCTTGCCGGGGCAAAGAGCTACGAAACCATTTATGAAATTTTAGCAGAATGGAAATGGGCAAAGCTTTCGGCAAAGAGAAGTGATGAGATTGATCCGGACAAACGGGAACTTGTAAAGCAGGTACGAGAAGATGTAAAAACGCTCCAAAAAGATCTGAAAGAGCAGTATTTCTATGAACCGCTTCAAGAGATAGAGGAACATATGAGACAGTGTGCGCCGATGATGGAAACCTTCGTGGAGCTGACTGCAGATTTCCATGAAGCGATGCAGAAGGAAAAAGCGAAGAGAAATATGATTGACTTCGGGGATATGGAACACTTTGCCCTTGAGATCCTTACGGAACAAAAAGACGGAAAACGCTGTCCGTCTCAGGCAGCACGCTCCTATCAGGAACGGTTTGAAGAGATTATGATCGATGAATATCAGGATAGTAATCTGATTCAGGAGGCGCTTTTGACAAGCGTGTCCCGCAAGGAGCAGGGAATTTACAATATATTTATGGTCGGGGATGTGAAGCAGAGCATCTACCGATTCCGTCTGGCGAGACCGGAGCTCTTCATGGAGAAATACCACACATATGGAGCAGGAGAGGGACAATGTCAGCGCATTGATCTGACGCGAAACTTCCGGAGCCGGCGGGAAGTATTGGAAAGTACGAATTTCATTTTTAGACAGATTATGACAGAGGGGTTCGGCGGTATCGCTTACGATGAGCGGGCGGCGCTGTATCCGGGCGCCTCTTATGAAAATATACCGGGAAATGAGGCAGAGCTGCTATTAATTGATACCTCTGTACAAGAAGGTGTGGAAGAAGAGACGGTCCGGGAGCTGGAGGCTCACGGGATTGCCAGAAGAATTAAAGAACTGGTGGGCGTACATCCGGTACTGGATAAAAGAACAGGAACATATCGTCCTGCCGGTTATGGAGATATTGTAATTCTTACAAGAAGTCTGAAAGGATGGACAGAAGAATTTTCAAGGATTCTGAACCAGGAAGGGATTCCGACATTTGCCGGGACAAAGGAAGGATATTTTGAAACATGGGAAGTCAGTACGGTGTTGGATTATCTGGAACTGTTGGATAATTTTCGGCAGGATCTTCCGCTGACCTCAGTGTTGTTGTCTCCTTTTGGAAATGTTACGGCAGAGGAGCTTGCGAGAATCCGGGTAAGAGAAATGAAGACGGAGGAAGAAGGGGCGTCAGCACCGTTTTTCCGGGCGGTTGTTACCTTTATGAAAGAGGCAGAAGAGAAAGACAGCGCTTTACAGCAGAAACTTAGAGCATTTCAGAAGCAGTACGAAAGTTACCGGGAAATTCTTTCGTATACTTCCATCTATGATCTCATGTGGAAACTTTTGCATGAGACGGGATACCGGGACTATGTGGGAGCTATGCCGGGAGGAAGACAGCGCCAGGCCAATCTGGATATGCTTCTTGAGAAGGCGCTGGCATTTGAAAAGACAAGTTATAAGGGACTGTTTCATTTTGTGCGCTATATCCGCCAGCTAAAGAAATATGACGTGGACTATGGAGAAGCAAATATTGCGGATGAGCAGACGGATACCGTACGCCTTATGAGTATCCATAAAAGCAAGGGATTGGAATTTCCGATCGTGTTTGTATCCGGAATGGGGAAACAGTTTAATACGCAGGATATCCGTGAGCAGTTTGTAGTGCATCCGTCTCTGGGAATTGGGACAGACTGTATCGATCTTGAAATGCGGACAAAAGCGCCGACGCTGCTGAAGAAAGTAATTCAAAAGGAGACAGCGCTTGAAAATCTGGCAGAAGAAGAGCGGGTGCTCTATGTGGCTTTGACAAGAGCAAAAGAGAAGCTGATCATTACCGGAGCAGTAAATGGTGTAGAGGAAAAATTGAAAAGCTTTGGAGCAGTAGGAGCGAGGGAAGAAACAGAATTAAGTTTCGCGTCAGTCAGCCGCGCAAGAACGTATCTGGACTGGATTATTCCGGCGCTTATCCGAAACAAGGCTTTCGACATAGCATTATCCGAAGCAGGACTTCCGGTACCATTTATGAATTCCATGTATCATCAGGACGTGCCGATCCGTGTAGAAGTAATTTATGCCGCTCAATTGGCAGAAAAAGCAGAAGAGGAGTTCTGTGCAGATCAGCTTCTGCATCAGGTTTTAAAAGAAGGTGCTGTTGAAAAAGAGGTATTTCATCCGGAAATGAAAGAGCATCTTCAGGAGCAGTTTTCATTTGTGTATCCATTTTCGAAAGACCGGACAAGGAAAATGAAGTTTACTGTGTCTGAGTTAAAGAAAACAGGAATGGAAAAGGAACTTGCTGAAGAAAGCGAAGTGGTGTTTGCACCTGCAAAAGAAACGAAACTAATACCGGCTTTTCGAAGAGCGGAAGAGGAATTGACGGGAGCTTCCAGAGGAACTGCTTATCACAGGGTGTTGGAGAGGATTGATTTCCGGGAAGAGTACAATGAAGAGAAGCTAAAAGATGCAATAGCAGCTCTGGTCAGAGAAGGAAAACTGGAAGCAGCGGAGGCAAAAACTGTGAGCTGTTCTGACCTGATGAAGTTTTTTGAAAGCAGACTTGCTGTCGATATGAAAGAAGCAGCAAGACGGGGAAAGCTGTTTCGGGAACAGCCTTTTGTGATCGGGATTGAAGATGCGGGCGAATGGTGTCTTGTTCAGGGAATTATTGATGCTTATCTGGAAGAACCTGACGGAAGTCTTGCGGTAATCGATTATAAGACCGATCGTGTAAAGAGGAAAGAAGAGCTGCAGGAGAGATACCGGCGGCAATTGGAGTATTATGCCCAGGCGCTTGAGCAGCTTCTTGGGAAAAAGGTAAAAAGGAAAATCATTTACTCTTTCACACTACAGACAGAAATCGAGGTATAAAAGATGAGTGATGTTGTAACATATTATCTCTGCGCGGTAAATGTCATTGCATTTTTACTTTATGGAGCAGATAAAAGACGGGCCCAAAAAGGAGCGTGGAGAATTTCGGAGGCAGCGCTGATAGGTATTGCTGTCATTGGCGGTTCGGCAGGCGCATGGCTCGGAATGAAAGGATTCCGCCACAAAACAAAACACAAAAAATTTACTTACGGAGTGCCGCTGATCCTTGTTGTTCAGGCAGTCCTGCTGATGTGGTTTTATTTTTAAGAAAAATGGAAACGAGACCGGAGGGGATGTCCTTCCGGTTTTTGTTGTACATGGAAAAGTTTCTTAAGAAAATCTTCATAATTTTTGTAGATAAATCTTCAATAATATTATATTGACTCACTATATTATACGATATATAATATAGAAAACAAAACAATATTGGAAGAGTTAGAGAGGAGTGAGACGATGGTATTTAATACTGGAGCAGCACTTCTGGATGCAATTGTGCTGGCTGCTGTGTCAAAGGAAGAGAACGGTACCTATGGATATCGGATTACACAGGATGTCCGAAAGACGCTGGAAGTGTCAGAGTCTACTCTTTATCCGGTGCTGAGAAGACTTCAGAAAGATGAATGCCTTGAAGTATATGATATGCAGTTTGATGGAAGAAACAGAAGATATTATAAAGTAACTGAAAAAGGCATGGTACAGTTGAACTTATACCGGGAAGAATGGAAGAAATATTCAGAAAAGATTACTAAAATGTTTGAAGGGGGTGTGACTGCATGAATCGGGACCGTTTTATGAAAGAACTGGAAATGCTGCTTTCTGATATTTCAGCAGAAGAGCGTGCCGAAGCATTGCAGTACTATAGTGATTATTTTGCAGATGCAGGAGCAGAGAATGAAGGAAAAGTGATGGAAGAGCTTGGAGATCCGGGGAAAGTAGCTGAGACGATCAAAGCAGGTTTAGGCAGTAATAATGAAGAACATCAAGAATATCGTGAGACCGGTTATACGGACACGAGATTTGAGGAAAAAGAGATGCCGGGAAGCAGAAAGACTGCGGGAGCAGACACTGGATATCATCCGGA
The DNA here is from genome assembly GCA_018228665.1 of Faecalicatena sp. Marseille-Q4148. Taxonomy (NCBI): domain Bacteria; kingdom Bacillati; phylum Bacillota; class Clostridia; order Lachnospirales; family Lachnospiraceae; genus Faecalicatena; species Faecalicatena sp. Marseille-Q4148. The sequence goes on from CP073692.1 coordinate 3,139,395, forward strand.
ATATGTGCAGAAGAAAGAGCATCCAATCGGAAAGATTCTTTTGATCCTGGCAATTATTTTTATCGGTCTTCCAATTGCATTGCCGCTTGGAATTGGGATGCTGCTTCTTCTGCTTGGAATTTTAGCAAGTATTGCGGCAGCTCTGGTCAGTGTTGTAATACTCAGTGCGGCAGCGGCTTTTTGCGGCGGTTGCTTTGTTGTTGTAGGAGCGATAAAGCTCATTCCGAATGTACCGGTTGGACTTTTACTGATGGGAATTGGTCTTATTATAGGTGCAGTAGGCGTCGTAGCAACGGTGCTTCTCGGAAAATTCAGCTGGATCTGCTTACGGACACTGTTTCGGGGAGTTGTGGCGCTTTGCCGCAGACCATTTCACAGAAAGGCGGTGTAACAAATGAAAAAAGGTTGGAAAATATTTGCCATTGTCTGTGGATGTACGGCAGGTGCAGGAGTTATTTTATGTATTGCGGCTCTGATGCTTGGGGTGACATGGCAAAGTGTTTCAGATGAACTTGCAGACGGAGTGGGCGTTGTAGTGCGTGAGAGCAAACATACGCCGGAGCTGACGGATTGGGATGATGACTGGGAGCATTCGGCAAAATGGAAGAACGCACAGATTTTAAGCGGGGATTTTGAAAAGACATATTATCATGTGGAAGATCTGTCTGTTGAATTGTCAGCCGGAACGATGGAAATCATTTCTTATGACGGGAATGAAATTGTCCTGGAAGGCAAAGCAGTCAATGAAGCACTTCGCACAAGGTGCAGCGTCAATGACGGTACGCTGGAATTTAAAACAAGCAATAAAGTGTGGAAAGAAAATGGGTTAAATGATAAAGAAGCGGGAAGCTATATACTTTATGTGCCGGAGACATTAGCATTGGAAGAAATCAATATTACGGCGGGAGCAGGGGAACTTACGGTACGAGGGATTACGTCAATGGAGATGGAACTGAATCTCGGAGCGGGAAATACGGTATTGACAGATATTGGCATTGATGACACGGAAGTACGCTGTGGAGCCGGAAATGTGGATCTGAACGGAAAGCTTCAGGGAGATATTAATATTGAATGTGGCGTGGGAAATGTAACCATGACACTGGAAGGAAAAAAGACAGATTATAATTATGATATTGCAACAGGGATCGGCGGTATGCATATCGCCGGAACAACTTATGGAACATTGGATCGCTCTGTCAATGAAGATAACGGCGCTCCATATACGATTGAGATGACCGGCGGTGTTGGAGAGGTAGAAATCTCGTTCCAGGAGCCGTCATAAGAGCAGATATAAACAAAAATTCGATAGCGACAGAAAAAAGGAGAGATGATTATGTCAGAGAAAAGATTATTCAGATCAAGAGAAAATAAAATGATATGCGGTGTCTGTGGTGGGATCGGTGAATTTTTTGGAGTAGATCCGACACTGATCCGCCTGGCATTTGTTTTGTTCGGATGTACCGGAACAGGAATCGTTGCTTATTTTGTGGCGGCAGTGATTGTTCCGGACCGTCCATAACAAATTTTCCGGACGACTGTATAAAGTAAGAATTTCCGGCGATACTCCTGACAGAAATACATTTTGCACAGCGCAGAATGAAAAACTGAAAAGGAGGACGCAGAGAAATGGCTGAGACAAAACAGATTGATCTGGAACAGATAGAACCGGAAGAACGGATGAAATACGAAATCGCAGAGGAACTCGGACTGTTGGACAAAGTACTGGAGGAAGGCTGGAAGTCACTGTCATCGAAAGAAACCGGACGGATTGGCGGAATCATTGCCGGAAAGAAGCGGGATGCAAAGAAATAAGAATTTTCTGATAATAGCTTGAAAAAGAAGATGGTTTTTGCTATAATCGTACGGCTAGGAAGAAAAGGTGAGAGACATGGACAGAAAGATGAATGTGCTTGGCGTTCAGGTCGATGATTATTCCGCAAAGGAAGCGATGCGCCGGGCGATTGAGTATCTTCAGACAGAAGCGATCAACGTAATTGAGATGCTGACGACAGATGTGCTTGTAAAGAGCAGTGTTGTCGAGGGGGTAAAACAGAATACCGAAGAAGCAGATATGATTCTGATTGGGGATAAGGCAATCCTTGAAGCAGCCGGGATTCAGGAGTCAAAACGGCTTCAGGAAGCTGCGGAGGATGTGTTTCTGAAGATGTTCCTTCGCTATCTTGAGAAGAATCGGAAGCGAATCTGGCTGATGGCAGATTCACAGGAAGAATTAGATTCTTTTGAAGAAATACTGCACGAACGCTACCCAAAGGCAAAGATTATGGGAGGAGCGGTCGTACCGGAGCATGCAGAGTCGGATGATATGATCGTAAATGAGATCAATGGTCTTGAAATCGACTGTATCTTGTCAGAACTTGATCTGGCAGGGAGAGAAGCTTTCATAGCGCGCAACAGGATTATTGTCAATGCGAGAGTGTGGCTGAGAGTCGGAAAGCAGCTGAGACTTCAGGAGACAGAAACCGGATTTAAGAAATCCGTTTACGGATTTGTCCGAAAGTTTATTTTAAAGAAAGAGATCGAGCGGGAAAATCGTCGCAGAGATCAGTAGGAGAAAGCGTCTCCGAATATGGTTATTGTGAACAATGTCTATGAACAAAATGTAACATATTTGTAAAGAGTCTGAGGAAATGCCTAAAAATATGCATTTTCCTCTTTCTTTTTTTGTGGTTTTGCATTAAAATAGTAAGATGCATAGAGACATATTACGAGTAGAATAACAAAATAATTGTGAAAAATGCCGATGCTGAAAAAGCATGGATTCGGAGAAGGAGAGGAAGAGGAATGATATCAAACCAAATACTTCAAAATACAATCGAAGGATTGAAAGCAATTACAAGAATTGATCTGTGTGTAATGGATGTCGATGGGAAAGTATTCGCAAGTACTTTTACGGAGACAGATAATTTTGAGAGTGCAGTGCTGTCCTTTGTGGAATCTCCGGCAGACAGTCAGGTAATACAGGGCCGGCAGTTCTTCAAAATCTTTGATGAGAATCAGCTAGAATATATTTTACTTGCCAACGGGGGCAGTGATGATGTATATATGATAGGGAAGATTGCAGTTTTCCAGATTCAGAATCTCCTTGTGGCCTACAAAGAGCGTTTCGATAAGGATAACTTCATTAAGAATCTTCTGCTTGATAACCTGCTTCTGGTTGATATTTACAACCGTGCTAAAAAATTACATATTGACACAGAAGTCAGACGTGTTATCTTTATTATTGAGACTTCCCGTGAAAAAGACGGCAGCACACTTGAGAATGTGCGCACGCTTCTTGGAGGAAAGTCAAAAGATTTTATCACAGCGGTAGATGAGAAAAATATTATTGTTGTGAAGGAGATCGGACCGGATGACGGATACAAGGAGATGGATGAGATTGCGGAGAACATCCTGGAATTGTTAAAGTCAGAAGGGGAAGAAGGCATCCATATTGCATATGGTACCATTGTCAATGACATTAAAGAAGTGTCCAAATCATACAAAGAAGCGAAGCTTGCTCTTGACGTTGGAAAGATTTTCTTTAATGACAGAGATGTTATTGCATACAGTGCGCTTGGAATCGGCAGATTAATTTACCAGCTTCCAATTCCGCTCTGTAAGATGTTCATACGCGAGATTTTTGAGGGGAAATCTCCGGATGATTTTGATGAGGAGACGTTGGTTACGATTAATAAGTTCTTCGAGAACAGTCTCAACGTGTCAGAAACATCCAGACAGCTGTATATTCATAGAAATACGCTTGTGTATCGCCTTGATAAGCTTCAGAAGAGCACAGGACTGGATCTTCGCGTGTTTGAGGATGCGATCACATTTAAGATTGCGCTCATGGTAGTGAAGTATATGAAGTATATGGAGTCACTGGAGTATTAGTAATTAGGAGGAGCATATGATAGAATTAAAGGAAGTAACGAAAGAATACTCGAAGGGAATCGCAGCCCTGAACGGTATCAGCCTGAAGATTGAAGCCGGCGAGTTCGTGTTTATCGTAGGTGACAGCGGTTCCGGAAAGTCAACATTGATCAAGCTGATTATGAAAGAGCTGGATCCGACATCGGGAACGATTGTTGTAAACGGTCAGAATCTCGGCCGTCTGAAACATCGTCATATTCCGAAGTACAGAAGAACGCTTGGAGTAGTGTTCCAGGATTTCCGGCTTTTAAAAGATAGAAATATTTACGATAATATTGCTTTTGCACTCCGCGTAACAGAAACACCGACAAGAGTAATCAAGAAGAAAGTACCGGCGGCGCTGTCGCTTGTAGGGCTTGCACAGAAGTATAAAGCCTACCCGAAGGAACTTTCCGGTGGTGAACAGCAGAGAGTTGCCATTGCGCGTGCAGTCGTGAATGAGCCGCTGATTCTTCTGGCAGATGAGCCGACAGGTAACCTGGATCCGACAAACTCATGGGAAATCATGAAGCTGTTGGAGGAAGCGAATGAGAGAGGAACTACGGTTCTGGTTGTAACCCACAATCAGGAGATCGTTAACGAAATGAAAAAACGAGTAATCACAATGAAGAAAGGTGTTATTGTGAGCGACGAAAGAAAAGGTGGGTATAATAATGAGGATTAGTACAGTAGGATATTCTATGAAGCAGGGAATCAAGAACATCAGCCGTAATAAGCTGTTCTCCCTTGCATCCGTAGCAACGATGGCTGCATGTATTTTCGTGTTTGGACTTTTCTTTTCCATTGTCCTGAACTTCCATAGCATTGTTATGGCTGCTGAGGAAGGTGTGGCGATCACAGTATTTTTTGAAGATGGCGTGACGCAGGATCAGATTTCCGATATTGGTGAAAAACTGCGTGATCATGAAGGTGTTGCCGAAGTAAAATTTGTATCTGCAGATGAGGCATGGGAAGAATTCCGCGATGAGTATTTCGGTGAGAATGCAGATCTGGCGGAAGGATTCAAAGAAGACAACCCGCTTGCCGGAGCAGATAACTACGAAGTTTACATGGAGAAAGTAGAAAATCAAACAGAGATTGTCGAATATGCAGAAAGTCTGGATGGTGTTAAGAAAGTAAACCGTTCAGATGTGGTGGCAAAGACGCTGGAGAAAGTAAATAAGCTGATCATCTATGTTTCAGCGGCAATCATCGGTATTCTTCTGGCTGTTTCTATTTTCCTGATTAGTAATACGGTTGCAATGGGTATTACTGTCAGAAGAGAAGAGATTGCCATTATGAAATACATCGGTGCAAAAGACTTCTTTGTACGGGCGCCGTTCATCATTGAAGGTATGATCATCGGATTGATCGGAGCTTTGATTCCACTGATTTTGCTATATTTTATGTATAACAAAGCAATTCAGTATATTTTGGAAAAATTCTCTATTTTGAATCATATTCTGGATTTCCTTCCGGTAAACTATGTATATACATATCTGCTGCCGATCGGGCTGATCCTGGGAATGGGAATCGGTTTAGTCGGAAGTACCTTTACAATCAGAAAGCACTTGAAAGTATAGGATAGGAGATACAGATGAAAAAACGATACAGAAAAACAGCCGCACTGTTATTGGCAGGACTCCTCAGTATGGGAAGTGTGCTGCAGGCAGGCGCGACAGATACACAGATTGATGCGGCTCAGAAAGAAAAAGAGCAGTTAGAACAGCAAAAGCAGGCAGCAGAACAAGAGAAGAATGCGCTTTCAGAGCAGTTGAACAGCATTATCGCACAAATGCAGGAAACCAATGCGAAAGTAGATCAGAAGGCAGTTGAGATCGAACAGGCAGAGAATGATCTGATTAATGCAAAAATTGATGAAAACAATCAATATGAGAGTATGAAGAAGCGGATCCGTTTTATGTATGAGAACGGAGGCGGCGAGCTTCTGGAAATTCTCTTTACATCGGACAGCATGGCAGAGCTTTTGAATAAGGCAGAGTATATTTCCAAGATTACAGAATATGACAGAAATATGCTTGTGGAATTTCAGAAGATCGTGACAGAAGTACAGGAAAAGGAAGCAGCGCTGAAAGCAGAATATGAAGAGCTTGGCGCGCTTCAGGCTCAGCTTGGAGAACAGCAGACACAGGTACAGACACTCCTTGACAGCAAAGGAATCGAAATTGCGAATCTGGAATCCGCAATTGGAGCAAAGGCTTCTGAGCTTCAGGCGCTGATTGAGAAAGCAAAGGCGGAAGAAGAGGCGAGAAAGCAGGCAGAGCTTGCACAGCAACAGCAGCAGAAACCGTCAGGCGGAAACAGTTCCAGTGGAAATAATTCAGGCGGCGGTTCTTATGTACCGCCGGGAGACAATGTAATTTCCGGTAATGGAACATTTGCACATCCATGTCCGTCAGGATATCTGACAAGTGGGTTTGGCTATCGTGATTTTGACAATTCGTTCCATAAGGGAGTTGACTTCGGAACAGGTGGAGCAGCAGTTCCGACTTATGCAGCAGCAGATGGAAGAGTTCTGATGGCCGGCTGGAGCAACAGCGCCGGTAACTGGGTTGTTATTCAACATTCCGGAGGTCTTGTAACAAAGTATATGCATCATTCAGCTCTTAGTGTATCAACCGGGCAGTATGTATCGAAAGGACAGCAGTTAGGTCTTACAGGAAACACAGGGAACTCCGCAGGAGTACACCTGCATTTCCAGGTAGAACTGAATGGAAAACCGGTAGATCCGTTCAATTATTTATCATAAGGTGTGGATAATGGATAATAAAAAGGGATTTTTAAAAGGGGCGCTGACAGGCGCCCTTGCTATGTTAGTAATCACAGCTGCCATAGGAGCAGGTGTGATCGTGATAAATCATATAGATCTTGGAAGTATGAAGAAAAGCGGCTCTGGTCAGGTTGTAGGACAGTATACAGAGAAGAAGCTGGAAGAACTAAAAGGTTTGATCGATGAAGTCTATCTCCATGAAGAAGAGGTAGATGAAGAAGCGCTTACGGAAGGAATCTATCAGGGATATATTGCGGCACTGAATGATCCGTATTCTGCATATTATACCACCGAGGAGACAAAAGAAATGATGGAATCTACTTCGGGGGAGTACAGCGGAATCGGAGCCCTTATGTCGCAGAATCGAGAGACAGGAGTAATTACGATTGCCAATGTCTATGAAAACTCACCAGCTGCAGAAGCGGGAATGAAAAATGAAGATATTTTGTACAAAGTAGAAGGAGAAGAAGTGACGGGTGTCGATCTAAGTGAAGTGGTTACGCGGGTAAAAGGAGAAGAAGGCACCGAGGTCAAAATGACGCTGCTGCGGGGAGCAGATCGTCAAGAGATTGAGATTACTGCCGTGCGCAGAAAGCTGCAGACGCAGACGGTCAGTTATGAGATGAAAGAAGGCCAGATCGGATATATTCGGGTGTCTGAATTTGATGAAGTTACACTGGAACAGTTCCGGGAAGCAAAAGCAGCTCTGGAAAGTCAGGGAATGGCATCTATGCTCATTGATCTTCGTGGAAATCCGGGAGGAAATCTTTCTACCGTCTGTGATATGTTAAGAGAAATTCTTCCGGAAGGGCTGATCGTTTATACAGAGGAGCGGGATGGAGAGCGCACAGAGTATAAATGTGATGGAAAAACACCGTGGGAAAAACCGCTTGCAGTGCTGATCAATGGCGCCAGCGCCAGTGCATCCGAAATTTTTGCCGGAGCAGTACAGGATTATGGAATCGGCCAGCTTGTCGGTACAACAACTTATGGAAAAGGAGTTGTACAGCAGCTGTTTCCAATGACGGACGGTACAATGGTGAAGCTTACGATTGCGGAATATTTTACTCCGAAAGGAAGAAATATTGACGGAACCGGAATCGTTCCGGATGTGGAAGTCGAATATGTCTATGATGAGACAAATCCGGAAGCGGATAATCAGATGGAAAAAGCGTTGGAGCTTCTTCGCAGTCAGGTACAGCAGTAGCTGATGTGAACGAATCGCAGAAAGACAATATAAAAAAGCAAAAGATTTGTGGAGACATGAATCTTTTGCTTTTCTTACATTATGGCATATGTTAAAATAAAAATATATGGATAAAATTATTTCCGGATCATTTTCAGATGGTTCGGAGGGAAATAAACGAGAAAGGATTGAGAAAATGAAAATTTTAATTCAAAACGGTCATGTATTAGATCCTTTGACAAAGAGAGATGGTCGGTATGATGTGCTGGTGGAAGATGATAAGATCAAAGCTGTAGGCGAGAAGATCGAGACAGAAGCAGATGAGATCATTGATGCCGCCGGCAGTTATGTTATGCCTGGATTTATCGATCTGCATGTACATTTAAGAGATCCTGGACTGGAATATAAGGAGACGCTTGCAACAGGGGGAAGTGCAGCGGCAAGAGGGGGCGTGACAACGATCTGCGCCATGCCGAATACAAAGCCGGTCATTGATACGAAAGAGAAAGTAGAAGATGTTCACCGCAGGGCAAAAGAAGAGTGTCCGGTGCATGTGATTCAGCTCGGGGCGATCACAGTGGGACAAAAAGGAGAAGCGCTTGCTGATATTAAAGGAATGGCAGAGGCAGGATGTCATGCGATCAGTGAAGACGGTAAGTCCGTGATGAATGCTTCTCTTTACCGGAAAGCAATGAAGATTGCGGCAGAGTGTGGGATTTCGATTTTTGCACATTGCGAAGATATTACGATGGTAGAAGGCGGTGTGATGAATGCTGATGAGAAGGCAAGAGAGCTTGGACTTCCGGGCATCACGAATGCCGTCGAAGATGTGATTGTTGCCAGAGATATCCTTCTTGCAAAAGAGACAGGGGTGCGCCTTCACCTTTGCCATTGCTCTACGGAAGACAGCGTGAAGCTGGTAAAATATGCAAAAGAAGAGAATCTTCCGGTAACAGCAGAAGTTTGCCCGCATCATTTTGCTATGACATCAGACGATATTAAAGAAGATGACGGTAACTATAAGATGAATCCGCCGCTGCGCGGACAGGCAGATAAAGAGGCGCTGCGCAGAGGACTTTCAGAGAATATTATGGATGTGATCGCAACCGATCATGCACCACATTCCGAAGAAGAGAAAAATTGCTCTATGAAGAATGCGTTTTTCGGAATCGTAGGTCTTGAGACATCAGCATGTCTTACTTATACAGAGCTTGTTGAGACAGGGCTTATGACACCGATGCAGATGGCTGAGAAGATGAGCTGGAATCCGGCTCAGGTACTCGGACTGTCAGACAAAGGCGCTGTGGCAGAAGGAAAGACTGCTGACCTTGTGATCTTCGATCCGAAAGCAGAATATACAGTTGATAAGAATACGTTTCTGTCTAAAGGAAAGAACACACCATTTGACGGTTGGAAAGTAAAAGGCGAAGTGACACATACATTTGTGGACGGAAAACTCGTTTATAAGAAGTAAATCAAAGCAAATATATTTATTTACCAGGAGGAGAATAACCATGATTAACAAATTAGTTGCAAACATTAAGAAGACAAATGCGCCGATCGTAGTAGGACTGGATCCGATGCTGAATTATGTACCGGAGCATGTTCAGAAGAAAGCATTTGCAGAATTTGGTGAGACATTAGAAGGAGCGGCAGAGGCAATCTGGCAGTTCAATAAAGAAATCGTTGATAAGACATATGATCTGATCCCGGCAGTAAAACCACAGATTGCGATGTATGAACAATTTGGAATTCCTGGACTGATGGCGTTTAAGAAAACAGTAGATTACTGTAAAGAAAAAGGACTTGTTGTCATTGGAGACATTAAGAGAGGAGATATCGGATCTACCTCTGCTGCATATGCAGTCGGACATCTTGGACGTGTACAGGTTGGAAGCAAGAGTTATGTGCCGTTTGATGAAGATTTCGCAACAGTGAATCCATATCTTGGATCTGACGGTGTAAATCCGTTTGTGAAAGTATGTCAGGAAGAAAAGAAAGGTATCTTTGTTCTTGTGAAGACATCTAACCCGTCAAGCGGAGAATTCCAGGACAGACTTGTTGATGGAAAACCACTGTATGAGCTTGTCGGAGAGCAGGTAGCTGCATGGGGCGAGCAGGCAATGGGTGATGAATACAGTTATGTTGGAGCAGTAGTGGGAGCGACTTATCCGGAACAGGGTAAGATCTTGAGAAAGGTAATGCCAAAGACATACATCCTTGTGCCTGGTTATGGCGCACAAGGCGGTAAAGGAAAAGATCTGGTACACTTCTTTAATGAAGACGGACTTGGAGCAATCGTGAATTCTTCCAGAGGAATCATTGCTGCTTACAAGCAGGAAGCATATGCAAAATTCGGACCGGAGAACTTTGGAGATGCGTCAAGAGCAGCTGTTGAGGCTATGGTTGCTGATATCAGCGAAGCGTTAAATAATCGTTAATTAGTGATGAAGGAAAGCTTAGATGAGCCGCCGGGGGAAGTACGGCGGCTTATCGAGAATCAGAAGAAAAACGACAGGAGAAGAGAAATATGGCAGAAAGAGAAAGAGAGCAAGTGCAGGTTGTGGCTCAGGAGCAGCTTGCAGAGGGGATTTTCAGCATGTGGCTGAAGACAAAGGCAGCCCGTACAGCAAAGGCGGGACAGTTTATTTCTATGTATACAAATGATGGAAGCAAGCTGCTCCCTCGTCCGATCAGCATCTGTGAGATTGATAAAGAGCAGGAGATGCTTCGGGTTGTATATCGTGTGACAGGAGAGAATACAGGAACAGAGCAGTTTTCCAAGATGAAAGCAGGAGATACACTTCCGGTTATCGGACCTTTGGGAAATGGCTTTCCGTTGGAAGCAGCGGAAGGAAAGAAAGCGTTTTTGATCGGCGGTGGAATCGGTGTTCCCCCAATTCTGGAGCTTGCGAAAGAGTTAAATTGTGAGAAACAGATCATTGTTGGATATCGCGATGCTCAGACATTCCTTCGGGAAGAATTTGAGCAGAACGGAAGTGTGTACATTTCTACAGAAGACGGCAGTGTCGGTACAAAGGGAAATGTTATGGATGCCATTCGTGAGCAGGCGCTTACCGCGGATATTATTTATGCATGTGGGCCAACACCGATGTTAAAGGCGTTAAAGGCATATGCAGAGGAAAATGATATCGAGTGCTATATCTCACTGGAAGAACGTATGGCATGCGGAATCGGCGCATGTCTTGGCTGTGTTTGCAAGTCAAAAGAAAAGGATCACCACAGCAATGTACATAATAAGCGTATTTGTAAGGATGGTCCGGTATTTCTGTCTACGGAGGTGGAATTATAATGGATATGAGAGTAAATATTGCCGGTGTGGAGTGGAAGAATCCGGTAACCGTTGCATCAGGAACCTTTGGTTCCGGAGCGGAATTCTGTGATTTCGTAGACTTAAACCGTCTTGGTGCAGTAACAACAAAAGGTGTGGCAAATGTTCCGTGGCCGGGCAATCCGACGCCGCGGGTAGCTGAGGTGTATGGCGGAATGATGAATGCCATCGGACTTCAGAATCCTGGAATCGATGTATTCTGTGAAAGAGACATACCGTTTTTGAAACAGTATGATACAAAAATCATTGTGAATGTATGCGGGCATGCGCCGGAAGAATATCTGGCGGTGGTAGAGCGCCTTGCAGACGAACCAATCGATATGATGGAAATTAACATTTCCTGCCCGAACGTGAATGCCGGTTTTCTTGCATTTGGTCAGGATGCAAAACATGTGGAACAACTGACGAGAGAGATCAAAAAGCTGGCAAAGCAGCCGGTCATCATGAAGCTGACACCAAATGTAACGGATATTACAGAGATTGCGAAGGCGGCAGAAGCAGGAGGCGCAGATGCTCTTTCACTCATTAATACATTGACCGGTATGAAGATTGATATCAACCGCAAAACATTTGCTCTGGCAAATAAAACAGGCGGAGTGTCAGGTCCGGCAGTCAAACCGATTGCTGTGCGGATGGTGTACCAGACAGCGAAGGCGGTTAATATTCCGATCATCGGCATGGGCGGTATTGCGTGTGCTGAGGATGCAATTGAATTCTTGCTGGCAGGGGCAAGCGCAGTGTCTGTCGGAACAGCGAATTTCCATAATCCGGCAGTGACGATGGAAGTTGTTGATGGAATTGAGGCGTACATGAAGAAAAATGGTTTTGAGCACGTGAAAGACATGGTTGGGATCGTTGACTAAAAATCATGGGAAAAGGAATTGGTGAGTTGCTTGAGAAGCTCAGAAAAGAAACAGAATTTACGCAAAGCCAACTTTGCAAAGGGATTTACTCATTGTCTGCTTATGCCCGAGTGGAGGCGGAGCAGACAGAGCCGGGATATTTTGAACTAGATCGCTTATTTGAGCGGTTGGGAAAATCAACAGATCGTCTGGAATATGTAATGTCGCTGGATGTCTATGAACTGTATGAGCTGCAGTATTTTGTACAGAGGGCGATTTGTCATCGAGATTTTGAGAAAGCCGAAAAGGTGCTTGCAGAGTATGAACGAAAGAAGCAGGCAGAGCAGCCAATTCACCGGCAATACATTTGTCAGATGTGGGCGCAGATTTTGTGGCTGAAAAGTCAGGAGAAAGATGCGGTGGAAGAAGTTTTGAAGTGGATCGAAGAGGCGATTGTACAGACGATGGATCCAGAAAATTGTCTAACAGATGGGAGCGCATTAAGTGCGGAGGAATTAAAACTTTTATTGTTTCGGTGGGAAGTAAGTCAGAAAAGTGCTGGTGCGAGAAAAGAAAAAGAATTGGAAGAGGTATTTTGCTATTTGAATCGCCATACATTCGAGGAAGAGGAACTGGCGAAGGTATATCCGTATGCGGTTTTGCTGTTGGTAGAAAAAAAGAAGACAGCAGAAAATTATGATAAATGCTGTTACTGGTTAAAAACAGCGTTAGAGGTGTTGTGTAATACCGGAAGGGTATTGTATATGACGGAGATTTTGGATACCTATGCAGAATTTTTGAAGAGAGGAAGAGAGGATATACAGAAAACAAAAGAACTGGAAAGTCAAAGTCGTTCGCTTCTCGCATTAGAGAAAGAGGCAGATATTCATTTGGAGAACTACAGACTATTTCATAACTGGAACCGATATTTTGAATTGGACTATGAGCTGATCCGTCACGAAAGGACTGCGAGAAAGATTTCACAGGCGGAGCTTGCGGACGGAATCTGTGAGCCGGAGACATTATCACGGATCGAGGGAGGAAAACGTAGACCGAACACCAGAAAGCTGGAAGCTATGCTTGAAAAAATGCATCGGGAAAGAAAACGTATATCTATGATGGTTGTGGCAGAGCAATATAGTGTGTTGGAGTTGGAAAAACAGATAACGGCGTATGATCAACAACAAGATTATGAAAAGGCTAATGAACTTTTAAGGAAATTAGAAGCGCAACTTGATATGAGTCAGAAACGGAATCAACAGTATGTTGGAGTAGAAAATTTAATGTATTTAGTGCATCTTCAAAAAATTAATGAAGATGAGTATATTTTACAGTTAAATCATTTGCTAGCATTGACACTAGAAGATCAGAAGAATATTTTTGAGCACAATTTAACAGAAACAGAAAATATCATTTTGAATCTTCTTGCGTGTAGTTATGAAAAAAAAGGGGAAGTAGATAAAGCCTTTGAAATTTGGAAAGTATTGCTAGAGAAATGTGAGAGCAGAAAAGTTCATTCAATATTTAATTTTAGAATTTGGGAACTTATGAACGGAAATTATTCGGGAGCAATGGAAGAACATGGCTTTTCTAAAGAACCGTTTCATAAATGTCTCATATGGGCTGAGAAAGCACTAAGTATAGGAATGGGTAAACGAATTGGCAGAATACTTTCGATAGAAGCGTGTATATTGGAAAAGCAACATAATAAAAAATGTATAGAACGATTTCGTCAAGCATTAGATATTCTCAAACTTATGAAAAACACATATCGTTATAATTGCAATAGAGAGTATTTGAAAGAGAAAGGACTTCTTGAAATCGTTGAGTTTAGTTAGTTTTGCCCCAAGAATCGCCCGGATCAGTTTGTGGAGGTATAGACTGATAACTGGAAGATTCATATAATGTAATAACAGACAGACTATTAGTAAATGCCAAAGTCAAAAGTAGTCCAAATAAGTAAACTGTTTTTTTTATATATTTTTTCATACTAAATACCTTCTTTCATTTTTGTTACGCACATGTTACCAGAATGGGAACATAAAAAACATGACGTTTTATGGGAATTAAATTTTCATAAAACGTCATGTTTTTTTGCACCAATGAGTGATATGATGAAGACGCTGTAAGATTTGTCGACAAACTTTTATAGAATAAGTAACGAAAGGATGGAATTTCTATGGAAAAAGTTGAGCTTTGTAGTTCAATAATTGGGCCACCGCAAACAGGATGTATGAATCAATCACATTCATGTGGGGCAGGACGATAGTAGTAAAATACATACATGGTATGAGTTTTATGCCATGTATGTATTTTATTACTAATTAGAGATAATATTAAGAATATGTCTGAATGAGGTTATAGTATTATGAGAAAATTGATAAAAGATTTTAAAATAAATTTTTCAGATAATTATGTTTATTATTAATAAAAATATTGGAGTATCGGGAGTATCATATGCAAAAAAACAGTTTTATTACAAATCTTAAATTTTCTTTTTCACTATTGAGGAAAGACGGCTTCAAGGGCTTTTTTGGATATGCTTTTTTGCATATTGTGCTCGGTGTGTTAGTGCCTCTGCTTTTTGCGGTTTTTCCGAGCTATGTCGTTGGGGTGATGAGGGGCAGGCAAGTGGAAGTAGAGATCGGAAAGCTTTTGGGGTTCCTAATTGTCATACTTCTATTGCAAATGATAGATACTTATGCGCTGCATTTGTATGAGCAAATGTTGTTTTTGTTCCGAAATCAACAAGGGAAGAGACTTATAAAGAAAGCGTTGGAGCTTCCTTATGATCTGTGTGAAAGTCAGGAGGGGCAGAAACAGTTCGAAAAGGCAAGGCGAGCCGTTTACGAAGGAAATGAAAATGGAATTGAAATGTTCCTGAAACAATTTGTGGAAGTGTGTGTCAATCTTTTGGGACTTATTACATACGCAGCTTTGATTGGAAATACAAATTACTTTTTTGTGTTGATCTTAATTGTTTTTACAGTGACAATTATTTTCGCAAGCATGTTGACCAGCAAAAAAGATTTTTTTGTGCAAGATCAGTTGAGCGCGGAATATACCAGACTTCAGTCGATGTATCATGCGTCTTTGGAACAAAAAGGCGCAAAAGATATACGGATTTACCGGATGCAGGAATGGTTTACGGAGGAATTTAATTCTTTGCGGACAAAAATATGTAAACTTCAGAAAAAAAGTGCATCTTACTATCTGATCTTTAATCATTTAGAGAAGCTTCTTGCATTTGTGAGAGATGTGATTGTGTATGGAGCATTTATTTATTTTATGCATCGTGGCACAATGACGATAGAACAATTTATATTGAATCTGGGAATTGTGGCAGGATTTAACGGATGGATCCTTCATTTATTTGATAACATGAAAGAATTGATAAGAAATCATACGTTGGTAACTTATTTCTATGTTTTCTTGCAATATGGAGAAGAGAAATGCACAGGAGGTGAACTAGTACCAAATGCGCTGTCCTCGCATACGTTGACAATGGAGCGCGTATGTTTTCGATACCCGGGAGCTGAAAAGGATTGTATCCATGATTTAGATTTAACAATTCAAAGTGGTGAGAAACTGGCGCTGGTTGGTATCAATGGTGCAGGAAAAACTACGATTGTGAAATTGCTATTGGGGCTATATAAGCCTACCGGAGGCAGAATTTTATTGGATGGAACCGATATCAGGTGTTTTGATCAGAAAAGCTATTTGCAGGAATTTTCAGTTGCGTTTCAGGAAATCTTTGTGTTTGCAGCAACAATCGCTGAGAATGTGACGGGGCTTCCAGAAGCAGAGCAGAACAGGGAAAAACTGAAAGAGAAGTTGGAACTTGCGGGGCTTGGAGAACGGATCAGTAATTTACCGGAAAAAGAAAGAACGAAGCTGACAAAGGTATTGGATCCCCAGGGGATAGAGTTGTCTGGAGGAGAACTTCAGAAGTTGCTGCTTGCCAGGACGCTATATAAAGAATCTTCGGTTATGATCTTAGACGAACCGACAGCGGCACTTGACCCGATTGCGGAAAATGAATTGTATCGGCAATATCATCTTCTCACGGAAGGGAAAACGGGGATTTACATTTCCCATCGTTTAAGCTCCACTAGATTTTGTGATCGGATCGTATTTTTGGAGCAGGGAAGAATTGCAGAACTTGGAACATATCAAGAACTGATGGAACAGCATGGAAAGTACGCAGAAATGTATGAAATTCAGGCGAAGTATTATGAGGAGGGGTAGATATGTTTGAAAAGTATAAGTTCCATAAAACAGGTTTTTACCTCCTGAAAGTATTACACCACCTAGATCATCAGGCAATTTTGATATCGACAGGTTCCTCTTTGTTAGAAATATTTTCTTTTTACTTTGGATTATTTTACTCAGCGAGAATCATAGACGATCTGCTGCGACAGGAGTGGAGATCGGCAGTACTACATTCGGGGATATTAATTTTGTCTGAGTTGTTCTTTGGATTAGTTCAGAACCAGCTTACAAAAAGTATGTCTGTAAAATATCAGATGCTCTACACAGATTTAAAAATATTGATGCGAAAAAAGGCACTTTCGATGCGGTTTGAATCCTTTGAAAATCCCGAAGTGATCCGAAAAATTTATCTGGCTGAGCGGACGATTGACATGTATGGAGGCGTAGAACAAGTCTTGTATTTGTATCAGCAACTGATTGTTTCGGCGCTTTCAATAGTAACTGCCGTTGGAATGGTTGTGCACATGTGTTTTTTGAAGGGGAAAATGGGTAGCGCAGGCGTTTGGTTTTCGGTTATAAGTTTCGGAATGATGTTCTGGAGCATCGTGAAACTAACAACGGTTTCCAATCAACGGCTGAGTGAACGCCAGAGTCAGATCTATTCCGAGCACGGGGACGCAGAACAAGGATTATCTTATTATATGGATAATATATATGGGAATCCGGAGGCAAATAAAGTGTGTCATATCTATCAAATGAACGATATGATTGAGAAGAATTTCAGCAGATTTCTGGAAACCTCTTCAGATTTGTATAAGCGGATGAGAACTGTCCGAAGGAAACAGGAGTTGGCGGGACAGGGAATCGGCATGCTATTTACAGTGTATTCATATGCGCTGATCTTGATAAAAATAGCGGGCAATGCAATCACTATCGGTTCTTTCAGCAAATATGCAGGAGCGACGACTAGATTTATGACGGATGTGACGATGTTGATCTGGATCAATGGAGAAATTGAACGGAAATGTGAAATGATGCGCGGATTGGTTGAATTTATGGAGATGAAAGAAGAGCGCCGGGAAGGAAAGCTAAGTGTTCCGAAACAAAATGTGAAAGACTATGAATTTGAATTTCATCACGTGAGCTTCCGCTATCCGGGAAATGAAACAGAGATTCTTAAGGGGATTGACTGCAAACTCAGCGCCGACAGTCGAACTGCAATTGTAGGAAGAAATGGAGCCGGAAAGACGACATTTATAAAATTGCTCTGTGGGCTTTATGAGCCGACAGAAGGTTATATTACATTAAATGGAATTGATATAAGAGAGTACGATTATCAAGAATATCTGAAATTATTCGGAGTGGTTTTTCAGGATTTTGCTATGTTTGCATTTTCAATCGGACAGAATATTGCAGTGGCTCAGGAATATGACGAGCAAAAAGTATGGAAATGTCTCAGAGAAATAGGTGTGGAGCGGATTGTAAATGAGCTTCCGGAAAAGCTAGAGACGCCGATGTTTGCAGAAAGTGAAGATGGGGTGAATTTCAGTGGGGGAGAGAAACAGAAACTGGCAATCGTAAGAGCGCTGTACCAGGATGCCATGATTATGATCTTAGATGAACCGACAGCGGCGCTTGACCCAATTAGTGAATATGAAATTTATCAAAATTTTGACACACTGGCAGAGGATAAAATGAGTGTTTTTATTACTCATCGAATGAGTAGCTGCCGTTTCTGTGATGATATTATCGTGTTTGACTCCGGTACGATTGCGGAAAGGGGAACTCATGAACAGTTGCTGCAAAATGGTCGCCTATATTCTGAATTATGGAAAGCGCAGGCACAGTATTATCACAATTAGTTTATGAAGAAAAGTATTAAAAATGGAATGTGCGTTACGGTTTAGACCGGCGCACATTTTTTGTTTGACAAACAAGAAAAATGATGCTATGTTGTTTTTAGTTTTTATAAGAATGGAGGAGGGAACAGAATGAATAAGAAAATTAAAAATATGACGTTAGCGGCGATGTTTCTTGCCATCGGAATGATCCTTCCGTTTTTCACAGGACAGATTCCGAGAATTGGCAATATGCTGCTTCCAATGCACATTCCGGTACTGCTCTGTGGCTTAATCTGCGGATGGCAGTATGGTGCGGCAGTTGGACTTGTTCTTCCGATTTTGCGTTCCATGACACTTGGAATGCCGCCGTTGTTTCCGACAGCGACAGCAATGGCATTTGAATTAATGACATATGGATTTGTGTCCGGATGGCTGTATGAACATTCTAAATGGAAATGTATTGTCGCGCTTTACCGTTCGCTCATTGCTGCAATGCTGGCAGGAAGAGTTGTCTGGGGAGTTGTGCAAATAGTGCTTCTCGGTGTAACAGGAGCAGGATTTACATGGCAGATGTTCATGGCAGGTGCATTTATCAATGCAGTTCCCGGAATCATTGCACAGTTATTGATTATTCCGGCAGTGATGATTGCATTGAACAGAACAGGGCTTGTCCGTTTCGGAAGTACACATAAGGAAAAAGAGACGGCAAAAGCGGCGAGATAGGACAACGAAAGATACGAGATGAAGGAAACGTGTATGAGTCTGGAAAGAGTAGGAAGAAGTATGATAGCGGAAGAAATGCTTCTGGATGAAATTGAAAAAGTTATGAAGGAGTCGGGGAAGGATAAGATTCTTGTTGCCATTGACGGCCGGTGTGCGTCAGGAAAGACAACTTTGGCAGGAAAACTGGCAGAAAAATGCGTGTCTGCTCTGAACGTAGATCATGTTAATGTGATACATATGGATGATTTCTTTCTTCGCCCTGAACAGCGTACACGGGAGCGACTTTCGGAGCCGGGCGGCAATGTGGATCGGGAAAGGATGTTGGAAGAAGTGCTTCTTCCGATTGCAGAGGGAAGAGCGTGTACGTTTCGCCCATTTGACTGTCGGATTCAAGGATTGAAAGCCCCGATACTTATAGAACCCGGAAGAATTACCATTGTAGAGGGTGCCTATTCCTGTCATCCGTTATTGAGAGCGTTCTATGATCTGAAGATCTTTATGGATGTTGGACCGGAGGAGCAAATGCGGAGAATACGTATTCGAAATGGCGAAGAAGGGGCGGAACACTTTCGGACAAGATGGATTCCTCTGGAGGAGAGATATTTTACAGAACTCCATGTGCGGGAAGCGTGCGATATTTGTGGAGAAGCGGAGCAGATTTAGAAATCATTGAAATAAAATGGTGCAGTTTGGCTAAAGGGACATTTGAAACAAAATTGAATAGAGAAATGGATAAATTATACATGGGGCGATTATACAACATCGCCCCATGATTATTTTAATAAATATGATTGTAACAAAATAGAAAAAATCGGTACTAACAAATGGAAGGGAGGTCAGAGGTCAAAGGTGCAGGCTATTGAAGAAATATATGAGATGTATTCAAGAAAAGTATTTTTGTTTTTGTTGAGCAAGACAAATAATGAAGATCTTGCAGAAGAACTTACACAAGAGACTTTTTTTCAAGCTGTTCAATGTATTGACAGATTTAAGGAAAACAGTTCCATTTTGACTTGGTTATGTGGAATCGCTAAAAATGTTTGGCTGAAATATTTAAGAAAACATCAAGAAACTTTATCCTTGAGGGAGGACATTCTGGAAATAGAGGATAAAAAGGGAATAAATATTCAATGGGAGCAAAAAGAAATATTACAGTTGATACATGACATGAATGAACCTATGCGTGAAGTGATGTATTTAAGGTTGATCAGCAATTTATCTTTTTATGACATAGGAGAGATAATTGGTAAAACAGAAAATTGGACAAGAGTCACTTTTTTTAGAGGAAAACAAAAAATTGTAAAGGAGATGTTAAAAGATGAATAAAGAAATTCCATGTTATATTATTTCAGATTTATTACCGCTATATCAAGACGATATATTATCAGAACAAACGAAAAAAGATATTGATAAACATTTAAGTGAATGTGAAGAATGTAAAAAAAAGATGGTAGCGATGAAAATGCCAATAGATGTTTCAACTACGACTGCTGAACTAAAAACTGATCCATTAAAAAAAGTGAGGTTTTATCAAAAAATGTTGACTGTTTTGGGAGCGGTTATTGCTTTTATTCTAGGAGCATGTTATCCGATTGCGAGATTAGGATTTGCCGTCCTTGAGCGTGGAGAGATAGCCATTTATCAAATCGAAAGGTTAAAAAATCTTTGGTATGTATTGGTGGCATGGAGTTGTGTTACAGGGATTGCAGTGTGTGTGATTTATTTTTTTCTTATATTACTTATCAGGAAAATAATTAGAAAGAATGTATCATAAAATGGTTTAAAAGAATTTGCGGACTTTCGGTTCATTGACGTTTAGTGAGATCAGGAAATAAGGCGGAACCGATATGCCGTAGGGCGGTCCTTGACGGAATGAATACAGTCAATAGAACCATGACAGAGCAGAGGACTTGAAAGGTCAAAAACCTTGCAAGTCCTTTTGTCTGTTACTAGGCGTTATGTTTTAAGTAAAGTAAAAGCAATCATCAGCCGGTGAGTATGCAGATTACATTAACAAAAGAATAGGTAAAGGAAGTTCCTTAATTGAAATAACAGGAAATATATGATAAAATTGAGAAGATTTAATAGTTCTTTTCTCGATTTTGCTGGGAAAGGAGGCAGTGATGGGTAAATCACTTAACGGGAAAGAATTAATAGTCTAACATGTCAGGTATAGATTTTGCCCCCTTTACATTACATACACTTTGGCATACGTTTGCTGCAAGAGCAATCGAATGTGGCATGAACCCCAAAACATTGCAGAAATTTTGTGACATGGCACATTACAAATGACAATGGACTTGTATTGCCACGTAACAGAGGACACGCTGTTCTTGGAAATGGAAAAGTTCGAGAAAAGGTGTAGTTGAGTGTGAAATGGTGTAAAAATGGTGTAGTAGGGGATAAAAATAGAAAATAAGGGCGAGAAAAGCCTGTAAATACGGAGGTTTTAGAAGAAATGGAAACATACAAGAAAGAATTTATTGACTTTATGGTGGAAAGTGAAGTTTTAAAATTTGGAGAGTTTACATTAAAGAGCGGAAGAAAATCACCATTCTTTATGAATGCAGGAGGTTATGTAACAGGTTCTCAGCTTAAGAGATTGGGAGAATACTATGCGAAGGCAATCCATAATACATATGGAGATGATTTTGACGTATTATTCGGACCTGCATACAAAGGGATTCCACTGGCAGTTGTGACAGCAATTGCTTACAGCGAACTGTACGGAAAAGAAGTGCGCTACTGTTCTGACCGCAAAGAAGAGAAAGATCACGGCGCAGACAAAGGAAGTTTCCTGGGAAGCAAATTAAAAGACGGAGATCGCGTCATTATGATCGAGGATGTAACGACTTCCGGAAAATCAATGGAAGAGACTGTTCCGAAAGTAAAAGGAGCAGCAGACGTTGAGATTGTTGGACTTATGGTATCTCTGAACCGTATGGAAGTTGGAAAAGGCGGCGAGAAGTGCGCTTTAGATGAGATCAAAGACTTATATGGTTTCCCGACAGCGGCAATTGTGGATATGGCAGAAGTAACAGAGTGTCTTTATAATCAGGAAGTAAATGGAAAAGTTCTTATTGATG
Source organism: Faecalicatena sp. Marseille-Q4148 (assembly GCA_018228665.1). Taxonomy (NCBI): domain Bacteria; kingdom Bacillati; phylum Bacillota; class Clostridia; order Lachnospirales; family Lachnospiraceae; genus Faecalicatena; species Faecalicatena sp. Marseille-Q4148. Next base: position 3,161,337 of record CP073692.1, read on the forward strand.
ATACATTAAAGGCAGCGATTGACGCATACTATGAACAGTATGGAGCAAAATAATGGAGGAGATGCAAGTGGAAAGAGCATATAAGACAATGAGTCGTGCAGGAGCCGGTAATATTGTGATTGGAATTATCATGATTGTGACAGGAATCACGGCAGGAATTATTTCCATTGTAAGCGGAGCGAATCTGTTAAGAAGAAAATCAGAACTGACATTTTAAAACAGGGATTATAAATAGGGGTTATGAAGATTGAATAGTAGAAATAAGAAACTCCTGCGTGTGATGGGAAAAGTATTATTTATTTGTTATATTATCTTTTTGATCTATTTTCTTCTGTTTTCAGACTGGTATGGACGTGATGTCAGCGGAACACAGGAGTACAGATGTAATCTGGAATTGTTTAGAGAGATTAGAAGGTTCTGGAACTATCGGGAACAGCTTGGAATGTTTGCATTTATGACAAATCTGTTTGGTAATGTGCTGATTTTTGTTCCATTTGGATTTTTTCTTCCGATGGCAAGCCGTTATCGAAGTCTGCTGGGAACACTGTTTTACAGTTTTGGACTAAGCTTTGGAGTAGAGATTTTTCAGTTGATTACGAAGGTTGGCAGTCTGGATGTAGATGACATGCTGCTGAATACAATCGGAGGTATCGTAGGATACCTCCTCTTTCTAATCTGTAATGGAGTAAGGAGACGATGGATTGCGAATGAAAACAGAAAGAGAAAAAGATAGAATCAAAGAGCGGAGAAAGAAGGGAGCCCGCAAATACGGACAATCTAAATTAAAAGAGGCGCGAAAAGGAGTCTGGTCCTGCGGCTTGGCAGTTGTAATTTTTCTTGTGATTGCAGGAATGCTGTTATTGGCATATTTGAGTAGAGGAAAGACGGCTGCCTATATTGGCGGGCTTGGAATGAGCGCTATGATCTTTTCATGGATTGGATTTTTTATGGCTTTACGAGGGTTTAAAGAGCCGGACAGAAATCATGTAACATGCAGAATCGGAGTTGTCTGCCATATGATATTTATTGCAGGGCTGACCGGAATATTTTTCAGGGGGTTATTATAAATGCGTGAAAAAGAATGGAAAATAGAAGAAAATCTGGAAGCAAAAGAGCGCTATGAACTCTCGATCGAGCGGTTAAGGCAGATTGGGAAGGAAGAGACAACGAAAGAGCCGTATCGAACGTATTTTCAAAAAACGGCTGCATTTCTTCTCATGATTGAAGAGGTAAGAAATCGTCTGTCGCATGGCGAACAACTGACAATAGAGGAACTTCAAAGAGAAAACCAAAGATTGTATGAAGATATCCTGCCGGAACAGTATAACAGCAGTTATGCAAATCCGGCATATGCTGTGGAGATGCTTGGAGATACATTTGGTCAGTTATTAAGTGCAGTGTACACAGAGCTGCGGGCGGAAATTGCGTATGTATTTGAAGATCGCCTGCTGTATCTTACCGTATTAAATGAACTGTTTGTGGAAATTTATAATTGTTTCGAGGAGACAGAAGAACCGGAGTATGAACAGATCAGAGAGATCTTTTACTGGTTTGCAAGTGATTATTGCGATGTGTTTTCAGCAGATGCGATTACAAGTCGGTTTGTACCGGAGTATGGCTGTCTGAGAGATGTGGTAACAGACAGTGATCTGACAGATCTTCGTTATTTATATCAGTATGGAGAATATATTACAGATACGGAACTGCAGATGGCGGAATTTATGAATCGTCTTCCGGAAGAAACGATTGTTAAAATTGCAGATAACTGTACAAATGGACTGGCAAGAGGATTCCGGGTTGGAGGAAAGGATATTTCCAAAAAACATGTGGTAGATTTAGAATTCCGGGTAGGGTTTGAGCGGGCAGCTCGCAAAATCATTGAGAATTTTAGAAAGATGGATATTGAGGTATCAGTTTTTCGTTCCGGCGTAAGCATTTTGGCAGGAAGATCTGCAATGCGGAGCGGTTTTTACGGGGCTGTGCCGAATCCACAGTATGAATTCGATCACAGAAATGATATCGGACTGATATTTGATAAGAAGTTTGCTGAGAGAAAACTTGATGTAGAAAAGAATGCTTTTGAGAAGATCCGTGAGACTGCAGGGCAGTTTGCAGGTCCGGCATTGATTGAACTGTTTGGTCAGGAAGGATTTTCGCCGGAGAAAAATGATGCGGCAGTTAACCTGACAAAGAAGCAGGAAGAACTTGTAAATCTGTTCGCAGGGAAACGCAGTCAGATGTTCCAGCAGTATACAAAAGGTGATGAGAGATGTTTTACGATCATTTCTTATCCATGTCCGGAGATCGGAGAAAAATTCCCGGAAATTTTTGATGAGGTTGTAAAGATCAATACGCTTGATCCGGAAGTATATGAGAGAATCCAGCAGCATATTATTGATGCCCTTGATCAGGGAGAGTACGCACAAATCTGTGGAAAAGGAAACAATAAGACGAATTTGAGGGTGAAACTGCACCCGCTTCAGGATCCTCAGAAGGAGACAAAGTTTGAAAACTGTTCAGCAGATGTAAATATTCCGGCAGGAGAGGTGTTTACATCTCCGGTATTGGAAGGAACCGAGGGAACACTTTTTGTCAGTGAAGTATATCTTCATCAGATGGCATACCGCAATCTGGAAATTCACTTCCAGGATGGCTGTATTACAGACTATACATGCAGCAATTTTGATACAGAAGAAGATAATAAGCAGTACATATTTGAAAATATTCTTTATCGCCATGAGACGCTTCCGATTGGTGAATTTGCTATCGGAACGAATACGACAGCCTATGCGGCAGCGGAAAAATACGGTATTGCCGATAAATATACAATTCTCATTGCAGAGAAAACAGGCCCGCATTTTGCAGTAGGCGATACCTGCTATTCCTGGAGTGAGGACTTAAAAGTATATAATCCAGACGGAAAAGAAATTATTGCGAAGGATAATTCTATTTCGATCCAGCGAAGAGAAGATGTGTCAAAAGCATATTTCCAGTGCCATACAGATATTACGATTCCATATAAGGAATTGGCGGAAATCAGTGCAGTAAAGGCAAATGGAGAGAAGATTATGATTATTCAGGACGGGCGCTTTGTTCTCCCTGGCACAGAAGAATTGAATAAACCGCTGAAAGAACTGGAAGAATTATATTTATAAGTAAAACAAAATAAAATAAAAATATTTATAAGCATATATTATATATGATTATTAGAAAAAGCCATAGGTGCAAAGCTTCGGGAGGATTGACAGGCAATTGACGCATTTAGTACAATAGCATTAGATTCAAACACGAAATTCAAATACGAGATTCAGTGAGAGAAAGGATGGACAAGATGGCAAAAGTAGGAATTGTGATGGGCAGTGATTCTGACCTGAAAGTAATGAGCAAGGCAGCAAAGATGCTGGAAAAATTCGGAATTGATTATGAGATGACAATCATTTCTGCGCACCGTGAGCCGGATGTGTTTTTTGAGTGGGCAAAGGGAGCAGAGGACAGAGGAATCAAAGTAATCATTGCAGGAGCCGGAATGGCAGCGCATCTTCCGGGAATGTGTGCAGCGCTTTTCCCGATGCCGGTTGTCGGAGTACCTCTTTCTGGAAGCAAATTAGACGGTATGGATGCGGTGTTCTCTATTATGCAGATGCCGCCTGGAGTACCGGTTGCGACAGTTGCAATTGACGGCGGAATGAATGCAGCACTTATTGCAGCAAAGATTCTTGCAGTATCTGATGCAGAACTGTTAGAGAAGCTGAAAGCATATACGGTAGAAATGAAAGAAGCAGTGCAGGCAAAAGCCGCACGTCTTGATGAAGTAGGTTACGAGGCTTATTAGGAGGAGAAAAGGCATGGGTATGGATTATAAACAGTCAGGCGTAGATATTGAAGCAGGATATAAATCTGTTGAACTGATGAAGGAGCATGTAAAGAAAACAATGCGTCCGGAGGTACTTGGTGGACTGGGAGGATTTTCCGGTGCATTTTCTCTGGCAAAGATTAAAGAAATGGAAGAGCCTGTACTTCTTTCCGGAACAGACGGATGTGGTACAAAAGTAAAACTTGCTATGATTATGGATAAGCACGATACAATTGGAATCGATGCAGTTGCAATGTGCGTTAATGATATCGCATGTGCAGGAGGAGAGCCGTTATTCTTCCTTGATTATATTGCATGTGGAAAGAACTATCCGGAAAAGATCGCAGCAATCGTAAGCGGTGTGGCAGAAGGATGTCTTCAGTCAGAAGCAGCGCTGATCGGCGGTGAGACAGCAGAGCATCCGGGACTGATGCCGGAAGACGATTATGACCTTGCCGGTTTTGCAGTTGGCGTGTGTGATAAAAAAGATATGATCACAGGCGAGCATCTGAAAGCAGGAGATGTTCTGATCGGTATGGCATCTTCCGGCGTACATAGCAACGGATTTTCTCTTGTAAGAAAAGTATTTGAGATGACAAAAGAATCTCTTGATACACCATATGATTGTCTTGGATGTACACTTGGAGAGGCGCTTCTTGCTCCGACGAGAATTTATGTAAAAGCATTAAAGAGCATTAAAGAAGCCGGTGTGACAGTGAAGGCCTGCAGCCATATTACAGGGGGCGGTTTCTATGAAAATATTCCGAGAATGTTGATTGAGGGAACACATGCAGTCATTGAGAAGAACAGCTATCCGGTACCGCCAATCTTTGGACTTCTTGCTGAGAAAGGCGAGATTGCAGAACAGATGATGTACAATACATTTAACATGGGACTTGGAATGGTACTTGCTGTAGATGCTGCCGACGTGGACAAGACAATGGAAGCAATTAAGGCAGCCGGAGACGCTCCATATGTGGTAGGACGTATTGAAGCAGGAGAAAAAGGAGTTACTTTATGTTAAGAACACTTGTGCTTGTATCAGGAGGCGGAACGAATCTTCAGGCAATTCTGGATGCGGTAGATCAGCAGGTGATTACGAATACAGAAATCGTGGGTGTAATCAGCAATAATAAAAATGCATATGCCTTGACACGCGCAGAACAAAAGGGGATTTACAATGAATGTATCTCTCCGAAAAGTTATGAGACAAGAGATGCCTTTAACGAAGCATTTCTTCAGAAAATAGATGAACTTCATCCGGATCTGATCGTGCTGGCAGGCTTTCTTGTTGTAATCCCGGAGCGGATGATCCAAAAATACAGAAACCGTATTATCAATATTCATCCATCATTGATTCCGTCATTTTGTGGAACCGGTTTTTACGGATTGAAAGTACATGAAGGCGCATTGGCGCGTGGCGTGAAAGTGACGGGAGCTACCGTTCACTTTGTAGATGAAGGAACAGATACGGGCCCGATCATTCTTCAGAAGCCGGTTATGGTGGCAGAAGATGATACGCCGGAGACATTGCAGAGACGAGTGATGGAAGAAGCAGAATGGAAGATCCTTCCGGAAGCGATTAACCTGATTGCCAATGGGAGAATCACGATTGAAGATCATAAAGTAAAGATTTCATAAATAAAGCGGGGAGGCGCACGCCGATGAGAGGACGTGAGTCTTCCCTGTTGTGCTTATAAGGAGGAAATAAACATGAAAGTATTAATTGTAGGAAGCGGCGGAAGAGAACATGCGATTGCGTGGAGTGTTGCCAAAAGTCCGAAAGTAGAGAAGATTTATTGCGCACCGGGAAATGCAGGCATTGCAGAGTTTGCAGAATGTGTAAATATTGGCGCAATGGAATTTGAAAAACTGGCTGCATTTGCGAAAGAGCATGAGGTAGATTTTACAATTGTAGGAATGGACGATCCACTTGTAGGCGGAATTGTTGATGTATTTGAAGCAGAAGGGCTGCGGGTATTCGGACCGCGCAAAAATGCTGCGATTTTAGAAGGTTCAAAGGGATTTTCAAAAGATTTGATGAAGAAGTATCATATTCCGACGGCAGATTATGAGACGTTTACAGATGCAGATGCAGCGCTTGCATATCTGGAAACAGCAAAAATGCCGATTGTTCTGAAAGCAGATGGTCTTGCGCTCGGAAAAGGGGTTCTGATCTGCCAGACTCTGGAAGAGGCAAAAGAAGGCGTGAAAGAAATCATGCAGGATAAGAAATTCGGTACTGCCGGAAATACGATGGTTGTGGAAGAGTTTATGACAGGAAGAGAAGTTTCCGTACTTTCGTTTGTAGATGGAAAAACAATCCGTACGATGACAAGCGCGCAGGATCATAAACGTGCAGGAGACGGAGACACCGGATTAAATACCGGCGGTATGGGAACATTTTCACCGAGTCCGTTCTATACAAAAGAAGTGGAAGCGTTCTGTCAGGCACACATTTTCCAGGCAACGGTAGATGCAATGCGTGAAGAAGGACGTGAATTCAAGGGAATTATCTTCTTTGGACTGATGCTTACAGAAGAGGGGCCAAAGGTACTGGAATATAATGCACGTTTTGGAGATCCGGAGACTCAGGTTGTGCTTCCGCGTATGAAGACAGACATTATTGAAGTGATGGAAGCCTGTGTAGATGGAACGCTGGATCAGATTCATCTGGAATTTGAAGAAAATGCAGCAGTCTGTGTTGTGCTTGCTTCTGACGGATATCCTCTTGCTTATGAGAAGGGACTTCCGATTACAGGTCTGGACGAATTTCAAAAGCACGAAGGATATTATTGTTTCCATGCCGGAACAAAATTTAATGAAAAGGGTGAGCTGGTTACCAATGGCGGACGTGTGCTTGGAGTGACTGCGAAAGGTGCAGATCTGAAGGAAGCGCGTGCAAATGCGTACCGGGCAACAGAATGGGTAAATTTTGCAAATAAATATATGCGTCATGATATCGGTAAAGCCATTGATGAGGCATAAGTTTCTGTGAAGGAAAAGAAAATTTAATCCTTGTAAATAAGCGCACAGTGTTATAATATAAATATAACACTGTGCGTTGTGTTTTGTGAGAAACATTTTTCGATGTCACACATGAAAAAGGGAAGATCCCGGTAAGGTTTCCGTATACAAAAGAAGGGGTGAAACAAATGTTCATCGAGATTGATTTTAACAGTGATGAGGCGATTTATATTCAGCTTCGCAATCAGATCATTATGGGGATCGCAACATCCGCATTACAGGAGGGAGAAGCGCTTCCGTCCGTCCGTCAGTTGGCGGATCATATCGGCATTAATATGCATACCGTAAATAAAGCATATACGGTATTAAAGCAGGAAGGATTCATTCAGCTTGACCGGAGACGGGGAGCTGTGATCGCGGTAGATGTCGATAAGCTGGAAGCGATTGAAGATATGAGGGGAAAACTAAAAGTAATTCTTGCAAAAGCAAGATGTAAAAATATCAGCAGAGAAGAAGTGCATGAGCTGGTAGATGAGATATTTGACGAATATAAGTAGAGCAGGAGGGAATCGATGGAGTTTACAAGACAGGCAGAAGAGGTGTTGAAAGAGGCCAGAAAACAGGCCAGACAGTCAGGCCATCCATATATAGGAACGGAACATTTGCTGTTGGGATTAAGCCATGTGATTACAGGTGTGGCGGGACAGGTGCTTGCAGCAAATAAGGTTAAGGAAGAAGATATCCATAAGATAATCGATCAGCTTGTAACAACTGTGGGAGATTATAAAGATGAGACAAATAAACCGGGGATCAGTCCGCGGTTAGAATGTATTTTGGAAGAAAGTAAGATGGAAGCACAGAAACTTCAGTCTGAGAAAGCAGGAACAGAGCATATGCTTCTTGCGCTTGTTCTGGATGTGGATTGTGTGGCATCCAGAATTCTGACTACGCTAGGGATTAGTCTAAAGAAAGTGCTTCAAGATGTATTGACGGCAATTGGAGAAGATCCGAGAACCTATCTGGAAGAGAAGAATGATCCGGGGGCAGATGGCGTTCTTACACAGTATAGTACAGATTTGACGGCGGAGGCAGCAGACGGGAAGTTAGATCCGGTCATTGGACGGGAGGAAGAGATTGAACGTCTGATGCAGATTCTGAGTCGGAGAACGAAGAATAATCCATGTCTGATCGGAGAGCCGGGGGTTGGGAAAACAGCAGTGATCGAAGGTCTGGCTCAGCGGATCGCGGAGGGACTTGTCCCGGATGGAATGAAGCAGAAGCGAATCATGACGTTGGATCTGTCTGCGTTGATCGCCGGTTCGAAATACCGTGGGGAATTTGAAGAACGGATGAAGCGTCTGCTCAGAGAAGTAAAATATGCGGGAAATGTTATCCTGTTTTTGGATGAAGTACACACAATCATCGGAGCGGGCGGTGCCGAAGGCGCTATGGATGCGTCAAATATTCTGAAGCCGTCTCTGGCCCGCGGCGATCTGCAGTTGATCGGAGCGACAACGATTGCGGAGTATCGAAAATATATTGAGAAAGATGCGGCTTTGGAACGGCGTTTTCAGCCGGTAATGGTGGAAGAACCGTCTCAGGAAGAATGTATGAAGATTCTGAAAGGGATTGTATCCAAGTATGAAATGCATCATCATGTCAGTGTCACAGAAGAAGCACTTCAGGCGGCAGTACAGCTTTCTGCACGTTATATCAATGACCGGAATCTTCCGGATAAAGCAATTGATATTATTGATGAGGCCTGCTCTAAAGTGAGTTTGGGAGGCTTCAAAGTTCCGGAAAATATCGGAAAGATGGAAGAAGCGCTTCAGATCCTTGCAGCGGAAAAAGAAAGCTGTATTAAAAATGGAGATCTTGAGCGGGCATCATCTATTCACCATGAGCAGGAAGAGATGCTAAAAAAACTGGAACAGATGAAAAAGCGTGCCGGTCAGGGGAATAGAAGAAAGCAGTTGAGTGTCACAGAGAATGACATTGCTTCGGTTGTATCCGCATGGACGAAAATTCCGCTGTCAAAATTAAAAGAATCCGAGAGTACAAAGTTAAGAAAATTAGAGCAGACACTCCATAAGCGTGTTGTGGGGCAGGAAGAAGCAGTAACGGCTGTGGCAAAGGCGGTAAGAAGAGGCCGCGTTGGACTGAAAGATCCAAAAAGACCGATTGGTTCGTTCCTGTTTCTCGGACCGACAGGTGTCGGCAAAACAGAACTTTCAAAGGCATTGGCAGAAGCGCTGTTTGGCGATGAAGAAGCAATGATCCGAATTGATATGTCTGAGTATATGGAGAAACACAGTGTATCTAAGATGATCGGATCTCCGCCGGGGTATGTCGGACATGAAGACGGCGGTCAGCTGAGCGAGAAAGTGCGGCGCAATCCATATTCGGTAATCTTGTTTGATGAGATTGAAAAAGCGCATCCGGATGTATTTAACATTCTGCTTCAGGTATTGGATGACGGACATATTACGGATTCACAGGGAAGAAAGGTAGATTTTAGGAATACAGTCATTATTATGACATCGAACGCAGGAGCAAAGTCTATCATTGAACCGAAAAAACTTGGTTTTATTGTAAATGAAGATGAGGCGGCTGATTATAAGAAAATGAAATCCAATGTCATGGAAGAAGTAAAACAGCTATTCCGCCCGGAATTTTTGAACAGGATTGATGAGATTATTGTATTCCATGCATTGAATAAAGAGCATATGAAGAAGATTACCGGTCTGATGTGCCGTGAATTTGCGAAGCGTGCAAAAGAATATCTTCAGGTTGAGCTTCATATTCGCGATAGTGTGAAACAGTATATTGTTGAGAAAGGAACTGACCGGAAGTTTGGTGCAAGACCGCTTCGCCGTGCAGTACAGACGTATCTGGAAGATAAGATGGCGGAGGAAATTCTTGACCAGCATATTCAATCCGGAATGGATGTGGATGTGACAGTTGCAAAAGGCGAGATAAAATTTATTCCAAAGAACATAAAAAACTAGCAAAACAGAATATTTTATTATATAATAACGATATAAAAAAGCAGTATGACAGGCGCAAAAGCGCTAACGTACAATAGGAGGAAGTAAAATGGCTGCAGTCAAAGAACTATTAAGAGTAGAAGCTGATGGAGGACTTAGCTTTGGAGATTATACATTAGACTCCAAGACAAAACTGGATGGTTTTGAATATCAGGGAGATTTATATAAAGTCAAGACATTTCAGGAAATTACAAAGCTTGAAAAGAACGGTATGTTTGTATATGAATCCGTTCCGGGTACAGCGGTAGAAAACCTGAAAGTAACAGAGAACACAATCGTATTTCAGGTTTCCGGTCCGAAGGATGCACAGTTTACACTGGAACTTGAACCGGAACAGGAATATACAGTATATATGGACGATGTGAATGTCGGTAAGATGACAACAAACCTGAGTGGAAAGCTGAGTGTCAGTGCAGAATTGTCTGAGACAAAGGCGGTTTGTGTAAAGATTGTAAGAGATTAGTGAAAGAACGGAACAGGGTAAGAAAGAGGCTGCAGATTTCTGCAGCCTTATTTTGAATTTGGAGGAATATATGGCGAAAGGAAAGAAAAGTGTATTTTTCTGTCAGAACTGTGGGTATGAATCTGCAAAATGGTCCGGTCAGTGTCCGGCATGCAAAGAGTGGAATACGTTTGTAGAAGAACCGATGGAAGGAAATAAAACAGTTTCCACAGTGCGGGCAGCAAAATCAGCAAAGATTGTGACGCTTCGTGATGTTTCGGTGGAGAAAGAAGACCGGATCCATACAGATATTCACGAATTAGACCGGGTACTTGGAGGCGGAATCGTGCCGGGGTCACTGATTTTAGTGGGAGGGGATCCGGGAATCGGAAAATCTACATTGCTGCTGCAGGTGTGCAGGAATTTGTCCGGTCAAAAGCGCAGTGTTCTTTATATTTCAGGAGAAGAATCGCTTCGGCAGATTAAGCTGAGGGCTGACAGGATTGGAGAATTTTCAGAGACGCTCTCACTTCTCTGCGAAACAAATCTTGACACGATTAGGAGTGTGATTGAATCCAATCGTCCGCAGATCGTTGTCATCGATTCCATACAGACGATGTACAATGAAGAAGTTGGATCAGCTCCGGGAAGCGTTTCACAAGTGAGGGAATCGACAAATGTGTTGATGCAGCTGGCGAAAGGTCTTGGCATTGTTATCTTTATTGTAGGGCATGTGACGAAAGAAGGAACCGTGGCGGGCCCGCGTGTTTTAGAGCATATGGTTGACACGGTGCTTTACTTTGAGGGAGACAGACATGCATCTTACCGGATCTTGCGAGGAGTCAAGAATCGTTTTGGTTCTACAAATGAAATCGGAGTATTTGAGATGCAGCAGACAGGACTTGTGGAAGTGGCAAATCCTTCGGAATTTATGTTAAACGGAAAGCCGGAAAATGCTTCCGGATCGGTTGTGGCATGTTCATTGGAAGGAACAAGACCGATCCTTATTGAAATCCAGGCACTTGTGAGCCGCAGCGGTTTTGGAATGCCGCGGAGAACAGCAGCGGGAACAGATTACAACCGGGTAAATCTTCTGATGGCAGTTCTCGAGAAGCGTCTTGGTATGGGGCTTGCAGATTATGATGCTTATGTCAATATCGCAGGAGGCATTAAGATGACAGAGCCGGCGATTGATCTTGGAATTGTTCTTGCGCTTGTCTCAAGTTATCGCAATCGTGTGATTAGTGATGAGACAATTGTATTTGGCGAAGTAGGGTTAAGCGGCGAAGTGCGTGCGGTCAGTATGCCGGAACAAAGAGTAAATGAAGCGAAGAAACTTGGATTTACAAGATGCATTATGCCGGCAGTGTCACTGAAAACAGTTCAGGCAATCAAAGGCATCGAGATCATCGGCGTAAAGACAATAAATGAGGCGGTACAGTACATTTGATACAAATCAGATACAAAAATGCTCTATAATCTAAAGTGAATTTATATGTAAAATCATTTGCCATAAAGATAATTTCATGGAAAACGGATGAGGGAGAAAAACGATGATATCAATACTAATCGTAGAAGACGAAGCGCCAATCCGTGAGCTTTTGCGGATCAGTTTAAAAGAAGCCGGTTATGAATGTACATGTGCTGCGGACGGAGATGAAGCGGCAGACATTCTGATCCGGAAGCGGTTTGATCTTGTACTGCTCGATATTATGCTTCCGGGTGCCAATGGATATGAGCTGTTGGAATTTGTCAGGCCGATGGAGATTCCGGTTATATTTCTGACCGCAAAGGGTGAAGTGGCAGATAAAGTAAAGGGGCTTCGCATGGGAGCGGAAGACTATATTACAAAGCCGTTTGAACTGGCAGAGCTTCTTGCCAGGGTGGAGACGGTGCTGCGCAGGTATCACAAGGCGGAAGAGATACTGGCGTGCGGGGCGGTCAAAGTGGATCTTCGTTCACATCGCGTGACGAGAAACAGCGAACCGGTGAGCCTGACTGCAAAAGAATATGAACTGCTTGTATTGTTTTTGCGGAATAAGAATATTGCGCTTTACCGTGACCGGATCTATGAAGAAGTCTGGCAGGAAGAATATACGGGAAATAGCCGTACAGTTGACCTTCATGTTCAGCGCATCCGCAAAAAACTCGGGTTGGAGGAGCAGATCACTGCGGTATATAAGATCGGATACCGTTTGGAGGAGAAGGAATGAAACTGTTTTGGAAAATATTTTTCAGCGTGATGGCGGTAACGACAGTTGTTTTTTGCGTCAGCGGCCACATTTTAATCTACAGTTTTTTTAAGTCGGAGCTTGCACGGGAAATCGAGGAAGCTGATATGCAGAGCAAAGCATTCGGGAAATCACTGAATGTTTCTGTGCTCATGCTTGAAAAAGATGGTGTTGTCTCGGATGAAGAGCTGTTGGAAGGAAGTTCAACGGTACGCCTTGCGGATAATAAAAAGACAGTGCAGGTGAATCTGTACAGCGAGGCCGGAGAACTGCTGGAAGAGGCCGAAGAAGATGAGACTACCGTTGACAGGGGAGTCCGGGAACTGATTGAGAAGATTGATAAAGGGAGAGAGGGATACATAATCCTTCGAGCCGGAGAAAGCTATGCGCTTCATTTTGTGAGCTTTCAGGAAATTGCAGAGCGCGGGGTGCAGATTGAGCTTGTCAGAGATATTACAGGGATATTTCAACAGAAAGATGATATGTATGAGATTTATATGCGTTGTATGTTTGCCCTTTTTGCTGTAACGATTTTGGCAGCAGTAGTTCTGACAGCGTGGATTGTGCGTCCAATCCAACGGCTTACTGCGGGGGTTAATGAATTTGCGAGAGGGAATTTCGCAGAGCGGATCCAGGTCACAGGGCAGGATGAATTAGGGCATCTGGCAGAGCAGTTTAACAAGATGGGTGAACGGATTAACAGCAGTATGGAAGAATTAAGGATGGCGGCCGTACGGCAGGAACAGTTTACGGGGAGCTTCGCTCATGAACTTAAGACACCGCTCACTTCGATCATTGGCTATGCAGAAATGCTCCGGACAAGAAAGATGCCGGAGGAGACAAGGATGCAGTATGGTGATTACATTTTCCGGCAGGGAAAACGTCTGGAGTCACTGGCAAAGAAAATGATGGATATTACTGTGCTTGAAAAAGCAGAGATTCGGAAGAAAAATATATGGGTTCCGGGATTTCTGGAAGAGATTGCAGGTGAGATGGCGCCAGTATGTGAAAAGCATGATGTCTGTTTGTCAGTAAATGCGCAGGATGATCTTATGCTGCGTGCCGATCCGGAACTTTTGAAATCTGTGATTCTAAATCTGATTGATAACAGTATAAAAGCGTTTGAGAGGGAAGGAAAAATACGGATAACAGCAGAAGAAAAAGAGCATATCATTGAGATTGCTGTCATAGATAATGGAAAGGGGATTGCGAAAGAGGATCTTCCACGGGTAACGGAGAGTTTTTATATGGGCGATAAGTCGAGAAAAAATGATGGCAGCGGAAGCGTGGGACTTGGCCTTGCAATCAGCAGGCGGATTGTGGAGCTGCATCATGCGAAGATGAAAATCAGCAGCAAAGAAGGCATCGGAACGAAAGTTATAATACAGTTTCCGGAAGTACGATGAGGCAGGTGGGAAAAAATGAAAGGAAAATATATGCTAGCGGCAGGGGGCGCGGTGCTTGTTATTGTCGGATGTATTTTCTCACCGTTTCTTGCATCGAAAATCCAAAATGAGAGGATTCTGAACAATATTGTTATAAAAGAAGATAGGAAGGAAGAAGAAAATACGCTCAGTTTTCCGGAGAAAATCGCGTTGTACGCCAAAGGAAGTACGATTACCTATCAGAATGAAAAGCATAGTATCCCGGTTATTTCAGATTCGGATATTTGGCAGGAAGACGACGGAATTTCTGTGGAAGGAATCGAGGAAATCTGTATTGCGGCAGAGCAGGAGCTTCAGACATTGACAGAGCTTGGGATTTTACCAAAGGAATATCAAATAGAACTTCCCCGTGGAGAAAAATGGTATGAGATCGAGACCTTTACTGATAAACAGGCAAACTGGGTGACTGTATATCAGATTGCGGTATCAGGAACAGATTATGGATATCTCTCGCTCAGTCTTGAAAAAGAAAGCGGGAAGATCATGGAATTGTATGCAGAAATTATACAAGACAACAGTATGGAACTCTCGTTTGAAAAAATGAAGGATGCGTGGGGAGAATACATCGGTATGCGTCCAGCAGAGAAGGAGAGAAAAAATCTTTCAGGTGCAGTGGAGGAAACAGAACTGGATGGAAAGGGCATTATATGTGATTATGGAAAAGATATGCAAATATCTTATTATTTATACCGTGGGGAAAAAATGATCGAGATTAGTACAGTTTGCAAAGATGATACAAGTATGAGGTAAGTTGGAAACAGACTTCCGCTATGATGATTCTATCAGAAACAGAGGTGATAGATATGAAACGGCGGAAGGAAAAACGGGAACGCAGAAAACAACTAGTAAGAAATGTTTTCTGTGCCTTTATGGGAGTATTTTTTATAATAGTAGGAGCTGCAATGCGAAACGACAATATGCGGTATCAGGAAGGTGATTCCAAAGAAGAAATCTTATTTAATGCACTTTCAGAAGGGGAGAAAATGAAAGTGAAAAAGAAGCGTGCAGTGACATGCATCTTGCAGAACCCGGAGCTCCCGACAGGGTGTGAGGCAACTGCGGGAACAATGCTTCTTAAGGCATATGGGTATGAGGCGGATAAGATGGATGTGGCTGGAGCCATGAAACGTCTGCCGCTTACAGAGCGAGACGGGCGGCTCTATGGAGGACATCCGGATGAGGTGTTTGTCGGTGATCCGGAAGAGGTTTCGAGTTATGGAGCATTTCCGAATGTGTTGGCAGAAGCGATGCAGCAGGTGATTGACAGAGAAGGCGCAAGGCATAACGCAGTGCCGCTCTATCACAAATCAGAAGAAGAGCTTCTGGAGCTTGTAGATACGGGCATTCCGGTCTGTATTTGGTCTTCCAGCAAAAACTTAGAAATTGAGCACAGAAGAGGCTGGTATCTTATTCGAGACGGTGTCTATACGGAGGATTATTTCGAGTGGCCGTCGAATGAACATGTGCTTGTCCTTGTCGATTATGACGAAGACGAAGTGACAGTGTGCGACCCGCAGGAGGGGGTTGTCAGATATCCGCGGGAATCGTTCTTCCGGCATTACAGGCAGGTAGGGGAGTACGCGCTTATTCTGAAAGAAAAATAAATCGCTGTGCAGGAAAACCATAAGAATATCTGTTATAAAATATTTCCGGGGATGAAAAAATCTCCGGAAATTTTTCTATGCACAGGAGACTTTTCCGGACACATATTTTTTGTACCGGATTCTAATTTGTACGATGTTCTAATTGCTATTTGAAGATGGAAATTATATAATTAAAATAGTGAAAACAAAATAGAATGAGGAGGGTGAAAATGAATTCGTTTCAATTTATTATGCAGTATGTGAAGAAATTCCGCATTCAGTACATCGTCGGAATTATTACGTTATTTGTCGTAGATTTTGCGAATCTGTTCATTCCGAAAATGACCGGTACGATCACAGACGGCCTGACTGCAAGGACAATGGGGTGGGATGGTGTAAAGTCATGTTTGCTGACGCTGTTTTTGCTCGGACTGACACTGGCAGTCGGCAGATTTTTGTGGCGCTATTTTCTCTTCGGATCGGCAAGAGCGATTGAACGGGAACTGCGAAATGAAATGTTCCGGCATCTGGAAGAGATGAGCGTAGAGTATTACAACGAGCATAAAACAGGAGATCTGATGACACGTTTTACAAGTGATCTGAACGCGGTGCGTATGTCCATCGGGCCGGCGGTTATCTGTGTGTTTGATGCAGTTGTAATGACGATCATGGTTATTTGTCAGATGATGCTTTATGTCGATGTAAAGCTGACACTCATTGCAATCATTCCCATGTTTCTTATCTGTGTCGGGGAAATCTATTACGGAAAAGTGATGCACAGGCGTTTTCGCAAGCGCCAGGAAGCAGTGTCGGATTTGACGGATTTTGTGCAGGAAAGCTTTTCCGGAGTCAGAGTTGTCAAGGCGTTCGTGCAGGAAAAAGCACAGCGGTACGCATTTGCAAAAGAAAATAAAAATACAATGGAGCGCAATCTTGATGTAGTGCGTCTTCAGTCAGTAATCATGCCGCTTCTTGATGTTATCATTGGCCTGTCAACACTGGCTGCACTTTTATACGGTGGTTATCTGGCGCTTGCCGGAGATATTACGCTCGGACGCTTTGTTGCATTTAACCAGTATATTAATATGCTTGTCTGGCCGATGCTTGCCTGCGGAGATGCAATTAACATGTTCTCACAGGGAGCAGCGTCCATTAAGCGTATCCAGGAAGTCCTGGAAGAAAAGCCGGAGATCTTTGACCGTGAGGACGCGGAAGATATTGAGAAAATAAAAGGCGATATCAGATTTTGTGATCTGACATTCATCCACCGCGGACATAGCGAGCCGACACTCAGGCATATTTCTCTTGATGTACCTGCCGGAACAACGCTTGCGGTCATCGGGCGTACCGGAAATGGAAAGTCAACACTTGTGAATCTGCTTCTGCACCTCTACAATACGAAGCCGGGTATGATTTTGATCGATGGGAAAGATATTAATGCTATTTCTTTAAAAACGCTTCGGGAAAATATTGCGTATGTGCCTCAGGATAATTTTCTGTTTTCAGATACGCTGAAATCCAACATTGCATTTGGAGCAGAAGAGGAAGATATGGATGCAATCGTGCGGGCAACGGAATCTGCCTGCATTCACGAAAATATTGTTGCATTTCCGGATGGATATGAAACGATTGTCGGAGAGCGCGGTGTAACACTATCCGGCGGACAAAAACAGCGAAGCTCAATTGCGCGTGCCCTTATGAAAGATGCGCCAATCTTAATTTTGGATGATGCGCTGTCAGCAGTTGATACGAAAACAGAAGAACATATTTTAACAAATCTCAGAAAAAACCGTGCAGGTAAGACAACCATTCTGATCGCACACCGCATTTCGACAATCCAGAACGCGGATATTATTATGGTGCTGGAAGACGGGGAAGCGAAAGAAATCGGAAACCATGCTGAGCTGATGGCGCGGAAGGGGATTTATCATGATATGTTTGAAAAGCAGCAGCTTGAGGCAGCAAAGGGAGGTGAGATCTCATGAAACGTTTATTATCTTATCTGAAACCGCATAAATGGGTCATGATGATCGCGACAATCCTTGTTCTTGGAATTATTGTTGTGGAATTGTACCGTCCGATTATTATTGGCGATGCAATTGATGATTATATTAATGGATATTATCATCCGTATATAGAGGCCGAAAAGACAGATGAAGATGCGGTGTCTTATCACGGTATCTATCTGGAACGATATAATGGAAAACCGAAAAGTGACGGGAAGTATTATCAGATTTTTCTATATCACGACAAATACTATATGGCAGAAGAAATCAATGCAGATGAATGCCGCGAGTTAAAAGAAGGAGAAAATAGCGTGCTGAAGACATATGTGGATGCAGGCGCACCGCTCCTTTTGCACGATGAGCTGACAGAACTTAGGCAAAGTGATTTTCATGGGATTCTTCTTGCGGCAGGCGTTTATCTTCTGATGCTGGCGCTTGGGTTTGTATTAAATGCGGTAGATACATGGATGCTCCAGAAAATGGGACAGAATATTATTTACAAGATGAGAGAAGAAGTATTCGCTCATATTCATAGTTTGTCGCTGAATTTCTTTAATACAACTCCGGTCGGAAAACTTGTCACGCGTGTTTCAAACGATACCGAAGCAATCAACGAGCTGTTTTCGACGATCCTTGTGAAGCTGTTTAAAAATATTGTGAAGATTATCGGCTATGCCGTTGTCATGCTTTCGATTGATGTGCGGATGGCGGGAATCTCATTTCTGCTTTTACCGCTTGTTACGGTGCTTACGTTTGTATTCCGATTTTTGTCAAGAAAGGCATACCAGATTACAAGAAATAAAATTACAGAACTGAATACATTTCTGTCAGAGCATATTTCCGGTATGAAGCTGATCCAGATTTTCGCGAGGGAAGAAGAACGATATCGGAAGTTTGAAAAGAAATCGTATGAGCTGTACCGGGCAAACTGGCGTGAGACGATGACATTTGCTGTATTTCGGCCATCGATCTATCTTGTATCAATCGCGGCAATGGTAATCGTGATTGGAACCGGAAGCAGGTCAGTGCTTGACGGAACACTGTCACTTGGTACATTATTTATTTTCATTACCTATATCAGTTCCTTCTTTGAACCGATACAGGAGCTGGCAGAGCAGTTTGGTACGCTTCAGTCTGCCCTTGCTTCTGCGGAGAAGATTTTTGCAATTCTCGATGAAAAGCCGGAGATTGTGAATCCGCCACAGCCAAAACCAATCGATATCAAGGGAAAGATTGAGTTTCGTCATGTGTGGTTTGCATATGAGAAGGATGATTATATCCTAAAAGATGTAAGCTTCGTGATCGAGCCTGGACAAAAAACGGCATTTGTCGGGGCGACAGGCGCCGGAAAGACATCAATCCTTAATCTGATCGGAAGGTATTTTGATATTCAGAAAGGACAGATTCTTCTGGACGGCGTTGACATTCGGGAGATTGACACAGATGTGCTGAGAGGAGCTATCGGACAGGTGCAGCAGGATGTATTTATTTTTACCGGAGATATTAAGGGAAATATTACGCTGAACAATGACAAGATATCGTTGGAAGAAGTAAAAGCGGCAGCCAGAACAGTAAATGCCGATTCCTTTATCGAAAAACTTCCGGGCGGTTATGATGAACCGGTAACGGAGCGGGGAAGTACCTTTTCAGCCGGACAGCGGCAGCTTTTGTCTTTTGCGAGAACGCTTGCCTATGATCCGAAAATCCTTGTACTGGATGAAGCGACAGCGAATATTGATACGGAAACAGAGAGTTTGATTACAGATGCACTTTCCAGACTGATGAATGGCCGTACAACAATTATGGTTGCACATCGTTTGTCAACGATACAGCACGCAGATCAGATTATTGTTATGCATAAAGGACAGATCCAGGAATCGGGAACACATCAGGAGTTGTTGAAAAAGGGCGGTATGTATAAAAATCTGTATGATCTTCAGATTGTGTAGTATAAAAAGTATATAAAGGACAGTGTGCCAATGCAGATAAGGCGGCAGGGAAAGCATATGATTATGTTATCCCTGCCGTCGATTTTTTTATGCCGGAGTTTCGTCCTCGTATTTGTGTCGGTGTGATTCAATCAGAGCTGCATCGGCAAAATAATTGATCTTCATTGCATCTTTCACTTCATCAAGTGTCTCTGCTGCAATGGCGCGCGCCTGCTCACTTCCTTCTTTTAGTATTTCATAAACGGCAGAAATGTCCTTTTCGTATATTGCCCGTCTTTTGCGGACAGGCTCCAGTTCTTCCTGAAGAATCTCATTGAGAAATTTTTTTAATTTTACATCCCCGAGTCCACCTCTCTGATAGTGTGCCTTTAATTCGTCCAGACAGGCATAATCCGGTAAATATTGTGCGAAATGGCGGTCTTCGCAAAAGGCGTCAAGATAGGTAAATACAGTATTTCCTTCGATATGTCCCGGATCTGAAACCTGGATATGAAGGGGATCGGTAAACATTCCCATAACTTTTTTCCGGATTTCATCAGGCGTATCCGCCAGATAAATACAGTTTCCGAGAGATTTACTCATTTTTGCCGTTCCATCTGTCCCCGGCAGCCGCCGACAGACTTTCTTTTGCGGAAGTAATGCTTCCGGTTCCACTAAAATATCCTTGTAGATAGAATTGAATTTTCGGACGATTTCCCGTGTCTGTTCAATCATCGGAAGCTGATCTTCGCCGACAGGAACTGTTGTTGCTTTAAATGCGGTAATATCTGCAGCCTGGCTGATTGGATAACAGAGAAAGCCTGCCGGAAGATTTGCTTCAAAGTGTTTTGACTGCATCTCTGCTTTGACGGTGGGGTTTCTGTAGAGTCTTGCTGTATTCACCAGATTCATATAATAGAAAGTAAGTTCTGTAAGTTCAGGAATCTGCGACTGGATCAGCAGAGTTGAAATGGACGGATCAAGTCCTACCGACAGATAATCAAGAGCTACCTCGATGATGCTCTGTCGGATCTTTTCCGGATTGTCGAAATTGTCTGTGAGTGCCTGTGCATCTGCAATCATAATCAGGACTTTATCATATTGACCTGAATTTTGCAGTGTTACCCGTCGTTTTAGTGTACTGACATAATGTCCAAGATGCAGTCTGCCGGTTGGTCTGTCTCCCGTTAAAATAATTTTGTTCATTTGAAAGCTCCTTTCACATAATAACTGTTTTGTTCTGCCAAAGAGAAGTCAATCATGAAAAATCATAAAACAGAAAATAAAAAACGCCCCGGACAGAACGATAATTCTGTCAAGGACGAATAAGACAATTTATCCGCGGTGCCACCTTGATTTATGGTATGCCCATACGCTTAGCAGGATACTAACATATCCCCGGCAACTAACGTATGCCAGCACGTTGCAGAATACTCTGTGAGAAAACACATTTGACTGCACCCTCAGCGGTCCATTTGACAACTTGTTTCTTACCTGCATCTCAGCATCACAGGCTCTCTGTAAAGGCATCATTGCCGTTATCTCCGCTTCAACGGTTTGGTTATTGATTTTTCTATACTGTAACACCGGGGGAGAAGGGTGTCAAGAATTATGATTTGCTTAGGGAATATTTCCGCAGTGCATTTGACAGAGTTTCAGAAAAAAATGATGCAAAATCTTTGGAAAATATTTGAAAAAAATGAGATTGACATGGCAAAGGTAACATGCTAGAATAGAATCACTGTAGACATGACAGGATCTGACAAATATTTATAAATATCCAGTTCAAATAGCGAATTGAAAAAATATTAAAAAAGATGTTGACATGAAAACAGCAATGTGATATTATAAATGAGCTGTCGCAAAGACAACAAGGACTTGAAAAAATAAAATAAAAAAGTTCTTGACAAAGCAAATCAGTTATGATAAACTAGATGAGCTGTCAAATGACAGAGAACCTTGAAAACTAAACAATAGACAACAACCCTGAAAATTTCTTTAAAGAGATTTCAGAACGAGTTGGACACAAAAGTCTAACGACCTAAAAACAGTAATTATGGATGAATTAGCTAGCAGTTGATTCGCCAAGAACAAACACTTTTAACGAGAGTTTGATCCTGGCTCAGGATGAACGCTGGCGGCGTGCTTAACACATGCAAGTCGAGCGAAGCGCTATTACGGATTTCTTCGGATTGAAGTGATTGCGACTGAGCGGCGGACGGGTGAGTAACGCGTGGGTAACCTGCCTCATACAGGGGGATAACAGTTAGAAATGACTGCTAATACCGCATAAGCGCACAGTACCGCATGGTACGGTGTGAAAAACTCCGGTGGTATGAGATGGACCCGCGTCTGATTAGGTAGTTGGTGGGGTAACGGCCTACCAAGCCAACGATCAGTAGCCGACCTGAGAGGGCGACCGGCCACATTGGGACTGAGACACGGCCCAAACTCCTACGGGAGGCAGCAGTGGGGAATATTGCACAATGGGGGAAACCCTGATGCAGCGACGCCGCGTGAAGGATGAAGTATTTCGGTATGTAAACTTCTATCAGCAGGGAAGAAAATGACGGTACCTGAGTAAGAAGCCCCGGCTAACTACGTGCCAGCAGCCGCGGTAATACGTAGGGGGCAAGCGTTATCCGGATTTACTGGGTGTAAAGGGAGCGTAGACGGAAGTGCAAGTCTGATGTGAAAACCCGAGGCTCAACCACGGGACTGCATTGGAAACTGTGCTTCTAGAGTGCCGGAGAGGTAAGCGGAATTCCTAGTGTAGCGGTGAAATGCGTAGATATTAGGAGGAACACCAGTGGCGAAGGCGGCTTACTGGACGGTAACTGACGTTGAGGCTCGAAAGCGTGGGGAGCAAACAGGATTAGATACCCTGGTAGTCCACGCCGTAAACGATGACTACTAGGTGTCGGGCAGCAAAGCTGTTCGGTGCCGCAGCTAACGCAATAAGTAGTCCACCTGGGGAGTACGTTCGCAAGAATGAAACTCAAAGGAATTGACGGGGACCCGCACAAGCGGTGGAGCATGTGGTTTAATTCGAAGCAACGCGAAGAACCTTACCTGCTCTTGACATCCCTCTGACCGGCAAGTAATGTTGCCTTTCCTTCGGGACAGAGGAGACAGGTGGTGCATGGTTGTCGTCAGCTCGTGTCGTGAGATGTTGGGTTAAGTCCCGCAACGAGCGCAACCCCTATCTTCAGTAGCCAGCGGTAAGGCCGGGCACTCTGGAGAGACTGCCAGGGATAACCTGGAGGAAGGTGGGGATGACGTCAAATCATCATGCCCCTTATGAGCAGGGCTACACACGTGCTACAATGGCGTAAACAAAGGGAAGCGAAAGGGTGACCTGGAGCAAATCTCAGAAATAACGTCTCAGTTCGGATTGTAGTCTGCAACTCGACTACATGAAGCTGGAATCGCTAGTAATCGCGAATCAGCATGTCGCGGTGAATACGTTCCCGGGTCTTGTACACACCGCCCGTCACACCATGGGAGTCAGTAACGCCCGAAGTCAGTGACCTAACCTTAGGGGAGGAGCTGCCGAAGGCGGGACGGATAACTGGGGTGAAGTCGTAACAAGGTAGCCGTATCGGAAGGTGCGGCTGGATCACCTCCTTTCTAAGGAAGAAGAAGTAAGAGCTGTTGTCTATTGTTGAGTTATTAAGTACTCAATGCTTCTGGTGGCGATGCGCTTAGGGGAGACACCTGTTCCCATCCCGAACACGATGGTTAAGACCTAAGCGGCCGATGGTACTGCACTGGAGACGGTGTGGGAGAGTAGGTGGCCGCCAGATCATAAAAGAATAAACACTCTATGGGGGTATAGCTCAGTTGGGAGAGCGCCTGCCTTGCAAGCAGGAGGTCACGAGTTCGAATCTCGTTATCTCCACTGTGTCGGAAGACACACATAGAATGTACCTTGAAAACCGCATATAAGAAATAAATTGATGAAAATATCAAGACATCCGAGGTAATTGTTATTAAATAATAATTATTCGAAACACTGATTCAAATGAATCAAACCTAATTACCAACGCATGCAACGCTATGCATGTGTAGCTAACGTCCATTCCCGTGGACGAAGGCAAGTTGGTTATGCTAGAAAGAGCGCAGGGTGGATGCCTTGGCACTAAGAGCCGATGAAGGACGTGATAAGCTGCGAAAAGCTTCGGGGAGGAGCAAATATCCAACGATCCGGAGATATCCGAATGGGGAAACCTACTTGAGAAGCCCTCAAGTATCCATACGCCAATCCATAACGTATGGAGGGGAACCCGGTGAACTGAAACATCTAAGTAGCCGGAGGAAGAGAAAGAAACATCGATTTCCAAAGTAGCGGCGAGCGAAATGGAAAGAGCCCAAACCCGGATGCGTGCATCCGGGGGTTAGGACCGCAACAAGTGACTCGTATATTAGGAGAATGGTTTTGGGAAAGCCAGCCAGAGAGGGTGAAAGCCCCGTACCTGAAAATAGAAGAGAGCGAGCGGGATCCAGAGTACCACGAGACACGAGAAACCTTGTGGGAAGGAGCGGGGACCACCCCGTAAGGCTAAATACTACTTAGTGACCGATAGCGCATAGTACTGTGAAGGAAAGGTGAAAAGGACCCCGGGAGGGGAGTGAAAGAGAACCTGAAACCCTGTGTTTACAAGCTGTGGAACCATTATAAAGTGGAACCGCGTACTTTTTGTAGAACGGTCCGGCGAGTTACGTCGGCTGGCGAGGTTAAGGACTTTAGGTCCGGAGCCGAAGGGAAACCAAGTCTTAATAGGGCGCCAAGTCAGCCGGAGTAGACCCGAAACCGGGTGATCTATCCATGTCCAGGTTGAAGTTGCCGTAAAAGGCAATGGAGGACCGAACCCACATCCGTTGAAAAGGGTGGGGATGAGGTGTGGATAGGGGAGAAATTCCAATCGAACCCGGAGATAGCTGGTTCTCCTCGAAATAGCTTTAGGGCTAGCCTCGATAGAGTCACACGGAGGTAGAGCACTGAATTTCCTAGGGGGCGTCAAAGCTTACCGAAGAATATCAAACTCCGAATGCCGTAGTGATGCTTATCGGGAGTCAGACTACACGAGATAAGTTGGGTAGTCGAAAGGGAAAGAGCCCAGACCTGCAGCTAAGGTCCCAAAATGTGTGTTAAGTGGAAAAGGATGTGGGATTTCAAAGACAACCAGGATGTTGGCTTAGAAGCAGCCATACATTAAAAGAGTGCGTAATAGCTCACTGGTCGAGAGGTCCTGCGCCGAAAATGTCCGGGGCTGAAACACACTACCGAAGCTCAGGAATCCAGTAATGGATTGGTAGAGGAGCATTCTTAGGGCGGCGAAGCAGTACCGGAAGGAGCTGTGGAGCGTTAAGAAGAGAGAATGCCGGAATGAGTAGCGAGATGGAGGTGGGAATCCTCCAGGCCGAATATCTAAGGTTTCCAGAGTAAAGCTGATCTGCTCTGGGTAAGTCGGGACCTAAGGCGAGGGCGAAAGCCGTAGTCGATGGACAACAGGTTGAAATTCCTGTACTGCAGTATGACAGAACTGTGGGGACACGTGTGGAGAGCATAAGCCGGGAATGGAAAGACCGGCGCAAGCGGGGTAGGTGTCACATAGGAAAATCCGTGTGATAAGCCGAAGACGTGATGCGGAGTGAACTATAAGTAACGAAGTATGTGAGCCATGCGTCAAGAAAAGCCGCTATTGTTTGTACTGTACCCGTACCGTAAACCGACACAGGTGGATGAGGAGAGAATCCTAAGGCCGACGGGAGAAGCATTGTTAAGGAACTCGGCAAAATGACTCCGTAACTTCGGGAGAAGGAGTGCCATGTAAAAGTGGCCGCAGAGAATTGGCCCAAGCAACTGTTTAGCAAAAACACAGGTCTATGCGAAACCGAAAGGTGAAGTATATGGGCTGACGCCTGCCCGGTGCTGGAAGGTTAAGGGGAGAGGTTAGCGCAAGCGAAGCTTTGAACTTAAGCCCCAGTAAACGGCGGCCGTAACTATAACGGTCCTAAGGTAGCGAAATTCCTTGTCGGGTAAGTTCCGACCCGCACGAAAGGCGTAATGATTTGGGCACTGTCTCAACAATGCACCCGGTGAAATTGAAATACCAGTGAAGATGCTGGTTACCTGCGCCAGGACGGAAAGACCCCATGGAGCTTTACTCCAGCTTGATACTGGGATTCGGTATTGCATGTACAGGATAGGTGGGAGACGGAGAAATGGTAACGCCAGTTGCCATGGAGTCGCTGTTGGGATACCACCCTTGCAGTACTGGATTTCTAACCAGCAGCCGTGACCCGGCTGGGGGACAATGTCAGGTGGGGAGTTTGACTGGGGCGGTCGCCCCCGAAAGGGTATCGGAGGCGCTCAAAGGTTCCCTCAGAATGGTTGGAAACCATTCGAAGAGTGCAAAGGCAGAAGGGAGCTTGACTGTGACACCGACGGGTGGAGCAGGTACGAAAGTAGGACTTAGTGATCCGGTGGTATAAAGTGGGATTGCCATCGCTCAACGGATAAAAGCTACCCTGGGGATAACAGGCTTATCACTCCCAAGAGTTCACATCGACGGAGTGGTTTGGCACCTCGATGTCGGCTCATCGCATCCTGGGGCTGAAGTAGGTCCCAAGGGTTGGGCTGTTCGCCCATTAAAGCGGTACGCGAGCTGGGTTCAGAACGTCGTGAGACAGTTCGGTCCCTATCCGGCGTGGGCGTAGGATATTTGAGAGGAGCTGCCCTTAGTACGAGAGGACCGGGGTGGACTGGCCGCTGGTGTATCTGTTGTATTACCAAATGCATAGCAGAGTAGCCAAGCCGGGACGGGATAAACGCTGAAGGCATCTAAGCGTGAAGCCCCCCTCAAGATGAGATATCCCAACGAAAGTTGTAAGACCCCTTGAAGACGACGAGGTAGATAGGACAGAGGTGGAAGTGTGGTAACACATGTAGCTGACTGTTACTAATCGGTCGAGGGCATAACCAAGTGAGGTAAGGATAGGAAAGTGAACGAAGGATGAGATTTCTTGTATGTGGTTTTGAAGGTACATAAGACCTGGCCCGGTGGCTCAGTTGGTTAGAGCGCCGCCCTGTCACGGCGGAGGTCGTGGGTTCGAGTCCCATCCGGGTCGCTAATTTCATATAGGGGATTGGTCAAATGGTATGACAGGAGTCTCCAAAACTCTTAGCGGGAGTTCGATTCTCTCATCCCCTGTTAAAACCGTCGAGTAGTCGGCGGTTTTTTTGTGCTTAAAATTTAATAGAACACACGACAGAACATATGAAATATGATACAATTAAATACGAAAATATGGATTTTGGGGTATAATGTAGAATCTGAAATGTCAACCGATGCAGGACATTTGAAGCTAAGAAGAAGTAGGTGGTGTTAAGTATGAGGAAAATAACAAAAAGAATAATTGGAATAGCAGTAGGTCTTTTATTATGGGGATTTTTCAGCATCCAAGAGGAGCTTTCGTTTTATGGCATCTACTCCCTCATAAGTTATGGTGTTCATGAGATTTCTTCGTTTATTCCGTTTATCTGCCTTTTTGCAACACTTATTTGGTTGATTATTTTAATCAAACAAATACTTCAGAAAAAGACTACTAGAGAAGATAAATGGTTTGCCTTGCTCCTGGTTGTTTTGCTTGTGTTTCAAGCAAGATATTTTTACACTCAAAAACAAGAACGGTCTGCTATGATGGTAGTAACAATACAAAGTGTCGATGATCGCAATGGCACGATTACAGTTACTAATGCTGACGGAGATAAAAAGTGCGTTATAGTATTGGAAGCGCTAGATCTGTTTCGCAATATGGTTGTAGTAGGAGAACAACAGTATTTAGCTTCGTATGATTACCATATGGATAATCCAAATGAGGGAAAACTGTCTAGGCTTATGATAATTGCGGATTAACAAGAGAAGGTAATCAACAGAGGTTGGTTATCTTTTTTAGTTATGAAAAAATTTCTCAAATTGAAAAGAAATTAGCGGGTGGATAGGTCATAGTAAAAAATACAAATTCTACTCTGGAGGGGTGTGAAAATAGGATGCGTTAGGTTATTATTAAAGTAACAGAAGGGAGGGCGCGTATGGATTTGATAAAAATTGGAAAATATATTGCAGGAAAAAGAAAAGCATTAGGATTGACACAAAAAGAGTTAGCTGAAAAGTTGGGAATGAGTGATAAGTCTGTTTCAAAATGGGAATGTGGAGTTTCCCAAACAAAAGGATATTAAGGAATAATCTGTGTTTACCTGCTTGCGAATAAAAGAATAATGCTAGTTAGAGATACTGCATAAATGTGCTGGTATCTCTTTTTCGTTGGCTTGAAACAACATATTATTTCATTTCTGCTTGATTACTCTAAACTTATCGGGATATGATTTGTCAAGGGCTTGTTGCGTAAGCAATGCTTAGTACCCTTTACAAATTATGGACGGTTAAGTAGCTTTTCAAAAGCAGAAAAAATAGTAATCTTAAGATTTTGAAATATTGTAGCAGGTAGTGGAAAATGGTATAATGTAAATACAGAGAAATATATAAATCGGAATTTGGAGGATAATAAGATGTTAGAATTTAAATATGATACTCAACTTTTAATAGAAGGCGAAAATCTTGACGAAGATAAAATTAGCGAATATTTCACAAACAATTTTAACGGAGATTGTTTGTTAGCAGTTGGAGATGAAGAACTTATAAAAATTCATTTTCATACAAACGAACCATGGAAAGTATTAGAATACTGTTCACAGCTTGGAGAAATTTACGACATTGTTATTGAGGATATGGACAGGCAAGCGAAAGGTTTAAAAGGCTAAATTCCAGGTTGTAGAGGTGATTAGAATGAAAAAACTATATTGCATGAACTGTGGTACTGAAATAAAAGGTGGAATACCTAACGAATGTTCTTGTGGAGCTGAATTTGATTTAGCAGGTACAAAAAACATAAAAAAAATAATTACAAGCATTATATTCTTTGTAATAATAATGTCTCCGCTGATTATTCTTATTCAATTTGGCAGACAATATTTACAATCGTCAATTATTTTATATGCTTTACTCCTGATTCTAGGTATTTTTTGGTGTCGTATCGTACAAACTATTTTAGTTCGTCTTGGGTTAGTAACTATGACGAACATTGAAATTAAATAACAACAATAACATCTTCATAACTCTACTGAGCAGGAAATCTGAAAAGATCTCCTGCTTTTTGTTTAGAAAAGAGTAAAAAACTAATTCTTTCCATAAACACAGGGGTTTTAAGCAATATGAATGAAAATATAAAAGAAATTTACCACTAATTTACTACGAATGAAAGAACCTTGATACGACAAAGAAAACAGCATAAAGAAAAACAAAATTGGCATTTCATACAGGATATGAGATGTCTTTTTTGCTGGTGTGATACAGCATAATTATTCTTTTTTTGCTTGACTATCAATCATTTTTTAGAACATGAATTGTCAAGAGCCTGTTGCGTATCAATGTTTACACTCTTGATAAGTTATGGGATAAAAAATATTCTGACAGATAGCAGAAAAGTAATGACGTGTTTTTTGATGAATGGTATAATACCTGTCTTTCGGAGTTAAGTTAAAAAAGTAGTGCTAAGCCACGGATTAAAACCTATGGCTTAGCATTTTATTTATGTCTTCGTTTCCAAGGAAATAAGAGGTAAGAGGCAATCCTGTCTTGGAGGATAACTCCTTAATGAAAGAGGAACTTCTGGCTAGGTTTATATATTTTCGGTCAGAGATTTTGGCAACTCTAAAATCATGTATAAAATCAAAAATCTCTTCCGTTCCATATTCGTCTTTTAATACATGTATCTGTAAAAGCCTTGTTAATAACACGGCAAGATAACAGATGAGGAAGTGCCCTGTGATGGTTTCTTGTTTCTGCATATAAGCTGGTCTGGCATCAAGCTGAGATTTCATGATACGGAAGGATTCCTCGATCCGCCAGAGGTTGTGGTATGAAGCGTAGATTTCAGAAGCGCTCATATGGATTTCAGAAGTTATAATCATGTTATATCCTGCCAGTTTCTTTGCGTTTTCTATTGCCTTTTCATTTATCTCGACCTTGACTTTTCCAGCCGTTTTTGTCCCTTTCTTATCAGTAGAAATAAAGGTAACATACTTGGAACTGTCTCCGTATTCCGATTTCTTTGCTTCACATGCCCTGAGATTTTTTGCTTTTTCTACCTGTCGGTTAATTTCATATTTTTGTTTTTCGGCAAGCTTCGGGTTAAATGTCACAATACGCTTTTCTGTAAGCTTCAGCGTTTTCCGGTGTCCGGCGTTATCCGTATAGGAATAAGAAAAATCATCCACACACTCTTTGATACGGTAAAGGACTTCGCCTTTTTTAGTTTTAACATCTACATAATCATTTTCAAGAAGTACCCATGTTTTTTCTGTTTCGGGAAGCGTTTTTACAGATTTTGAGAAAATATATCCGTCTCCTGCTTTCAGGGCATGAAGGATGTTGTTGAAGCAGTTCAGTCCTTTATCTGCCACTTGGATCGTCCTGCCGGATATGTGGCTTCGCTGCTTTAATTCATCTATGATTTCCCGTATTACAGGTTTTTCGCTTTCATTTCCCGGATACATCTTCATGCCGATTGGGATCTGGTTTGCATCAAGAAGAAGTCCCATACCAACAATCGGTTCCTTTTTATTTTCTTTTGAAGGACCTTTTAATCTGAAATGATCCTCTTTATCAATCTCGAAATAGAAGTTCGTGCAGTCGAAATAGGAGTGAGAAGTATCAAATGGATATTTCAAAGCTACTTGATGGTTGAAAATCTCAATCACCTTTTCGTATTCAGAACCAATGTATTCAAGGCCGGAATAAATCTGGTCGAGGGAGAAAGCATGTGTTCCAAACAGTTTGGGAATCACCTCCCAATACGTTTTCAGCTTTGAACAGGGATGCACCACTCTTGCATAAATAAGATCTGACATCATATCAAAAATATTGAATCGGAAATGTGTTGCTGTCTGCATAAGATCAATATATTTTTTACATCCCAGAGAATCGTTGAGATTCTTTAAAGGGAAGTAGCCAAGGAGTTTTTCCGGAGATTCTTCTGATATCTTCCGTTCTTTTTCAGTCTGTTTTTTCTTTTTATATTCCTGATTGAGTTTTTGTACCTCTTCACCGAAAACAGCAATCGGATCTTCAATGCCGTTTGCCTGAAGTTCGTGGACATAGCCAATCGGTTTATAAGAACGATGTGCGCCACCTTTACGCTCCGGATCGTAATAGCTTTCATAGATTTGAAGATAAATCCCTTTTTTGTTTTTTGTTTTCTTTAAAAAATACGCCATAAAATCACCCTCTTATATTATAACACTATAGCACTATATATTCAATTATCAAAAAAGTTTTTTGTCAAGTTTTTAAAAAACAAAAAAAGCCAGCATTTATGCTGACTGTGGCTGTTCCAAAACGGAATAAACTCCCAAATATTATAGTGCTAACTCCCAAAGACGGGTATCAATGTTTACACTCTTGATAAGTTATGGGATAAAAAATATTCTGACAGATAGCAGAAAAGTAATGACGTGTTTTTTGATGAATGGTATAATATAAGAAATTTAGTAAAGGTGGAAATTCAATGAACTTACTTTTAAATATTTATGACATTTTTGGAAGTTATCTTTTCATCATAGGAATACCTATATTATGTGAACTCATCTCATATTTTTATCGATTTACTAAGTCCAAGAAGAAATCTACCGTTTTTTCAGAAAAGTGCAAACTGTTAATTAAGTTAATTTATGTATGTGTTTTTGTGTTGGGATATTTACTGTTCGTTCTTTTTATGGCAGATACTCAATCGAGAGCTACATTTATTAGGCTGAGTGGTTCTATTCTTTCGATAGCCTCAGTAATTGGAGTTTTAGGATATATTGCTTATAAAAAGAATTCTAACAAAAAAACAGAAAACAATTTGGTATCAAAATATTATCTTATACAGTCAGAGAAATATCTATGTTGGCTTTTTTCTATTTTTAGTGTATGTAGCATCGGGGTATTTATATATGCAATTTATATACATGAAGATTTATGGGTTATTATTTTGCTTTTAATATTTTCAACGGCAATGCTATTAGCAACTTTAAATATAGGACTATGGAAAATTGAAGTAAACGATATGGAAATTACCTATCGCTCTACTTTTGGGCGTGTAAGAAAATACAATTTCAAGGATATAACAAAGGGTGTATATAAAAAGAGCGGTGCATTTCGTGTTTATGTAGGAGAGAAAAGGATATTTACATTTGATGATAATATGGAATTTTCATTGTTTATATCACAGATGAACCGATTGCATATCCCAGTATGGAGTTACGACTTTTCAGTTAAAATGAAAAGAAAGTCTCGCTAAATAGACAATCGTTTCAGGCACGGTGGCTGGCTTTAGCCATAGAGCCATGACAGCTTTGCTGTCAAGGGCGTGAAACGATTTGTCAGCAGGCGAGCTTGCGAGCCTGTATAAAAGCCCCCGTTATCTAACAAGGGGGGCACAAAAAACAAGAGACAATATACACTAACAACTACAAAACGCTGTATTTACAAGGTAAAATCGTATTTTACAAGGTGTGATATAAAAAGAGGTTATTTCACACGAAAATACATATAAACTTATTTAGGAGGATTATATAAATGGATATTGCAATGATTTTAATAGGTAGTCTTATTTTTCTTTCTTTTCCATTTATTGTTTTGCAAAAAATCAAAAAAACGAAACAAGAAAATACAGACGAAGCAAAGAAAAAATTGAATTTATTTCTTATTTGCATAATACCTGTTCCAGTAATTGCTATTGTACTTATTTTAATTGGACTAAAGGCATTTATATAAAAGGGCTTATTTTTTAATAAATTTGACAATAGGGGGATGAGAATGAAAACATTACTTTTTCAAATGATAAGTACTATTTTGATTGTAATTTGTATGGTATTTACTTTTCTGTATTTTGTTGTTAAAAAGAAAAAAATATCAAAAACTTTGAGTGGTAAAGAAGATTTTTTCCTAAAAATTGGTATAGGAATTATTTTAATTATAGTACTTCTCAAAATGTTCATTCCTACTATTTTAGATATGCCACATTATCTCAAAAACGATTTCAATGTTGTTTCAGGATATGCTAGAGATAACGCGAATGGAAAAGGAAATATTAGATGTGTTACAATAATAAATCCCAAAAACAAACAAGAAATATATGTGGAATTTTCTTATTCTTATGAAGTAAATAAAGGCGATTATTTAAAAGTTAAATATTTGCCTTATACGAAATATGGCATACTTCTAGAAAAGTATTGATTAAACAGTTATTTGGAAGTTGAGGTATTCTATAAGACAATTTATTAAAAATAGATAGTTATAACGTTTACTTAATACAAGCAGTTGGTCTTAGGATTGACTGTTTTTTCTATACAGATTTTTATTGACAGGCAATTATCAAGATACGGTAGTTGCCTTTTTAATTGGAGGAACTAAAGAATGAATGATAAAAACTTTATTGAAGAATTAAGGAAAAAACGTGAAAAATACGGTGTAATACAAACTAGACTTGCGATTGCTTGTGGTATCAGTCGTGAGTATTATAACCGTATTGAAAAAGGCAAACAGCCATTGAATGATGAGTTAAAGGAAATCATAGAAAAACAGATTGAGCGTTTCAATCCGCAAGAACCATTGTTTTTGCTGATTGATTATTTTCGTGTCCGCTTTCCTACTACGGACGCATTAAAGATTATTCGTGATGTATTACAACTGAAAGCTGATTATATGCTTTATGAAGATTTTGGAAAGTATGGATATGAAAGCAAATATGTTTTAGGAGATATCAATATCATGTGTTCTATGCAGGAGCATTTAGGTGTTTTGTTAGAACTGAAAGGCAGAGGGTGTCGTCAAATGGAAAGTTATCTATTGGCACAGGAACGCTCATGGTATGACTTCATGCTTGATTGTATGACGGCAGGCGGTAAGATGAAACGGCTTGACTTGGCAATCAATGATAAAGCAGGAATATTGGATATTCCAAAGCTAAAGGCAAAATATAAAGCTGGCGAATGTGTCTCTTACTTCCGTATGCAGAAAGATTACAGCGGTACAGAGAAATGTGGTAGTGATACACCAAAGAATACAGGCGAAACCTTATATCTTGGTTCAACAAGTAGCGAATTATATATGTGTGCCTATCAGAAGAATTATGAACAGTATGCTAAGAATGGCACAGAAATTGAAGATACAGAGATAAAGAACCGTTTTGAAATACGCATGAAGAATGAACGAGCCTATTATGCAGTTGTAGATTTACTGACCTATCGAGATGCTGAACGTACCGCTTTTTCTATCATCAATCATTATGTCCGTTTTGTAGATAGAGAGGACGATAAACCGAAAAATCAATGGAAAATGAATGATGATTGGGCGTGGTTTGTAGGGGATAACAGAGAGCCGATACGCTTAACCACAAAGCCAGAACCTTACACATTACAAAAGGCATTGCATTGGTTACAAAGACAAGTTGCACCAACGATAAAGATGGTACAAGCATTAGACAGAGAAAATCATACAACGATACTAAAAGATATGATTGAGCAGGCAGAACTTAAAGACAAGCATAAACACTTATTACAGTTAGAAAAATCAACCATAGAAGAACGTATAGATACCGCTGTTCCGAAAGAGAATGACGGTATTTTTTAATTTCTTTGAAAAATCTGCAACAAAACATCAACTAGCGTACAGATATGGTGTGAGAAAAGGAAATCTAACTTTTTTTCAAAACTACTCATTAAACCGAGGGTTGCTGTCCCTATATGAAGTGAAAGAAGATTTTAGAAATCTGCAACAAAACAAGGTGTTTATTCCCTATATGGAGTGGAAGTTGAGAAAATCTAAACTTTTTTTGAGAAACATGACGGAAATTCATGATTAGTGGACAGTGTTATGCGAAAAGAAGAAAATCTTTTCATTCTCAACTTAACATTTGGTAGTTGCCGTTCCCTATATGGAGCAAAGAAAATCTTTCATTCCACAGTTGGCAGAAACGGTATTGTATGGGTAGTTAGGGTGTGAAAAGAAATTTTTTCATCATCAACTTAGCAGAATGACACTTTCTTTCCCTATATGGTACAGAAAAAGAAAAAAGTTTTGAGTATTGGTTACGCTTTTGCTCTTTTCCAACGCGATATATAGGAAAGACGATTTTCTTCTTTCGTGTTCTTTGACAACTGAATAAAGCAATTCAATACCTTAGACAGACAGCGAGCCGTTGAAACAGATACGCCATGACCTTTCCCCTGCAAAAGCGAGCGAAAATCTATTTGTGTTCTTGTAAAAGACTTGTCCTCTTTTATCGCTATGACCTGTTCTGTCTGATAATGATACTCCCGTACAGCCACAGCTTGAGCGTTAAGAGCGTCGCACGCAATGGGTACGGCTACATTGGATAATGCAGAGGTGGAAGTCCTGTGGGCTATGACAAAAGCCGTTGAATTGCTTAGAAAGATTTTACAGAAAGGGGGTTGTTATTGATAATACTGTAAAAACAATTCAAAAGAAAAATAACAAGTGTGGCATTGGAAACAGAGGAAAGACAAAGATTGTTGTAAAAGAGCATTTTTCCGAAAAAGGAAAGACAATGGAAGAACTTCTGACTGATGTTATGCTGGAAAAAGCAAAGCGGACAATCGCATAAAATCGGTGCAGTTGTAAGAAATAGATTGAATGGCAAAAAGTACCCGTGTTATACTTTACTTGCAAGCAGGTATTGTAAACACGGGTTAGTTATAGAGGAGGATAACTGACAATGAAACAACAGATTTACAATACTGCACTTTATCTTAGGTTAAGCCGAGATGATGAATTACAAGGCGAAAGTTCCAGCATTACCACACAAAGAAGTATGTTGCGTCTATATGCAAAAGAACATCATTTGAATGTGATTGATGAGTATATTGATGACGGCTGGTCGGGAACAAATTTTGACAGACCGAGTTTCCAAAGAATGATCGAGGATATAGAGGCAGGAAAAATCAACTGTGTTGTAACAAAAGACCTTTCCCGACTTGGCAGAAACTATATTATGACAGGACAATATACAGAATTGTATTTTCCCAGCCATAATGTCCGTTACATAGCGATTGACGACGGTGTAGACAGCGAAAAAGGCGAAAGTGAGATTGCACCATTTAAGAACATCATTAACGAATGGGTGGCAAGAGATACGAGCCGTAAAGTGAAATCAGCGTTTAAGACAAAATTTGCAGAGGGTGCTCATTATGGGGCTTATGCTCCATTAGGATATAAGAAGCACCCCGACATTAAAGGAAAACTGTTGGTTGATGAGGAAACAAAATGGATTGTTGAAAAAATCTTCTCTCTAGCCTATCAAGGTTACGGTAGTGCAAAAATCACAAAAATACTGCGAGAAGAAAAAGTCCCGACAGCGTCTTGGTTAAATTTTACAAGATACGGTACTTTTGCACATATCTTTGAGGGAAAGCCCGAAAGCAAGCGTTATGAGTGGACGATCGCTCATGTCAAGGCAATATTAAAAAGTGAAGTCTATATAGGAAACAGCGTTCATAATCGACAATCAACCGTTTCTTTCAAAAGCAAGAAGAAAGTACGAAAGCCCGAAAGCGAATGGTTTCGAGTAGAAAACACGCACGAACCGATTATTGACAAGGAAATGTTCTATCGTGTGCAGGAACAGATAAAATCAAGGCGTAGACAGACAAAGAAAAAGGCAACGCCGATATTTGCAGGGCTTGTCAAGTGTGCGGATTGTGGCTGGTCTATGAGATTTGCAACAAATAAAGCAAATAAGACGCCTTACAGTTATTATTCTTGCAGTTTCTACGGACAGTTTGGCAAAGGTTACTGTTCTATGCACTATATCCGCTATGATGTGCTGTATCAAGTTGTATTGGAGCGATTGCAGTATTGGGCTAAGGCAGTACAGCAGGACGAAGAAAAGGTATTGAACAAGATACAGAAAGTCGGCAATGCAGAGCGAATACGGGAAAAGAAGAAAAAGGCAAGTGCCTTGAAGAAAGCCGAGAACCGACAAAATGAGATTGACCGTTTATTTGCGAAAATGTATGAAGATAGAGCCTGTGAGAAGATAACAGAACGAAACTTCATTATGCTGTCGGGGAAATATCAAAAGGAACAGATAGAATTAGAACAGCAGATAACCAACCTAAGAGAAGAATTAAGTAAAATGGAACAGGATATGATAGGTGCTGAAAAGTGGATTGAGTTAATCAAGGAGTATTCCGTACCAAAGGAACTGACAGCACCGTTATTAAATGCAATGATAGAAAAAATCCTTATTCACGAAGCAACAACGAATGAGGATAACGAGAGAATACAGGAAATAGAGATATACTACCGATTTATTGGAAAAGTAGACTGATAATGAGGGTTTATATCTTTAACTAAGGGAAAGCGGAATTTGTCTTCCGGATGTTTCTACTTATATAGAATTATGTAATATTTTGGGGATTAGCATTAATGAGTTTTTAGCCGGTGAAGATTTAAGAAAAGAACAAATTGAGGAAAAAGCAGAAATTAATTTGCTTCAAATCGCAAAGGATAGTAAGAAAAAACAAAAAAGTTTACGAAATATCATTTGGTTTTTAGTATTTCTTATAATTTTACTAAGTGGAACTTTGGGAGTGGTTTTTTACTGGAAGGTGCGTTTGCCGCAAAATTATATTGAAGCAGCGTCGATATCGAGAAAAAATATAGAAATGCAAACAGCAGAAAGAATATATGGAGCAGATGAAGTTTTTTCATTTCGGTACAAAATGACAGATAAATTTAAATCGCTTACATTTTATATCACGGAATATCAGGTGGGAAAAAAGATTTCAAAAAGCAAAATAGGAACGATAGATTATGAAAAATTTGGTTCTCCAAAAGAGGGTATAATTGTAGTTGCGCCTTATTTTGAAAAGGCAGTGGTTCGTTTTATTGAGAAGGATGAAAAAGCAAAATTCATAACGGAACTTCCTGTTCTTCAGGATGTAGAAGCAAGGAGCTTGATTGAATACTCAGCAGTTCAGAGGGAAGAAAAACAAGATATACAGTACGGAAAGGAACAACCATTGATTGCACTTTTTTATGGTAAAGATGGAACGAATGCAATTCCTATCCAAGATATTTCATCAGGTGATTTATATTTTTTTGAAAATGATTATATATATTATTTCTCGGTTGAATTTCATAAGTGATAATAGAGTTTATGAAAAGGGAAGCAAGAGGTAACAGATATATGAAAATACATATTATTGGTGGGAGTGGAAGCGGAAAGACTTATCTCGCAGAGAATCTGTCAAAAAAATATGGAATCAGACATTATGATTTAGATGATCTGCAATGGGATAATGATGCGGACATTTATGGAGTGAAGCGATCTAAAGAAGAGCGGGGAGAACTGCTCAAAGAAATTTTAAAGGAACCAGAATGGATTATTGAAGGTGTCTATTATAAATGGGTTGGTGAGGCATTTGCGGCGGCAGATGTAATTTATGTTTTGAATGTGCCGCTTTATGTTACAAAATTTCGGATCATCAAACGTTTTTGTAAAAGAAAACTTGGCTTGGAGAGAGGAAAAAAAGAAACACTGAAATCACTTTTTGGTTTGCTTCGCTGGACAGAACAATATCAGAAAGAAGACATGGTTCAGATTTGGAAGATGCTTGAACCGTACAGGGAGAAATGCATATATAAAGAAAAATAAAAATTCTGCGAAATTATTCTCCTTTAAAATTATTTTTCCGATATCAAAAAATATGCAAATACTATAGAAAGATGAAAAAGGGGGAAGAAAAATGTCTGTAAATAAGATAAAAAGAGGTAACAATGTGATGGTGCGTAACATGAAGATTTGTAAGTATTTTTTGGCGGTTTTCGCTGTAATATTGACTTTTCAAAGTGTTGTCTTACTAATAAATTTTTGCACTTTTTTGTGGACTTCTCCGGAACAGATTTTTGTTACGCAGACGGAAGGTGCAGTAAAAATTCAGGCATTTATAGGTTATTTTCAGTTGTCCTCACAATCTTTACCGATAAATGACAATCTGGAAGTAAGTGCCAAAGTCTTTGGAGCCAGTATTGCAGCAATCACATTATTCTTTAAGAAGATTCCATCATTCTTAGTTTTGTGGAAAGTCGCACAGATTTTACAGAAAATGACATCGTCACCTTTCAGTGATGAAATATGTCAAAAGATAAAAGAAGTTGGTTGGATAATTGTATATTTTGGCTTGCTTCAGAAATTACTATTTCAGAGCGGTATTTCTTTGATTTGTTATCATAAGTTTTGGATTAATAATCCAATTAATCTGACGTTATTGTTTGCCGGCGCAGTTATCCTGCTTATAGGAGATATCTTTGTATATGGATGTGAACTTCAAAAAGAAAACGATGAAGTATTATGAAAGAATGTGTATAATATTGGATATAAATTAAGAAGTTTTCAGTGAGGTAATCTATATGGACGAAAAAGAATTAATGAAGCTATCGGCCGGCGAATTAACTGATTTAGGAATATGTCCTACTTGTTTTAATAGAAAACATAACGGAGCAGTTTTTGGAAATAATTCTGACAAATTAATTTATGAAGATCATGAAATAGAATGTTTTTTTGTGGGAAATCCAAGAGCAGATGGGCATATGTGCATTTCAACTATTGATCATTATCACGATATGAGTGAAGCACCAGATTATATAAATGAAAAGATAATCAGGTTTTCAAAACAGTTTATGATAATTCTTAAAGAAGTTTATCAATGTGAAAGAGTTTATATGTGTACCATGTGCGATGGTCCTAATAATCACTATCATATTCAGTTGATCCCTCGTTATAGTTATGAAAAACGAGGAAGCAGAAATTTTGTAAAAGAAAGACATGATTATATTTTTGATGAAATAAAGTTTAATAAAGCTAAGTCATTAATAAATGAATATGTATTAAAAAACAAGTAAACTTTTTCAACTTGAATTTGGAAGAGAAAGGGCTATGTAATGTTTGCAGAAGAATTTGCGGCAGCGGGTATGACGGCTATTGTAGAAAACATATTTGAAGATGGACAGTGGTAATTTTAGATTCATTGGGGAAAAGAGGTCGTTATGAGAAAGAGAACAAAGATTATTATTGGAATTCTGGTTGTTTTTGTGATTTTTGTTGCAGGAATTAGTTATAGAGAATATGTAAAAGCACATACATTTACGCTCTCTGGTAATGAACAAATACAATCAATTACAGGAATTGTAAAAGTAAATAGTCCGAGAGATACAGAAGTGATTTTTATTGATGCAAAAACCGGGGTAAATTATGCTATTCCGTATATTACTTCTGGAGCAAGCGAAACCATTAAACTTGAAAAAGGAAAATGGTATAATGTTGAAACAGGCGAAGGTCTTACAATGAGTTTAGTGAACGTTCGTATAGAATAATATTCCAATCTTTGTGAGGGATTGGAAAGAAGATTTGCAGGCCGTATCTATGAAGATAGATTACTTGTTAAAACAGCGAAATCAGAAATTAGTTATATATTTAGTGAAGTAATGACAGATGTTAATTTGCGTTGCTTGTGGCAACAGCTGTTTTGATATTTAATAGTCGTATCAAAACAAAGGAGGCGCAGGTTATGTTAAGCGAAAACATTAAAAATCTACGAAAATCAAAAGGACTTTCACAAGAAGAGTTGGCTATAAAGCTAAATGTGGTAAGACAAACCGTATCGAAATGGGAAAAAGGATTATCGGTTCCTGACTCAAGTATGCTCGTCTCATTAGCAGAAGAACTGGATACGTCTGTAAGTATGTTGCTCGGAGAAACTGTACAGAAAGAATGTTTGAACGAAGGAAATTTAAAGAATATTTCTGAAAAACTTGAGGTTATCAATCTTCAACTTGCTAAAAGAAGTGAGATGAGAATTCGGACAATTCGCTACCTGCTTATATTAGTGTGTGCAATTATTACAGTAGTATTTATTGCTTTCGCAGTTATGAATAGTGAATATTTGACTTGGAATTTTAATAATCCAGAATTAGCAATTGCAGGTACGCTATTGCATGGTGTTGAGTTTTTGTTTGTAAAATTAGCACCTTTCGTTTTTATTGGCTCTGTAATTGGCATTGTACTCACATATAGAATGCGCTAATCTGTAGTTTACGGTGTTAATTGAGAGATAGAAACATATGAATTTGGAGGGATTTCAATGTCAATATTTATCAAGATAGCAAAAAAGTATAATTGGGAATTGAAAGATGAACCCACACGTTTAAATGGCGGTTTTATGCACAAAATGTATAAGATTGACACACAGCAAGGCACTTATGCCCTTAAATTGCTGAATCCATATGTCATGCAAAGAAAAACAGCGATGGCAAATTTCGCAAAAGCCGAACAGATAGAATTTTTATTAGAGCAGCAATATATCCCTATTCTCCCGGCACTATCTTTTGGTGGAAAGAAATTGCAGGAAATAGATGGGGAATACTTCTACATTTTTGATTATTTTTATGGAAAGCCTTTAAAAAATAATGAGATAACAGAATATCATTGCAGAGAAATAGGAAAGGTACTTGCTAAAATCCATAGTATAGATAAGAAGTTTATGAACGAAAAATTTTCTGAAATGTCTATTGATTGGGCGTTCTATATCGCTGAAATGCAAAAAGCCGATGTGAGACTGTATGCGATATTGAAAGATGCTCTTCCAGTAATTAAAGAAAGTCAAAATAAAGGTAATCTGGCAAGGAAGAAACTGCCTAAAGTTGTATCTATCTGCCATAACGATATGGATTGTAAAAATGTTCTCTGGAATGGGAATGATTATCGCATTATTGATTTGGAATGTTTATCTTACAATAACCCATTTATGGAATTGTTTGAACTGGCATTATGTTGGTCAGGATATGAGGATTGTAGAATTGATTTTCGAATGTTTCAGACTTTTTTACAAGGATACAAAAATGCGGGTGGAGAATTGCCTACAGACTGGGAAACATTATATGATTGTAATAACGGCAGATTGGAATGGTTGGAATATAATATTAAGCGTGTTTTAGGCATTGACTGCGGAGATGATGAAAAAGAAATTGGAATAGAACAAGTTGAAGAAACAATTCAGCAGATTATTTACTATTTTGAAATGAAGAAGCTTATACTTGAGCATTGCATTATATGAATTTCAGTCATCGAGAGGAATGGCAGAATATTGGAGAAGTTGTAAGAATGGAAATTAGAAAATATCAACCATCAGATTGTAAAACATTGACAGAGCTGTTTTATCATACAGTACATACTGTTAATGCAAAGGATTATACAGAAGAACAGTTAAATGTCTGGGCAACAAAACAGATGGATTTAGAAAAATGGAACTTATCACTGCAGGAGCATTATAGTATTGTTGCTATTGAAGACGATATCATTGTAGGATTTGGCGATATAGATGAAACGGGCTACCTTGATCGGCTTTACGTTCATGCAGACTATCAAGGGAAAGGAATTGCTGCAGCTATCTGCGACCAATTGGAACAGGCAGTTGAGGGAAGTATAACAACACATGCATCTATTACAGCAAGGCCTTTTTTTGAAAAGAGAGGCTATCAAGTTGCAAAGGAACAACAGGTAGAGAGACAGGGAATTTTTCTTACAAATTATGTTATGATAAAGGAATGATAATGTTCAGGGATCAGAAGTTGCTGTAGGGATTATAGAGAAACTGATGAGTTAGTGTAGAAGAGAGTGACAGAGAGATGGCAATTATATTGATTATTGATGATGATTTACATATCGGAAATGTACTTGAGGAAACACTTACCAACGAAGGGTATGGTGTTATTCGTGCGTATTCCGGGACGGAGGCGGTACTTTTGTTTTCACAAACAAAGCCGGATCTTGTACTTCTTGATTTAATGCTGCCGGGGTTAAGCGGTGAGGAAGTTTTAACACATATGAAAGGGATTCCTGTAATTGTTATGAGCGCAAAGGTTGATGTGGAACATAAGGTTGATCTTTTGCTCGGAGGAGCAGTTGATTATGTCACAAAGCCTTTTCATACAAAAGAATTACTGGCTCGTATTGCCGTACATCTTCGTACGTTTGAGACGCTTGGCAAGGCGGGGATTTTGACTTTTGAAGAAATCGAACTCGATATTGATACGCACATAGTAAAGATAAAAAATGCGGAAATAAAACTGACAAGAACAGAGTATGCTATTTTGAAACTTCTAATGCAAAATCCGACACAAGTCATTTCCAAATCACAGCTTCTTGATCGTATCAGCGAAGATACACCGGATTGTACGGAAAGCTCACTAAAAACACATATAAGTAATCTCCGCAAAAAGCTTCGTGAGGTAAGTGGAAAAGAGTATGTGGAAGCAGTTTGGGGGATTGGATTTAAAATGAAAACAGAATAAATCTTTACTATTTCTGAACTGTTTTCTTAACCGTTTTCTGAACCATTTTGCGATAAAATGGCATCATCAAATACAAGGAGGTAAAACTTATATGGAGTATGTTCTTAAAACCAATGCTTTATGTAAAAGCTACAAGCATTTTAAAGCATTGAATGGACTTACGATGAATGTTCCGAAAGGAGCAATCTATGGTTTGGTGGGGAAAAACGGTGCCGGAAAGACAACTTTCATTCGTTTGATCTGTGGGCTGCAAAATCCTACATCCGGAGAGTATTCTTTATATGGTATAAAAAACTCAGAAAAGGATATTTTAAAATCTCGCAGAAGAATGGGGGCTGTGGTTGAAACCCCCTCTATTTATTTAGATTTAACAGCAGCAGAGAATCTGAAGGAACAGTATCGGATTCTTGGAATTCCTTCTTATGACAGCATTCCGAAACTGTTGAAATTAGTAGGTCTTGAAAATACAGGAAATAAAAAGGCTAAAAATTTTTCACTTGGTATGCGGCAGAGATTGGGGATTGCGATTGCTCTGGCAGGCGATCCTGATTTCCTGGTGTTAGATGAGCCGGTGAATGGTCTTGATCCACAAGGAATCATAGAGATGCGCGAGTTAATTTTAAAATTGAACCGTGAACATCAAATTACGGTATTGATTTCAAGTCATATTCTTGATGAGCTGTCTCGCCTTGCGACACATTATGGATTTCTTGACAATGGAAGAATGGTTAAGGAAATCAGTGCGGAAGAATTAGAAGCGTCCTGTCGTAAGTGTGTCCGCCTTGAGGTAACCAATGTAAAAGCGCTTGTCCGTGTTTTGGATGAAATGAAGATTGATTATAATATGATCTCCGATCATGCAGCTGATGTATTTGCAAAAATCAATGTTTCCAAACTGACTATGGCTTTGTCAAAAGAAAACTGCGAAGTGATTTCTATGCAGGAACGAGATGAAAGTTTGGAAAGTTATTATGTTGGTTTAGTGGGAGGGAAAGAGAATGAGTAAATTATTATCGGCAAACGCTATCCGCTTGAAAAAAGATAGATTTTTTTGGATAGGTATGATTTTTATGTTGGCGGCAGGGATAAGTTTCCCGATAATGAAATATATAGATATGCGCCAGACACAGATAATTAATCATATTGATAACGGCTTTTTTGTCTGCGCTCTTTTTATCAGTATTGTAATGGCTGTGTTTTGCAGTTTGTTCATTGGCACAGAATATAGTGACGGAACAATCCGAAATAAAGTGATCGTTGGGCAGAAAAGAGTTTCAATT
This sequence comes from Faecalicatena sp. Marseille-Q4148, assembly GCA_018228665.1. Lineage (NCBI taxonomy): Bacteria > Bacillati > Bacillota > Clostridia > Lachnospirales > Lachnospiraceae > Faecalicatena > Faecalicatena sp. Marseille-Q4148. The sequence goes on from CP073692.1 coordinate 3,205,599, forward strand.
TATTTGGCAAATCTTATTACTTGTTCGGCAGTAAGTATAGTTATGTGTGCGATGTTTTTCATTCCGCATCTTTCTATCGGAATACCGCTGTTTGGTTTTTTTGAAATGAATACGAAAATGGTTTTGCTATTTGTAATAACCGTATTTATGCTTGCAATTGTATTTACATCGATTTTCACTTTAATTTCGATGCTAAATCATAACAAAGCAGTTACAGCGATTATCTGTATTTTATTAGCGTTTCTGTTTTTAATAATTGGGGCACAATTAAATAAAATGTTGAGTGAACCGGAAACAAATATGGCTATGGCCATGACGGAGAATGGACTGGAATACCAGGAACTTCCTAATGCTAAATTCCTTGATGAGGGAGAGCGTAAAACGGTTCAATTCTTTTACGATCTTCTTCCCGGCGGTCAAGTAGTACAGTGTACTTCGTTAGAGGCTGAAAATCTATCGGTATTACCGGTCTATTCATTGGGAATCAGCATTTTAACAACAGGGGCAGGAGTGTTTTTCTTCCAAAAGAAAGAACTAAGATAAGGAGCATATTATGGAAGTTTGGTTGCTAGTCGTTATCGTCATTTTGTTAATTATTATTTTTGCTTTGGCTATTAAATTGTTTCTCATACAAAAGACTGCACGAGAAATAGAAGTGCAATTTGCTGAGCGACTAATGACGGAAACGAATACGCTGATCGATATTTCCTATCAAGATAAAACTATGTGCAGACTTGCGCAACGATTAAACAGTGAGCTGCGTAAACTGCGCAAGGAACGCCACCGTTTTCAGCGGGGGGATTTGGAATTGAAAAGTGCGGTTACTAATATTTCTCACGATTTGCGCACGCCGCTTACGGCAATCAGCAGTTATCTGGACTTGCTTGACCAGGTAGAAAAAAGCGAAACAGCAGAGCGGTATATAGAGATCATTAGAAACCGTACTGAAGTATTAAAGCAGTTGACAGAAGAACTTTTCAGCTATTCGGTTATTACATCTTCACAATCTGATAACCGTGTGGAGTTTGTTGCTGTAAATGGTGTATTGGAAGAAAGTATATTAGGTTTTTATGCAGCTTTGCAGGAGCGAAAGATAACGCCGAGCATTTCTATAACAGAGCATAAGGTAATCCGTAAGGTGAATCGAGCTGCGTTATCCCGTATCTTCTCAAACCTTCTCAATAATGTAATTAAGTATAGCGATGGAGATTTGAATATCTCTTTGACCGATGCGGGGGAAATTAGTTTTTCCAATACTGCGTCTGATTTAAATGAGATAGATGTCGAAAGACTGTTTGACCGTTTTTATACAGTTGAAAATGCAAGAAAATCAACAGGACTTGGATTATCTATTTCAAGAATCTTAATTGAACAGATGAACGGAACAATATCTGCTCAATACGAGAATGGAAAGTTAAGGATTTGTATCCGGTTACCGGAGGCCATATAATTCATTACCGTTTGCTAAGAAACTATATTATTTTATTGATATTTTAAATGATATGTGGTATTATGTTACGGATTTCGTCTCTTATATAAGTTCACAATTGGGTGGACGTTTCTACAAACTACCGTAAATAGTTTACTATAAGACTTGAGAACAGGTCTTAGTAAATTATTTGCGGTTTTTTATTATTCTGAAGGAGGTTTTTATGGAAGAAACAAAACAGCTTGGGGAACAGCCAATAAAAAAACTATTGTTAAAGTTTTCGGTCCCTTGTGTGATGGGACTTTTAATCGGTGCACTCTACAATATCGTAGACCAGATATTTATTGGGAACAGTAGTCTTGGATATTTAGGAAATGCAGCAACAGGTGTTTCTTTTCCTATTATTTGTATTGCGAATGCATTTGCATGGTGCATAGGTGATGGTGCGGCAGCTTTTTTAAGTATTTGTGCCGGGCGAAAAGATAGCGAAAGCGCACATAAATGTGTTGGTACCGGTATTGTGTCAACGGCGATAATCAGTATAGTGCTATGTGCGGTATGTTTGATTTTTTGTGAGCCGCTTATGGCTTTATTTGGCGCATCAGATGCTACATTACAGCTTGCTTGTGATTATTTTAGAATTGTTGTCTGCTTTTTTCCGGCTTATTTAATGTTTAATGTCATGAACAGTATGATACGAGCGGATGGAAGTCCGACATATGCTATGGTGGCATTGCTTCTAGGCGCGGTTATTAATATTATTTTAGATCCTGTTTTTATCTTTGTGTTAGATTGGGGAATTCAGGGGGCTGCGATTGCAACGGTAATAGGACAAGTTGTCTCTTTTGTGATTTGTGTTGCCTATTTCCGCAGACCAAAAAGTTTCAAATTGAAGAAAAGCAGTTTCCGCATCGATTATCCGGTACTTAAAAACTTAATTATTTTAGGTGGATCTACGTTCATAGTACAAATTTCAATGGTTGTTATGACATTGCTTTGCAATATGATGTTATTCAAATATGGAGCACTGTCTAAATTTGGAAGTGATATTCCGATTTCTGTATTTAGCATCCAGACAAAAATCTATACAATCGTAGGGAATATCGCTTGTGGAATTGCCTTAGGAGGACAGCCGATTTTAGGATATAATTATGGCGCCAAGAAAATGGATCGTGTAAAAGAATGTTATAAGTATATTCTGTTGTCTTCTTTGACAGTTGGAATTTTGGCTACGATCATATTTATTGCGTGTCCGCAAATTATTATTGGAATATTCGGGAAACAAAATGAACTCTATATGGAATTTGCTGTCATTAGTTTCAAAATCTTTTTGAGTTTCAGCTTTGTTACAGCTTTTATAAAGATTTCTTCAATCTTTTTCCAGGCAATTGGAAAACCGGTACAAGCGATGGTTGCTTCTGTTCTTCGTGATATGATATGTTTTGTCATTTTTACAATCGGTCTTTGTATGTTCTTTGAGGAGAGAACGCCGGGCAATGGCATTTATGGTATACTTTTTGCGTCACCGCTTTCAGATTTGGTCGCAGGTACGGTTATTACCATCTTAACAATTAAATTTTTAAGAAGTTTAAAAGAAACACCGGAAAGTAGAAAGGAACCGGCAGCTATCGTTTCAACACATCCGGGAACGATCATTACGATTGCCAGACAACACGGAACTTGTGGAAAACAGATTGGGGAACTTTTAGCTGAGAAACTTGCGATTCCGTTTTATTGTAAGGAATTAACCGCTATCGCAGCAAAAGATAGCGGATTAGCGGAAGAATTCTTATTAAGCGATTATGAGCAGGAAGATAAATTGCTTTATAATCTATATCTTAGTACGAATGTAGGGCAGCAAAGTATCATTGCCCAAGAAAAAATCTTACGCAAAATAGCTGATGAAGGTTCTTGTGTGATTGTGGGAAGAGCAGCAAATCATGTACTATGGAATTATGAAAATGTCTTAAAAGTTTTTCTTTATGCACCGGAAGAATATCGAATGCAAAATATTCAGGATATGTATGGTGATACAAAGGAAAAGGCATATCAGCATATGCGCCGCTCAGATAAAGCGCGTGCGGCTTATTATCAAAATGTTTCCGGTTATGAATGGAAGAATTTTGGCAACTACAATCTATGTATAGATGCAAGTATCGGAAAAGAAGCAGTTATAGATATTATTTTAGATTATATGAAACATAGAAAATAGTTGAAGGATATTATCGCAAAGTGATATATTGAAACAAAAGAGACATGAAAAAATGATTGGAGGGAAAATGGGATGAGAAAAAACTGGAAAGAGCTGTTGATTTTTGGGCTGCAAATCTGTTTATTTTATTTATTTCCCTTAACGGCAGGGCCAACAGATGCATTGGGAATGGTGTTTCTCATTATGGCAGGGACATTGCTGCTTGGGGTTGCGATGGGAATGTTTGCAGGAAAATTGAAATATTTGTATCCATTTGCCACAGCAGGGATTTTTTTGCCGACAGTGTTTCTTTATTATAATGAATCTGCACTGATTCATGCAGTCTGATATCTGATACTTGCCGGGCTTGGATTTGTATTAGGATTAGTTTTGCAACGGTGTACAAAGGGAACATAATAAAAAACTTAATAATGGACTGCCAATCTTACACAAAGTACCGCCCAAACGAGACTACGGGCGGTATTTTTGTATCATGGCGGAGAAAGGAGGAATTTCCCACGGGGGCTTGACTGAAAAGTTGAGCCCCTTTTTTCATGCCAAAAAACAGGAGGTAAATGCTTATGGCAGATGATAAAACCACAAAAACGCCGGAACAGCCGGTAACGGATAGCGGGCCGGGCAAGGAAACACCGCCCACTCCCCCAAAAGAGCCGGAGAAGGTTTCCGTTTCCCCGGAGCCGGAAAAAAAGACGGAACCAGAGGTAAAGAACCCACAGGTTTCTGTCTATAACTTCGCTGAAATTATGAAGGAAAAGAAAGCCGAGGCACGGGCGGCAGCTCCCGGCGGGGAAAAGCCTGACCCAGCAAAAGCGGAGAAACCGGAAAAGCAGCCGGAGGCTCCGAAAAAAGCGGAGGAAAAACCCAAAGAGCCGGAACAGCCGAAGCGCCGGGGCCGTCCCCCGAAAGCAGATAAGGACAAGGCCGCAGCCCCAAAGCCTAAAGCCCCCGCACAGAAACCGGAAAAGGCGGTCAAAAAGGAACCGGAGAAAAAAGGAACTCCAACGGTACAGGCCGCTTCCGCTCCGAAGGAACCCGAGAAGCCGAAGGATGCACCACGCCGGGGCAAGGAGCAGATCGTCTATATCAAGCTGAACGAGCTCCACGCCTTCAAGAACCATCCCTTTGAAGTCCGGGACGATGAAGAAATGCGGGCTATGGTGTCCAGCGTCAAGGACAAGGGCGTGACCCAGCCCGCTATCGTCCGTCCCCGTGAGGATGGCGGCTATGAGATCGTGTCCGGCCACCACCGCCAGAAAGCCAGCGAGCTTGCCGGATATGCGGATATGCCCTGTATCGTCCGAAACCTGACGGACGATGAAGCCATCACGCAGATGGTCGAGGACAATCTCAACCAGCGTGAAGAAATCCTCCCCAGTGAGCGGGCCAAAGCCTTGAAAATGCAGCTTGAGGCCATCAAGCATCAGGGCTCCCGCACTTCGGGCCAGATTGACCCGAAGGACGCAGGAAAACGCTCCAACGAAATTGTAGCCGAGCGCAATAAGATGGCGGTCAAGCAGGTGCAGCGGTATATCCGGCTCAATGAGCTGGTTCCCGACCTGATGAAGCTGATGGATGAAAAAAAGCTGGGCTTTACTACGGCGGTGGAGCTTTCCTATATCGGCAAGAAGAACCAGAACTATATCGCCGTCGCCATTGACAGCCAGCAGTCCTCGCCTTCACAGGCACAGGCAAAGCGTATGCGGGAGCTGGACGAAAAGAAGCTGCTCAACGGGGATGTGATTGACGGCATTATGATGGAGGACAAAAAGGAGGTAGACAAAGTGATTTTGACAGGTGCGGAACTGAGCAAGTATTTCGGCAAGGAAACTACGCCGAGGGAAATGAAGGATCAGATCATCAAGCTGCTGGACGACTGGAAGGGACAGCAGAAGGAACACGAAAAGCCGGAGAAGAAAAACGAACAGGAAAAGTAAGCCCAAACTTCGGGTCAGCATGGCCCGAGGATTGCGGGGCTCTGCCCCGCGCCCCGAAGCTCTGGAGATATAAATTATTCCCCGTCGCCAGTTATTCCGTAGCATAGCCGGGAAAATCAGTCAAGGGCAGCGCCGCCGTAGGCGGTGCCAGAGGCACCCTTGACGGATTTCTCCCGGTTATGCTTTTTCCCGGTCAAGCGACGGGGATATAAATTCTCCAGAGCCGTTCCCCTTCCCGGGGGAAGGGGCGGAGGGGTTGGGCGATACCTTGCTTTTCCCTAAACCAAAACAGAAATGGAGGCTCAACCAATGAAACGACCTTTAGCGTACCTGACCGCCGCATGGAGCGGCGAGCCGGATGTTGATATGGAGCTGGCGGCCCACTACTGCCGCCTTGCTTATGAGGCGGGCTTTTCCCCGATCTGCCCGCTCTTGTACCTGCCGCTGTTTTTGAATGACAGCGTTCCCGAGGAACATAAGGCCGGGATTGATATGCGCCGGGATATGCTGCGGCGCTCCCACACCCTGATCGTCTGCGGCAGCGCTGTGGACGAGGATGTAAAAAATGATATTGCGGTTGCCGGGCGGCTGGGCATTGCGGCGACCACACTGGAAGGGGTGCTTGCCGTGAAGGGACACGGCACCCCGGGCCATGCCGGACATTAAGCTGGGAAGCCTTTTCGACGGGATCGGCGTGTTCCCTCTGGCTGCTTCCCGGTGTGGTATCCGTCCGGTATGGGCCAGCGAGATTGAAAAAGCGCCCATCTCCATAACCAAAAGGCACTTTCCCGACATGGTGCATTTGGGGGATATTACGAAGGTGGACGGCGGGAAAATCCCACCTGTCCATATAATTACCTTCGGTTCCCCCTGTCAGAACCTTTCTCTGATTGGCAACCGCTCCGGCCTTGCCGGGGCAAAATCAAGCCTGTTCTATCAGGCGTTTCGTATCATACAGGAAATGAGGGATGCTACTGATAACCTATATCCAGCTATCGCTGTTTGGGAAAACGTCATGGGAGCGTTTTCTACAAATGACCGGATGGACTTTAGAGCCGTCCTATCCGCCTTCTCGGACACCGAAGTTCCAATGCCTCCTTCGGGAAGATGGGGAAACGCCGGAATGGTGCGAGGGGGAACGCCTGATGTGTGCTGGCGGCTCATGGACGCCCAGTATTGGGCAGGCTCCCGAAGGCTGGCACGAAGGCAGCGGATTTTCGTCGTGGCGGATTTTGGAGGCAGACGTGCCGCAGACATACTATTTAAGCCCCGTCCAATGCTCCCACTTCCTCCGCCTTGCGGAGAGGGCGGGCGGGCCGCCGCCGAAGGAGATCGAACAGCTTCTTTTGAAACAGGGCGGCAGATACCAGTCATCCACCCCTTTCAGTGTTTCCGTATGCGGGGAGCGGCAAAAAGGCAGGAAGAAACGGCCTTCCGAAACAGCTTCGGATTACCAACTGACCCTTTTCCCACTCTTTTAGCCAGTGATGTAACGCCCTTTGCCTTCTGGTATGAGGGCGACCCGGAGGGCGGCTGTATCCGTTTTCTGACGGAAACGGAAAGCGAACGGCTGATGGGGCTGCCAGAGGGCTGGACAAAGTACGGGGCGGACGGCGTGGAGATCCGGCCTCTGCAACGCTACAAGGCGCTGGGAAATGCGATTGCCCTCCCTTGCGCCGATTACATTATGGCCGGGATCTATGAGGTGCTGGCTGACCGGGCCGGAAAGGAGGAATGAGCCCATGTTTGAAGCCTATATAACCAATACAGCCCTATACCCCTTAATGGGGATCGAGGTAGGGACAACGGTACATTTCCCCATGACGACACAGGAGTTGCAGGCCGCCCTTGCCAAAATCGGGATAGACGGGAAACGGTACAGCGAAGTGTTCTTTACCAGCTTTGACAGTGATGTGCTGGGGCTCTACGATTATCTCTACGAATGTGAGAACATCGACGAGCTGAACGAGCTGGGCCACGCCCTGCTGGAAGTACGGGATAAGGGCGGACTGGAAACCTTTGAAGCCGCTCTTGTCTTGGGAAACCACACAAGGAGCGTGAAGGATTTGATAAACCTGACGCAGAACCTTGACCTTTACCGCTTTTACCCGGATATTTCCGATGATGAAGGGCTGGGCCGTCTTTACGCCGACGAGCTTGGGACTATCGACATACCGGAGCACATTCAGAACTACTTCGATTATGAGGCATACGGGCGGGATGTGCGTATCAACGAGGGCGGCGTATTCGCTCCCGGTGGGTATGTGTCGGCAGTCCCGGAGGGCTTCAAGGAGTATTACCACGGGCCGCAGGACATTCCGCCGGAACACCGGATATTTGCCTATCCTGAAAAGGCCGAGCCTGTCCACTCCATTCTCGCTACACTCAAACGGTTTCAAGAAGCCCCACCCGCTCCGAAAAAGGACAAGGCGGGACCTTCCCATGAAGAACGGTAAGACTTCGGGCCAGCATGGCCCGAAGCATAAAGGAGGTGCATACCATCAACTATTACCCTATCAATGAAGGAGCCGCCCGCCGGGCAAAAGAAATGAACAGCTTTTCCGACTACAAGGAAGGGAGCGCAACGGCGGAATACCGGGCAATGGTGGACAAGGCCGCCGCCATAGCGGAAAAGCAGAAATCCCGGGTGGACCCCATGTACCATGAGAAGATCGACCATCTGTTAGACACCTACGCCCGCAAGCTGGCCGAAAACATGAACCAGGGCTTTGCCATTGACGCGAGGGTTCCCTCTGTGCTGATCGCCGGGCCTTCCAATTTCCCGGTGGGAAAGAAGGAAAAACAGAACCGGGCGCGGGACAGCAACATGGAGGAATGGCGGCATATTCAAGGACTGCTGGATAAGATACGCAGTACCGGCATGGGCGGGATCAGCGCCGATGACCCGGCAGCCATTGAAAAGCTCCAGAAGAAGCTGGACGGGCTGGAACGCTCCCAGCTCATTATGAAGGAAGTCAACGCCTATTACCGCAAGCATGGCAAGCTGGATGGCTGTGCGCTGCTGGCGCCGGACCAGATTGAAAAGCTGAAAGCAAGCATGGCGTCAAGCTGGCGGAGCGACCCGAGGCCCTTTGAAAGCTACCAGCTTACCAACAACAATGCGGAAATCCGCCGGGTAAGGGCCCGTATCGAACAGCTTTCCAAACAGGCACAGCAGAAATTTTCCGGCTGGGAGTTCGACGGGGGCCGTGTGGAAATGAACCGGGAGGACAACCGCTTGCAGGTGTTCTTTGATGGAAAGCCTGACGCTGACACCCGGGCCGAGCTGAAAAGCAGCGGCTTTCGCTGGGCTCCCAGCGTGGGCGCATGGCAGAGGCAGCTCACGGACAACGCCATCCGGGCGGCTGACCGTTTGGAATGTATCAAGCCGCTGTCCGGCGAAAAGCCCTCCCAGCTTCAAAAGAAGCCTTCTATCTTGCAGACCATGCGGGAACAGGGCAAAAAAGTCCAGACGGAGCCGGAAAAGAAAGCTCCGTCCGGCAGGGATGCCGAGCGGTAAGCCTCGGGCCACATTGGCCCGAGGTTTTCTGTTCCCCGAGATTGTACGGGGGCCTCCCGGATAGCGGGAACCCCGACGGAAAGGAGGTTTTATGCAGGAAGAAGTAAACCAAAAAACGGTTGCCCTTTCGATCAGGACAACGAAGCTCACGGGAAAAGTGCTGGCTGCCGCTCTTGGAAAGGTGGCGCGGGCGGTGCAAAAGCACCACCGGAAGGCGCTGACCCCGCAGGGACGCCAGAGCGTAAAAAAGCTGATGAACCACTATGGCGGCAAAAGCGCCATGCCCTATGTGGGAGCTCCAAAGGATTTTGACCGGATCGCGAAGGAGTTCCATGTGGACTACGCTTTCCATAAAGTAAGCCCCGGTCATTACCTGCTGTTCTTCAAAGCCAATCAGGCGGACGCCATCACAGCGGCCTTCCAGAAGTACAGTGCAAAGGTGCTGAATAAAGAGCAGGACAAGGCTTCCATCCTCGGCCAGCTTCGGAAATTCACGGAGCAGATCAGGACACAGGCAAAGGAAAAGCAGCGGACCAGAGAGGCGGTGAAGGACGGACGTTGAGTGACAAGATCAGAAAATATGTGCTCCCAAACCTGCCGTACCTCTTTGTGTTCTGGTTCTTCTCCAAAATCGGGACGGCCTACCGGATCGCCCCCGGCACAGACTTCGGGACAAAGCTCATGGGGATGCTCGACACCTTCCCCAAAGCCTTTGAAACCTACTGGCCGGGGCTGGGAGGTATTGACCTGCTGGTGGGCCTTGCCGGTGCGGCTGGGATGTATCTGCTGATACAGTCAAAGATCAGGCAGGCGAAAAAATTCCGGCGGGATGCGGAGTACGGCACCGCCCGCTTTGGAACAAAGGAGGATATAAAGCCGTTTGTTGACCCTAAATTTCAGAACAATGTCATTCTGACCGGGACGGAGTTCCTTACCATGAACACCCGTCCGAAGATACCCGCCAATGCCCGGAACCTAAACGCCTGCGTCATCGGCTCGTCCGGTTCGGGCAAGACAAGGTTCTGGCTGACTCCGCAGCTCCTTCAAGCCCATTCCTCGTATGTGGTGGTAGACCCGAAGGGCGGCACCCTCGACCAGTGCGGGCGGTTTCTGCAACGGGAGAAATACAGGGTGCGGGTGTTCAACAGTATCGACTTTTCAAAATCCATGCACTATAATCCGCTGGCCTATATCAAGACGGAAAGCGATGTTTTGAAATTCGTTACCGCTCTGATCGCCAACACCAAAGGCGACGGCAAGGAGGGCGACGAGTTCTGGACCAAAGCCGAAACCCTCTTGTACTGCGCCCTTGTGGCCTACATCGTCTTTGAGGGGCCGGAGGAAGAACGCAACATGAATACGCTGGTGGAAATGATAAACAGCATGGAAGTCCGGGAGGATGACGAAACCTTCAAAAATGCGGTGGACTATATGTTTGACGGGCTGGAACGCCGCAGCCCCCAGCACTTCGCCGTGAGGCAGTATAAGAAATACAAGCTGGCCAGCGGCAAGACAGCCAAAAGCATTTTGATTTCCTGCGGTGCAAGACTGGCTCCCTTTGATATTCCCCAACTCCGGGAGATCATGTCCTATGACGAGCTGGAGCTTGATAAGCTGGGGGATGAAAAATCGGCGCTGTTCTTCCTTATCAGCGACACGGACACCACCTACAACTTTTTGGTTGCCCTTGCTTTTTCGCAGATGTTCAACCTTCTGTGTGAACGGGCTGACAACACCTATGGCGGGCGTCTGCCCTACCATGTGCGGGTGCTGTGGGACGAGGCTGCCAACACCGGACAGGTGCCGGGGCTGGAAAAGATCGTGGCCGTCATCCGCTCCCGTGAGATCAGCCTGACGCTCTTTTATCAGGCTATGAGCCAGTGCAAGGCATTGTACAAAGACCATTCCGAAACCATCATGGGCAACATGGACAGTATCGTATTCCTCGGAGGCCGGGAGGCTTCCACCCTAAAGGATATTTCGGAAAACTGGCTGGGCAAGGCCACCATCTCTATGCAGACCGAGGGCCGAAGCCGTGGACAGTCTGAAAGTTACAGCCAGAATATGCAGCGGCTTGGCCGGGAGCTGATGACCACCAGCGAGATCACCACCATGCCCGGGGATAAATGTATCTTGCAGCTTAGGGGACTCCCGCCCTTCCTGTCTCCGAAGTATGACTTGAAAAAGCACCCGAATTACAAGTACACAGCCGAATTTGATAAAAAGAAAAACGCCTTCCGCTTGGAAAGCCTGTTCCGCCACCGGCCATTGAGACTAAAGCCAGAGGACGAATACACGGTGTACGAAGTGGAAAGCTCCGACACGGACGAAGAAGCTGACCTGTTGAACTTCGATGATCTGGACAGCGACGAGTTTGTGTAACTTCGGGCCATGTTGGCCCGAAGCGCCGCCGATGTGGGCGGCTTTTTTTGTGCCCAAAACCATCAAACAAACAAAATGGAGGAACGTATATGGAATTTTTCAATCAGGCAATCGACATTCTCAAAATTCTGGTCATGGCTCTTGGCGCCGGTCTGGCGGTATGGGGCGTCATCAACCTTCTGGAAGGTTACGGGTCGGACAACCCTGCGGCAAAATCACAGGGCATTAAGCAGCTCATGGCAGGCGGCGGTGTCGTTCTGATCGGCCTTCAGCTTATCCCTCTGCTGTCCGGTCTGTTCAGCTAAGTGTCACCCGTTGTCCCTTTTTCCAGAAAAGGAGCTGATGTATGGACTTTATCATCGACGCAATCGTTGAATGGCTGAAAGGTCTGCTCGTCGATGGTATCATGGGAAATCTGGATGGCCTTTTCGATAACGTCAATCAGAGCGTTGGCGAGATCGCCACACAGGTAGGCACGACCCCGGCGGACTGGAACGCCGGGGTCTTTTCCATGATACGACAGATCTCCGAAACTGCCATTCTGCCAATCGCCGGGGTCATCCTCACTTTTGTAATGACCTATGAGCTGATACAGATGCTCATAGAACGCAACAACCTCCATGAAGTTGACACATGGATGTTTTTTAAGTGGGTGTTCAAAACCTTTGTGGCTGTGATGATCCTGACGAACACCTTTAATATCGTGCTGGCGGTCTTTGATGTGAGCCAGCATGTGATACAGCAGTCAGCGGGCATTATCCAGAACGGGACAGAGATCACGCCGGATGTGCTGGACAGTCTGCGGACAGAGCTTGAGGCGATGGAGTTAGGCCCTCTGTTCGGGCTCTGGCTACAATCCTTCCTGATCCAGCTTACCATGATTGCCTTAAACATCGTGATCTTCGTCATCGTATATGGCCGTATGATTGAAATTTATTTACTCACAAGTTTAGCACCTATCCCGTTTGCCACAGTCCCCAACAGGGAAACCGGACACATGGGGCAGAACTATTTCCGCTCCCTCTTTGCGGTGGGCTTTCAAGGTCTGTTGATCTTAGTCTGTGTCGCCATCTATGCGGTGCTGATTCAGAGTATCGCCACCGACGGCGACCCCATCGGGGCGATCTGGGGCTGCGTGGGATATACGGTGCTGCTGTGTTTTACCTTATTCAAAACAGGCAGTCTTGCAAAATCCATCTTCGGCTGCCATTAAGAGACTTCGGGCCATGATGGCCCGAAGCGGAAAGGAGGATCATGCCGAAAGAAAAATTTTCGATAATCTATGCAGATCCACCGTGGCGGTATGAGCAGAAAAACAGGCAGGGATCAGCAGAGCTTCATTATCCCACTATGAGTATTGAAGAAATCTGTTCCCTTCCAGTGGCCGACTTGGCTGCAAAAGACAGCGTTTTGTTTCTGTGGGCAACATTCCCACAACTGCCGGAAGCCTTAAAGGTCATTAAAGCATGGGGCTTTTCTTATCGTTCTGTGGCTTTTGTATGGATAAAGAGGAACCGGCGCTCCTACTCATGGTTTTACGGTCTGGGGTATTGGACCAGAGGCAATGCAGAAATTTGTCTTTTAGCAGTAAAAGGACATCCGAAGCGTAAGTCTGCCGGTGTTCATCAGCTTATTGTTTCCCCGATAGAGCGCCACAGTAAAAAGCCGGACGAGGCCAGACGGAAAATTGTAGAACTGATGGGCGATATACCACGAGTGGAATTGTTCGCCAGAGAAAAAAAGCCCGGATGGGACGTGTGGGGAAACGAAGTTGAAAGCACTGTAAACTTGTAACAGCTTCGGGTCATGCTGACCCGAAGCGGAAAGGAGAAATCCATGCAGGAAAAAACTGCGGGCGGAACACCAGCCGCCCCTATAAAGCTGGATGTAAGCGTGCGGGTCATCGAACCTGTGAAAAACCTCATGGGCTTTGCCAGCGTGAAATTCAATGACTGCTTTGTGGTGGAAAATCTGAAAATTGTACAGGGCAGCAAGGGTCTCTTTCTTGGGATGCCCAGCCAGCCAGACGGCAAAGGCGGCTACCGGGATATGGCCTACCCTGTCACAAAGGAGTTCCGGGAACAGCTCAACACCGCTGTTCTGCAAGCCTATGAGGCAAAGCTGGAACAGATGGCGGAGCGTGGCTCTGTGGGGCGTGCGTCCATCAGCGACCAGCTCAAAGCCGGAAAAGCGGCTGCCGAACAGGCAAAGGCAGAACGGCCTCCGAAGGAAAAGCCCAGCCGCAGCGCAGAGCGTTGACCTCGGGCCATGCTGGCCCGACGCAGAAAGGAGGCGGGAACCATGCCACGCAAACGGATGGGCTATGACGCGGCCTGCTATTACGACGGAAAACTGCTGGGCCGCTGTACCAAAGCGGACAGCGACGCCTATACTCTGTTGATGAACGCCTGCGGCGGGGACGCCGCCCGTGTCCTGCGGGAATACGCCTACTTTTCCCCGGAACTTCGCGCCATCTTGGAAAAGGCGGCGCTCATGCAGGCGGACCGGAGCCGGACGGGCGGAATGTTCCATGCGCCGAAAAGCTCCCCGTGGGGCGAGGTGCAGAGCTGTGAAACCCTCTGTCCGGGGGTGTTTCTGGTATCTACCGCCAGCCACGGCGGAACGATGGTGGCAAATGAGGTAGCCGCCGTCCTCTCCCCAGCGGCGAAAAAGTGCGGCTTCAAGGATAAGGGCTATATCTGCTATGAGGAGGACGCACAGGAAAGTGTGGTGCTCCGGGAGCTGCTGGACAAAAAACTGTGGAACATCCCTGACCGCATTAAGGACAAAGGACAGTTTGAAGAAAAACTCAATCAGTCCATCCGGCAGTATAACCCCGAATACTGGCGGGCAAGGCAGAGCGGACGAGAAGCCGTCGAAGCTGCCCACAGCACAGCCCCGGCCAAAGAGGCCGCAAGATAACCTCGGGCCATGCTGGCCCGAAGCAATTAAGGAGGTGTACTTAAATGGCCTATGTGCCAGTACCAAAAGACCTTTCCAAAATCAAGACAAAGCTGGCCTTCAATCTGACGAAGCGCCAGCTTGTTTGTTTTTCCGGTGCGGCGGCGGTGGGCCTCCCGGCTTACCTGTTTTCCCGTGGCAGTATCGGGAACAGTGCCGCCATGTTCCTGATGATCGGCCTCATGCTCCCGTTCTTCTTTCTGGCTATGTATGAGCGGGACGGCCTGCCATTGGAAAAAGTGCTGAAAAACATCATCCGCACCCGGTTCCTCTATCCCCGTGTGCGGCCTTACAAAACCGAAAACTTCTATGCGCTGCTTAGCGCCAGAAAGGAGGCGCAGCCGATTGCGAAACAGCAGAAGGGCCGGAAAGCCCGCAGGCAGAAAGCCTGAAAAACAGGGCCTTACCGGCCTGTTCACGAAAGGAAAGAACATTCCCACCACCGCCCAGCAGACCCTCCCTTACCGGGAAATGTACCGGGACGGGGTGTGCCGGGTAGCGGACCGCTATTACACCAAAACCATTGAATACGAGGACATCAACTACCAGCTCGCACAGTCCGAAGATCAGGCGGCCATCTTTGACGGGTGGAGCGCCTGCCTCAACTACTTTGACAGCAGCCTTCCGTTCCAGCTTTCCTTCCTCAACCACCGGAGCCGCCCGGGCAGCCGGTACAGCGTGAACATCCCCATGCAGGACGATGATTACAACAGCGTCCGGTGTGAGTATGTGGAAATGCTGGAAAACCAGATCGCCAAAAGCAACAACGGCATTGTCCGCACAAAGCTCCTGACCTTCGGCGTGAATGTGGACGACCTTCCCACCGCCAGGGCAAGGCTGGAACGTGTAGAGGCGGACATTTGCGGGAACTTCAAAAAGCTGGGCGTCAAGTGCCGCTCCCTTTCGGGGCTGGAACGGCTGGAGCTCCTTCACGGGCAGCTCCACCCCGGCAGCGGCTCCCCCTTCCGGTTTTCATGGGATATGATCCCCAAAACCGGGCTTTCCACCAAAGACTTTATCGCCCCGGACAGCTTCGACTTCCGTTTCAGCCGTCTGTTCCGGGTGGGGACGACTTGGGGCGCTGCCTCCTACTTGCAGATTTTGGCCTCGGAGCTCTCGGACAAGCTGCTGGCGGAGCTTTTGGAAATGGATGCGGAAATGACCATCACCCTCCATATCCAGACCGTCGATCAGGCCGCCGCCGTAAAATCCATCAAGGCCAAAGTCTCCGACATTGACAAGATGAAGGTGGAGGAACAAAAGAAGGCTGCCCGGTCAGGGTACGACATGGACATACTTCCACCCGACCTCGTAACATACAGCAACGACGCAAAGACCCTTCTGGAAGATTTACAGAGCCGGAATGAAAGGATGTTCCTGCTGACCTTCCTTGTGGTAAACATGGCCCCGACCCGCCGGGAGCTGGACAATGACCTGTTCACGGTGTCGGGTATCGTCCAGAAATACAACTGCACCTTGAAGCGGCTGGACTTCCAGCAGGAGGACGGTTTTCTTTCCAGCCTTCCGCTGGGCCATAACGGCATTGAGATCAAGCGCGGCATGACGACCAGCTCCACGGCCATTTTCGTTCCCTTTATGACGCAGGAGCTCCGCATGGATGGCGAAGCCGTCTATTACGGGCTCAACGCACTTTCCCATAACGTCATCATGGCAAACCGGAAAAAGCTCAAAAACCCCAACGGCCTGTTCCTCGGCGTGCCGGGCTCCGGCAAATCCTTTGCCGCAAAGCGGGAGCTTGTGAACGTGTTCCTTGCCACCCGTGACCGGATCATTGTGGTGGACCCGATGGGCGAATACTCGCCCCTTATCAAGCGGCTGGGCGGACAGGTCATCGAGATTGCCCCGGACAGCCCCCACCACATCAATCCGATGGACATTGATTTGAGCTTCGACGAGGAAAACCCGATGGCGCTGAAAGCCGACTTTATCCTGTCGCTGATGGAGCTGATCGTCGGCGGTAAGGACGGCTTGCAGCCGGTGGAGCGTACCGTCATTGACCGCTGTGTACGCCAGATGTACCGGGAACACTTGCAGGACCCGGAAACAAGCAAAATGCCGACCCTCCAAACCCTGTATGACCTGCTCTGTTCCCAGCCGGAGGGCGAGGCGGTGCGGCTGGCTACGGCTCTTGAAATTTATGTGTCGGGCTCCCTTAACGTGTTCAACCATGAAACCAACGTGGACTTAAACCGCCGTCTGGTATGCCTTGACTTAAAAAAGCTGGGGGCCGGGCTTCGAACGATTGCCATGCTCATTATGCAGGACTTGGTAAACTCGCAGGTGTCCATGAATTTCCTCCGCGGTATCGCCACATGGTGTTACTTCGACGAATTTCATGTGCTGCTCCGTGACCGTCTGACGGCAAGCTATTGTGTGGCGATCTGGAAAATGCTGCGAAAAAAAGGGTGCGTTCCGAGTGCTTTAACGCAGAACGTAAAGGATTTTCTGGCAAGCCCGGAGATCGAGAACATCTTTGGTGCGACACGTTGACGCACAAACATCGCTCTATGAGGGTAAAACTTCATGGACTTATGGCCATGCGATGCTAAAATCGTCGGACTTACCTTCTTACGAGGTAAGTAA